>JAFGDK010000009.1 GCA_016932165.1 Anaerolineales bacterium
CCGTGCTTGACATACGGGGCAATTTTGTGCTAAGATGTTCACGTATGTGATATTTGTAATTCACATAAGTGAATTTTGAGGAGAGAGAGATGCAAGAGGAGATGACGCCGCGAGAGCGTGTGCGTCTGGCACTGAATCACAAGGAACCAGACCGTGTGCCAGTCACGTTGGGGGGATCTGCAAATCACCTTACAGAGCAAAGATACGAGCTATTGCGCGACCATTTTGGGGTAAGGGATGTCCCGCGCAGAACCCTGGTTGGTTTCTACACTACCCCTGATTACAATCCTATATTGGATAAGCTGGGCACTGATTTCCGTTTTATCCATATCCGCCCGCCAGAGGGCTATATTGCCAACTCTATGACTGGGGAATTCACAGAGTTCATTGATGAATGGGGGCTGCATCACCGCATTATCGGCGGCTACTATGACATGACCGGTGCGCCGCTTGGTGAAGATCTGACAATTGAGAAGATCGAGAATTTTAACTGGCCGGACCCGACCAGGCCAGAGAGGATGGCTGGTGTTAAGGAAGAGGTTGAGGATTTATTCAACAACACGGATTACTCAATCGTGGCTCACCGGCCAGTTTACGGCAACATCTGGGAGTTTACTCGCCTGCTTGCTGGGATGGAAAATGCTTTGATGATGACCGTCTTGGACACTAAGATATTCAGTTATCTGACTGGAAAAATTGCAGAAGTCCTGGACGGTTTTTATTATGAGTTCCTCAAGGTGGTTGGCCCTTATGTGGATGTGATTGAGTTAGCGGAGGACCTGGGTACAAACAATGGACCGATGTTCAATCCGGAAGTCTATACAAAATACCTCAAACCCCTGCACAAGAAATCGATCGAAATGTATAAGAAACTAGCGCCAAATGCAAAGGTGATGCTGCATAACGACGGCGCTATCCGGAAGTTCATCCCAGACCTGATCGAAGCGGGATTCGAAATCTTGAATCCAATCGAGGGTCATCTGCCAGGTATGGACCCGGTTGGGTTGAAGAGAGATTTTGGAAAAGATCTGGTATTCCAAGGTGGTGTGGACGTGAAAACCGTCCTCAATAATGGCACGGTTGAGGATGTGCGCAAAGAGGTGCGCCTGAGGATTGAGCAGATGGGTGAAGGTGGGGGGTATATCCTGGCACCGGCGCACAACTTCAGCAATGACATTCCGCTCGAGAATATGCTTGAATTCTTCAAAGGTGGACTGGAACTGGGAAAGTATCCGTTGAGTGAAGGGTGATCAGATGATCCTGGAAGGCTTACGAGTAGAGGTTTTAGCATCTGCGAATGCATTGAGAGATTATGGTCTGGTGTGGATGGCCGGCGGGACAATCTGTGCCCGGGATCCAGAGACCGGCTACGTGGTTGTAACCCCCAGCGGACTGGATTACGCCTTACTTTCTGCTGAAGATATGATTGTTGTAGATATGGATTTGAACATCATCAGTGGGAAATACCGCCCATCAGTGGCCACCAACCTCTGGACAGCGATCCTTCGAGCGCGCCCGGATGTCAACGGGATTGTGCATTCCCATTCCCCGTATGCCACAGCCTTTTCAGTGGTGGATATGACGATCCCGATCATCACCGAAACACAAGCAGACTGGTTCGGGCAGCCGATCAAGATCGCGCCTTATACCCATATTGAGGATGATCATTTCATCACCGCACCGGTTGAAGCGCTTGGAGATGGTTTTGGGGTGATGCTTGGTCAGCATGGCCCGATCACAGTAGGCGAGAATTTACATCATGCAATGGAACGGGCGGTCACACTGGAAGAAGCGGCCAAGACTTACTTCATCGCCCGCGGGATCGGTGAGGTCAAGGTGTTTACACCAGCACAGGCAAAAGCATCATTTGAGTACTATCAAAATCGTTACGGACAGCGTTGAGGAGTTAAGCAGTTATGGTGAGATTACAGGAATCATTCATTTTCGTAGATCTGGAAGCGCAGGATTCGGATGAAGTCATTGCCGCCTTGGCTGGGAGCCTGTTTGAGGCTGGGTCAGTTGCTGAAGGCTATGGAAAAGCCGCAATTGAGCGAGAGCGGATTCACGCTACAGGCCTGCCGACCAGGCCGTTTCCGATTGCCTTCCCGCATGCAGATTCTGAGGGTGTTCATCAATCCGCTTTGGCGGTGGCAATTCACAAAACTCCCGTTGTGTTCCGGAATATGGCTGATCCCGATGAGGAACTGGCTGTAGAACTTGTGATCATGCTGGCAAATAAAAGCCCCGAAGAGCAAATCGAGACACTTAGAAGTCTGGCAGAGTTGTTTGGAGATCCGGATAAATTATCAGAGCTAAGGTATTTAAAGAGGGAAGCAAAAATTGTTGAATGGCTGAAACGAGAATTGGCGCTATAAAGTTAATTCTATGCCTGGTCACGGAAAGGAGGTTGATAAGGAAGCAACAATTATGGATCAAACCCAAGTGGTGAAGAGTAAGTGAACTAACGAATGAGGAGTGCCATATGAGCAAACTAATCGTGGTGGCTTGCGGGGCCGGCATAAATACCTCGACGATCGCGGAAGATCTGATTCGTGAGCGAATGGAGGGAGAGGGGCTGGATGTTGAAGTCAAGCGAGTCCTGATTGCCGATATCGACAAGTACATCGGGCGCATGGATTTGGTGGTGTGTATGATGAAGATATACCGCGAATTCGATGTGCCACAGCTGAAGGGAATGCCGTTCCTGATCGGAACGAAAGCTGAGAAACAGGTTTTGCTTGACGAAATCGTTGAATTGATCAAAGACTGAAATGTGTGTTCACAGGCAAGAATTCAAATCAAACCTGAGATAAAAAAAAGGAGATGTAAAGATGGAGTTTATTCAAACAGCAGTAGCTTGGTTCCTGGGCCTCGGTTCTACCGTGATTGTGCCCATCGTGTTGATCCTGCTCGGCTTGATCTTCAGGGTCGGCTGGCAGAAGGCCGTACGCGGCGGTGTCACGGTCGGTGTCGGCCTGGCTGGTTTGTTCTTGGTCGTTAACCTGATCATCGCAGCCCTACAGCCGGCTGTTGGAGCCCTTGCAACCCGCCTGGGTCTTGAGCTTGCCCTCGTGGATGTCAACTGGGCAGATGCCGGTATCGCCTGGGGATGGCCTGGCGTCGCCGGGTTGGTCCTCTCGATCATCGCCGTCAACCTGATCATGGTCTTTCTCAGGCTGACGAAGACCCTTTGGACGGATGTGTGGTCTTACTGGCACGGCTCTGCGCTGGCCGGCTTCGTGTGGGCATTGACCGGCTCTGTGGTCTGGGGTGTGGTTGGTGGCGTGCTCTATCTGGTGCTTGGCTCGCTGATGAGCGATGTGACCGCCAAGAAGTATCAAGAATTCAACGAAATGCCAGGCATTGGCGTGCCCTGCGGTACCACGGTACAGGCCAGCATCTTTGCTATTCCGGTGGTCTGGCTGCTGGAACGCATCCCCGGCCTCAAGGATTGGGATGCTTCCCCCGAAGGGATCCGCAAGCGCTTTGGTCTGATCGGCGAGCCTGCGATCCTGGGTTTGGTACTGGGTGTCATCATTGGTATCGCTGCAGGTTACAATGTCCAGGGCATCCTGGGACTGGGTATGCAGGTTGCTACCATGATGCTGGTGCTGCCCCGCATGGTTTCGATCATCTCTGAGGGCTTGGTGCCGATCACGATGTCAATCATCGAGTTCATGCGCGAACGCTTCCCAGATCGAGAGATCTATGTGGCCGTTGACTGTGCTGTCCTGCTTGGCCACCCGGCGGTTATGGCTTCCTCTGTGATCCTCTTCCCGCTGAGCATTCTTCTTGCCGCAATTCTGCCTGGTGTGAAGATGCTGCCGATCGCCAGCCTGGCAGTAGTCCCGTTCTGGGCTGGTGCGGTTGTGCCCTATACCAAAGGCAATGTGGTCAAGACCGTGATCGTGCTGCTGCTCTTCTCTATCCCCTTCATGTACTTCTCAACCCTGACAGCAGATATCCATACTGCCACCTTTGCCAACATGGGGCAGTTTACTGCCGAGATCGAACAGGGGCTCCAGCTTGCCAGTTGGGATATGGGCGGTGACCCGCTTGGGTTCGTCATTCTCAATATTTTCAAACTCTTCGGGTTCTAACTTTAGGACAAATAGTGATAACCCTGCCGGTCAGCCGGCAGGGTTATCTGGCACTAATCCAATTATTTTAGATGATGAACAGGTTCACGATTCGAATCATAAATGGCTGGTGCGGGAACCGGATGGTGATTGTTCGCGATCACCTGCATGCTCTGCTGGAAGCACGCGGGTATGCTGTCAAGATAGATAACCAGAGCATTTGGGAAAACAGCTCCCCACCCGAACATGTCGATCTGGTCTTCCAGCTGATTCCGGCTTTTACACCTTCAGAATTAACCTGCCCATCTTTGCATATCCGCCCATTGCTGAAAGACCTAGATGATCAGGAAACGCTGGAAAACGTTTACCGGATCGTGGAGGAATACTACCCAGTCTCAACGCTGTCATAAGTAACAATTTCTAGGCGAGTTGTGGATACTTCAATATATTTTGACTATTGTGCTACCACCCCGGTTCATCCTGCTGTAAAAGAGGCGATGATCCCGGCGTTGGAAGGCATGTTTGGGAATCCGTCCAGCATGCATGGGGCTGGCATGGCTGCGAAGCGTGCCGTTGAGACGGCCAGAGACCTGGTGGCGGATGGTATTGGGGCAGATCGAGAGGAAATTATATTTACTAGTGGGGCCACAGAGGCGACCAATCTGGCCCTGATCGGTTCGGCAAGTCTGCTGGCACGGGGCAAGAATCACATCATCACCAGCAGCATTGAGCACCATGCCAGCTTGCATACAGTTGAGGCACTGGCATCCCGGGGATATCAAGTTACTATTCTACCGGTGGACAATCAGGGAATCGTGTCACCCGAAACCATCGAAGCTGCGGTTCGGCCGGAAACCGGCTTGCTCTCGATAATGATGGTTAACAATGAAGTCGGCAGCGTTCAGGATATTGCCGCGATTGGACGGATCGCCCGGGAACATGAGATCATTTTTCATACAGATATTGTCCAGGCGGTCAATTGTTTTGCCATAGATGTGGATTTACTGAATGTGGATATGCTATCCCTTTCGGGGCATAAGATTTACGGTCCCAAAGGAGTGGGAGCCTTGTATGTTCGGGCTGGAACACATTTGGATCCGATCTTGTTTGGTGGGGCGCAGGAAGGCAGCTTGCGGCCTGGCACCGAGAACGTGCCCGGGATCATAGGATTAGGTGCGGCAATGGCTTTGCGGAACGATGACTATGAGATCAGGTACAGCCGCCTGGTAGAATTACGCGCAGAGCTGATCAGCGTGATTGGTGAATTCAGTGAAAAAGCTGTGGTCAACGGACCCACTGGTAAGAAGGTGGCACCCCACGTTCTTTCTGTAAGTTTTCCGGATACCAATGGTGAGCTGCTGATGTTCCATCTGAATCAGAATGGAGTGGCTGTGTCGATGGGGTCAGCCTGCACCTCACAGTCTATAGAGCCTTCCCATGTGCTGCTGGCGATGGGCTTAACAGAGAAACAGATTGAGGGGACGCTTCGTATATCAATTGGTGAATTCACGACCCGCGAGGAAATCCACCAATTTGGTGAGATCCTATATAATGTATTGCCAGGATCATCTATGGCTTGATAAAACGTGATGAGGGAAGATGGCAAGAAAACTAACCGAAGATCGCGATAACCTGCTGGCTGATGTTGCGGAGATGTATTTTGTTGAGGGGATGAATCAGTCGGAGATATCCAAGCAGATTGGTGTAACCCGCTCGATGGTCTCACGCATGCTGACTGAAGCCCGTAGTAAAGAAATCGTGAAGATCCAGATCGACCGACGTTTCGAGTTTGATCATAAAATTCAGGCAGAGATTACCAGGCGATTTGCATTGGAAGATGCTGTGATCTTTACTGGTTATGTGGAAGACAGCTTTCGCTATCTCTCACGGCTTGGATCTGTTGCTGCGAATGTGATCCAACCGTATATAAAACCAGGAATCACACTGGGGACGGCATGGGGAACAGCGCTAGATGCAACGATCAACGCTCTTGAAGTTCAAAAAACACGAGATATTAAGGTGATTCAGTTGGTTGGAGCGCTGCGGGGAAGGAACCTGGATATTGATGGACACGGTGTGGTCCAGCACCTGGTTACAAAAACCGGGGGAGTTGGCTATTTCCTTAATGTGCCTTACATTGTCGATAAGCCAGAAACTATCAAGTCCTTGATGCAGGTGCCAGGGGTTTCAAGCACAATGCAATTGATGAAGGAATGTGATGTGGGTCTGTTCGGGGTGGGGAGCGCGGATTTAGATTATTCCACCTTCTACAGTGGAGGATATTTGATCGCTGAAGAGATGCGCGGATTGATCCAGTTTGGGGCAGTTGGTAATGTGGCGGGCCTGTTCTTCAATCTTGATGGGAAACCGACAGGACGGGAATTCCAGGCAAGGTCTTTCACGATCTCACGGCGGGACTTGATGGAAATCCCGGTGAGATTTGGGATTGCAGGTGGGATGGGCAAAGTAAAGGCAATATTGGGTGCCCTACGCGGGAAGTATATTAACATCCTGATCACAGATGCTTACACAGCCAAGGGCATCCTGGAGATGGATGCAGAAGAAACTTAAATCAACAAGGAGAATTTATCAATGACCCTAAAATCAGTTTATGATGCAGTTCTGGCGGGGGATGCAGATGGTGCAAAGGAAGAGGTTCAGGCAGCAATCAATGCCGGACTTTCACCAGAAAAAATCCTGAATGAAGGATTAATTTTAGCTATGTCTGAAGTGGGGCAACTTTTTGAAGCGGGCGAGTATTTCGTCCCTGAAATGTTGATCGCTGCACGGGCGATGCAAGCCGGGTTGGGTTTACTAAAGCCCCACCTTGCTGCTGAGGATGTGAAGTCTTCTGGCAAAGTGGTAATCGGTACTGTCAAAGGCGACCTGCACGATATTGGAAAAAACCTGGTGGGAATGATGCTGGAAGGGGCCGGTTTTGAGGTTGTTGATCTAGGCACAGATGTGGACCCGGCCAAATTCATCGAGGAGGCTAAGAACGGTGCACAGGTGATTGGCATCTCGGCTTTGCTGACCACTACAATGAACAACATGAAACAAGTGATTGCAGCTGCTGAGGAGGCGGGAATCCGCGAGGATGTTAAAATCGTGATCGGCGGGGCACCCGTCACCGATGAGTATGCCCAGCAGATCGGGGCCGACGGCTTTGCTCCGGATGCTTCCTCTGCGGTCCGCCTGGTCCAGCGCCTGGTTGGCGCATAGCTGATCTCGATAACACGAGGTGCGATTTGGAAACTAAAATCAGCTACAAAGATACAGAAGTCGTCATCAGCCCCGGTTCACCCTTCAAGATCATCGGTGAACGCATCAACCCCACCCGGCGCAAGAAACTCGCTGCCAGCATGGCTGAGGGTGATTTTAGTCTTGTCCAGCAGGATGCCATCATGCAGGTGGAGGCCGGCGCCCACATCCTGGATGTGAATGCCGGGATCCCCGGTGCAAATGAACCCGCCATCATGAAAGGCGCTTTGCAGGCTGTCCTGGAAGTGGTACAAGTCCCTTTGTGCTTCGACAGCGCAGACCCGGCAGCCTTGAAGGTTGCTCTGGAGAACTACGAAGGTAAGGCTTTGATCAATTCCACCACAGCCGAAGAGGTGATGATGGGAAAGATTCTGCCACTTGTCAAAGAATACGGCGCAGCAGTGATTGGTGTGATCACCGATGACAGCGGGATCCCCGCCACCCCGCAGGACCGGCTGGCCACCGCCCGCAAGCTGATCGAGCGGGCCGCTGACTACGGCATCCCGGCGGAAGATGTGGTCATCGACGCCCTTGCACTTACTGTGGGCGCCGATCATAACGCCGCACGGGTTACTCTGGATTCGCTCAGGCTGATCCGCAAGGAACTGGGCGTCAACCTCAACCTGGGAGCCAGCAACGTTTCCTTCGGTCTGCCAGACCGGGCAGTGATCAATACCGCTTATCTCTCTTTGGCGATCGCCAATGGGCTGACCACCGCCATCACCGACCCCACCAAAGAGGATATCCAGACCACCTTGCTAGCCTGTGATCTGCTGATGGGCCGCGATGAATATGCGATGAGGTGGATCAAGGCTTTCCGCAAGCGATCTGCTGAGTAATATTAATTTCCTAACACCACACCTGACAGACGATCCTACCCTGTATTCTATTCTGGGATTGCAGGAAAATTGATGCACACTGCAGCTATAAACCTGGAAGAGGAAATCTAAAAAAGTTGCCGAGCTATGGTTAAAAGATTGGCATCATGAAAGCATCTGTTTGGAAGAAACTGGTCCTCTGGTGTGAGTTCATCGCGCGATCCAGATAATCTCCTTCCTCCCATTTGTGAGATTTTTGGAAATTATATGCCGACCAGGTGGATTAAAAGCGAATTCGATAGCTGGTTTTCCGCTCTGATTCGATCTAACCATTCATGATTCTGTTTACCAATTAGGTTCTGTCTTGGCTGATCAAATCTGGGAATACAATCTCATTGATTAATTGTAGTATTGGATTGATTTGGGATTTGGCTTCGATCCTTCCCAGTTTTCAACAAAATAACTTTCGCAGGCTGTATCGATTAAGTCGATTGCCAGTACGGGTTCACGGTCTTCATATTCACATAAGGCTTTCAGTATTTTCAGCAGGTCGCCCGGATGGACTGCCTGAAAGTCTCGCCCCACATCATGGTAGTAGGTTTTAACCAGATAGTTGTAGATTTCCTCATCAAATTCAAGGTCAAACAGCTGGCAATTCAATTCAAAAATCTTGCGGTAATTCTCCTCGGAGGGGGAATCGACCTTGACCTTGATTTGAATGCGGCGGAAAAAAGCGTCTTCAGCCAGATCGTAGGGATTCAGGTTGGTGGCAAAGACGATCAACTGCCGGAAAGGGACGACTACCGTTTGCCCGGTTTTAAGCCGAAGGTAATCGACTTGATCGTCAAGGGGAACGATCCATCGATTAAGCATATCCAAAGGACGCGCCTGCTGGCGGCCAAAATCATCAATCAAGAACATGCCCCCATTGGCTTTGATGTGTAACGGGGCTTCGTAAATCTTGGATATCGGATCAAACCGCAGGTCAAGCTCAGACAATTTTAGTTCGCCCCCCACCACGACAGATGGCCGCCGGAAGAGACCAAATCGGGGATCGACTTCACCGTAGATCTTTGTGTGCTGTTTGGTGACTTCAATCTGTTGGTGCACCAACCGGTCATGGATTTGAATGATCTGCCCGCCCGCGGTGATTGCATACGGCAGCCAGATCGGTTCAATATCTGAGATCAACTCGGCCATTTTTTTGGCGATGGTTGTTTTTCCGTTGCCGGAAGGGCCATAAATGAACAATGAGGCTGCAGTATTCACCGCCGGACCAATTTTGCGGTGAAAGTCCTCTGGGAGTACCATGTCTTGTAAGGATTCAATCACTTTATCGGGCTGTACGCCCCGGTTGTTAATCGATTGTAAATCGATAATCTCATTGTAAAGTTGAACGGGTACAGGGGCAGGTCCGATATACAGGCTGCGCTCCATCGCCGCCCGAGCGCGCCTCTCCCCATTCTCTGTAAGGCTGTAAAGGTAACCAAGGATCCCCATTCCGGAATTTCCGGATTGGACCCTGATGACCTTGTCATCGGTCAGCTGTTTTATCAGTTCTTCAATTGCCATTGGCACTTTGATAACGTCGATAATCCGGCGAACAGTCAACAGTCCCTCGGAGTAGAACAAACGCAGCATGATGTCGATCAGCAGGTTCTGCGGGATACCCAATGCGCTGAGATTTGGGGGTTTTTCCAAGAGCGTTTTGAGTCTTTCAAGCTGGGGTGATGAGATCATTTTATTTCCTGTCCCTTGTTTATTTTTTTGGATCATGTCCCAGATCAAATCTGGCTTGGGAGTATGGCTGCTATGTACTTATGCTTCTCTAAAATGCGACTGGGACTGGTAAACATTCCGCTTGGACATTTTATCATATCAATGTCGTCAAACGTTATCATAGTGTTGCAGTTGTCTTCTAGTAGTGTGTTATCCCTTACGCTTTTAGATAGGAGGAAATTAGTTCTAACCAAAGTCGCCACAGGGTTTGAGGAAGGTGAAATTTCCGATCAGGTAGCAAGATGGTTATAAAGTTCAATTCAACCAAAGGATGTTTTGCGCACAAATCGAAAAATCAAAGATACTGCCTTTGTACAGGTGAGCTGGGGCCGTTTTGAGCTTTGAACGCGAGTTAAGTGACATATGGTGGCAGCTCAACTCCACCTTAATGCAAAACACTGGCTGCGGAGAGGAGTGTAATCGGCTTGTATGAAGGCAAACGCCCACCTTTGGTTGTGTTCTGTGTCCGCTGGTCAGGTTTCCCTAATCCGGTAGCGCAGCATTGTTTTGGATGGCCGGCTGGAGCCCAATCCGCGCTGCACCTTTAACTCACCTGAAATGATCTCAAGCTCATACCGCTCAAAGAGCAGGGCAGCGATGATCGCCATCTCCATGTTGGCGAAGTTCATGCCGGCGCATTTATGCAGCCCGCCACCAAACGAAAGGATGGCATGCTTCTCTTTGCGATCTTCTTTTCGCTCAGGTGAAAAACGAAGCGGGTCGTACTCCTGGGGATTGTCGAAGAGGTCTTCCCGGAAATGGTCTACGGCAGTGGCGGTTTGCACCATCCATCCTGCGGGTACGGTGATCTCACCGATAACCAAGTCTTCTTCCACCGTGCGCATGATGGTCTCGGCAGAAGGATACATGCGGGAGGTCTCATCCACCGCCATGCTGACATATTTCAAGTCGCGCAGGGTGTTGTGATCGATGGCGTCAGCCGCGGTGATCAACTCGTCAATTTCGGCGCGCACAATTTTCAGATAGTCGGGGTTCTGAACCAGCTGGATGATTGTCCAGGCGGCCTGGCCGGCAGTGGTTTCATGCCCGGCAAACAGCAGCGCCATCAGCAGCTGGACAATTGTCTCTTCGGAGGGTAAGCTACCGTCTTTCATTTTAGCCTCCACCAACAGCTGGAAGGGGTCATCTTTAGGATTGGCGCGGCGTTCCCAGACAAGGGGATGGAGTACGTTGCTCAGGTAAGCTTTGGCTTTGTCGCGGCGGATGAATTTTGGCAGCGGCCAGGTGGGCGGCAAGACTGGGTCCAGGGCTTTGCTCAGGTCGTTATAGGCCAGCCAGAAGCGGTTACCCAAATTCTCATATATCTCATCCCCCAAGAAGCATCGCCCGGCAACTTCTTGTACCAGTTCGATCATTTCCCCGGCAATCTCCATCTCTCCTTCTTCGCCCAGGTTATCCAGCCATCTAGAGACGACCTCCACGATCACATCCAGATAGACGGCCATCTGGCTGCGGCTGAAAAGGGCGTGCAGGATGGGGCGGTGGTTCTGGTAAGTTTGGTGGTCTGCCAGGAAGGCAACCTTACCGAATATGGCGGCTAAGAATTCGTAGGCTTCTTCCATATTCAGAGTGCGGTCTGTTTCTGTGAAGAAAGCATTTTTAGCTTCTGGTCCGGTCAGCACAGCCACTTTCTGGCCCATCAGGTTAAGGCCAAAGATTGCCCCATATTCTTTAGCGCCTTTTTGCAGCAACTGGTCTTGTTTGGTCACGAAATCAATCAGGTGCCCCAGGACGGGTAAACCTCCAGATACCATTTGAGGTGATTTCATGTTCTGAATTCTCCCACATTCATTTATCGGTTTCTTCAATTATATTATACAGCGAATTGGCAGGCTGAGAGGAGCGCATAAGCCTGGATGTCGAGAGCAGATTCCCGGTGAATCAATGACCAATCCATTTCAATTGATCTTGGTTGGTTTTCTAACTTTTACATAAAGGCCTAAATTGGCTCTGGTTTGTTTGGTGTTGATTCCCCGGTTTTTTCAGAGCAGCAAGAGTAAAATCAACACCAACACAACATTATAGTATACAAGTGTCAACTTAAGTGGTATGATATTAACAGCAACTACAAATCTCTTAGTTTATTGAAGGGAGATGATATGTATAAAAAAATTCTGGTGCCCTTAGATGGTTCCAAGCGGGCAGAAACAATCTTGCAGCACGTAGAGGAGTTGGCATTAAAGTATCAGGCGGAAGTCTTCCTGCTGCAGGTCGTCGAGCCGCAAATTGTGTATGCTTCCCCACATGGATTTCCAATCGTCAATATTGAAGAACTTTCCTATGAGGCTCAGGAGAAGGAAGCGGTTGCTTATCTTTCCGGGCTGGAGGCAAAGCTCAGAAAGAAGAATATTGAAGCAAAATCGGTGATCGAATACGGGCAGGTTGCCCATTCGATCATCAAGGTTGCGCGACGAGAGGAGATTGACCTGATTGCCATGGCAAGCCATGGGCGGACTGGCCTGTCGCATGTTTTTTATGGCAGTGTGGCCGCAAGTGTGCTTCATTTGATCGACCGTCCTTTGCTGCTGGTTCGCGCTTAGGGTAGATAATATTATGATGCAATATGTGTTTGGTCCGGTCCCGTCGCGTCGGCTAGGACAATCTCTTGGGATTGATACGATTCCTTTAAAAACATGCAATTGGAATTGTGTTTACTGTCAATTGGGGCGCACAAAGCCACTTTGTAATCAGCGGAAAGATTACATCCCAATCCATGAGATCCTTGCCCAGATTAAAACTGCGCTAAAACGGCATACCGCCGGGGAGATTGATTGGATTACCTTTGTGGGGTCTGGTGAGCCAACCTTACATGCTGGGATCGGTTATCTGATCAAAGAGGTTCGATCACTGACGAACATTCCAGTTGCGGTGATTACGAATGGGTCGCTGTTGTTCCTCAAGTCTGTGAGAGATGCGCTGCGCCAGGCAGATGCTGTCCTGCCTGGTCTGGATGCGGGAACGCCTGAGCTGTATAAAAAGCTCAATCGTCCCCATCCAGATATCACCTTTGACCGGTATATTGGCGGGTTGGTTGAGTTCAGGCAAGAGTATCGCGGAAAACTTTGGGTGGAAGTCATGTTGGTGAAAGATCTCAATGATACTGCTAAAGCTCTGGAGAGGATTGCCTGCCAGATTGAAAAGATCCGCCCTGATAAAATCCATATTGGGTTGCCCACCCGGCCTCCTGCTGAGAAGTGGGTTTTCCCGCCAACAGAGGAGGGTGTGTTGCGGGCGATTGAGATTTTAGGGAACGTGGCAGAAGTTGCATCACCGTTGGAGGGAAAGTTTGATATCCGAGAGGCTGACAACATCGTGGACGCAATCCTCGCGATTATCATACGGCATCCGATGAGTGAGGAACAATTATTGGAATCCCTCGCAGATTTTCCTGAAGAAAAACAGGCTGAAATCCTGGAAAACTTGCAAGCCTCGCCCCATGCACAGGTGATTCAACGATATGGCCGGCGGTTTTGGTGCGGGGACCTTGCGTTTTTCCCGGATTCAAAAAATCACTAAAATTTTATCCCTGGTTTTGAGGAAATGAACATGGAAAAGGATCGTTTGAATCTAGTTGGCAAAAGAATTGGAATCTTTGGAAAGGGAGGGTCTGGAAAAAGCACGCTGACAGCGTTACTGGCAATGGGGTTGAACCAGCGCGGTTACCATGTATGTGTGCTTGATGCCGACTCAACTAATGTGGGGCTGCATCAGGCCTTTGGGTTTGACCAATCCCCAACGCCTTTGCTAGATCACTTTGGCGGGGTGGTGTTTAGCGGAGGTTTGGTGACCTGCCCGGTTGATGACCCCGCGCCCATAGATCATGCGAGCGTGAACATTGACCGCTTGCCTTCAAAATACTACCAGAAAACAGACCACGGTTTAATTTTTCTCGCCGCGGGAAAGATAGGCGATCAGGGCCCAGGTGCGGGTTGTGATGGGCCGATTGCGAAAATTGCCCGAGACCTTGTCGTCTATTCAGATCGAGAAGAGTTTGTGAATATAATTGACTTCAAAGCTGGTTTTGAAGATTCTGCGCGGGGGGTGTTGACCAGCCTGGATTGGGTGATCGTAGTGGTTGATCCAACAACGGCTGCCGTTGAAATGGCCGTCAATATGAAGGAGATGGTTGAACAAATCAAATCAGATGTGCTGCCAGCCACAGCACATCTGGAAACAGAGGAGATGGTTTTTTTGGCGAATAAGATATTTACCGAGGCCGCGGTGAGTGAAGTTTTTTGCGTGCTGAATAAGATTCCGAACACAGAAGTTGAAGATTATTTGCGAAAAAAGCTTGCACATTACAGAATTGAACCACTAGGCTCGCTCCATCTAGATGAAGCGATCTCGTTGTCCTGGCTAAAGGGCAGGCCGCTTTTTAGTCCAGAGGCAAATGAGGAAATTAAGAACTTGATCAATAAATTAGAGCAATTTGAGATTGAGAGTGATGTGATAAGAAATTTGAACTCAGAATAAACACAGTTGTGAAAGATCCCACCAGGTAGCTGTTAGATTGCTGGTAGATATTTTATTAACCGAGGATTGTTAGCTAAAAATTCTGTGGGATTTTTGAGGTTTCAATTCATATACAATTAAGAGATAATTTGGAGTAACAAAGTGACAGGTCTGAAAACCCGCTTGATTGCTATTCTAACCAATGTTTCTCAAGGAATAGGGATATGAATCAATATGAAACAGATGTTGCCCTAAAGGATGGTTCCCTTGTCCACATCCGGCCAGTGGTTACCACAGACCAACAATTGCTTCTTGACTTCATCCAGAATCTTAGCCCTGAAACTTACCAGCTGCGTTTCCCAAGAACGGTAATCTCCGATAATGCGCTCGGGCAGTTATTGCATGAGGACAATCGGTTTTGTTTGATTGCACTTAGGGACGACAGAGTTATCGGGCATGCTTCCTATATGATCAGTGAAGTCAAAAAGGCAGATATCGGTTTGGTTGTGATGGATGAATACCAGGGAAAGGGTCTGGGAACAATTCTGCTTGGACAACTAATTCAGGCGGCAGCAGAAGAAGGCGTGGAATTGTTTGATACCCTTGTGCCCTCCGAGAATGCGCCGTTGCTTCGCGTGCTGCGTGGACTGGGGTTTCCCACCGAGCTTAAGATAGCCCAAGGGCTGATCCATGTTATATTCCCGGCATCCAACCTCCCAGAAGCGCTGGAACGTTTTGAAAAACGCGAAGCGGCATCTGCAGCAGCTGCCATGAAGAAGTTTTTTAATCCGCGCGGCATTGCGGTGATCGGCGCTTCACGAGACCGGGGCAGCATAAGCGGTGAGTTGTTTCATAATATTCTCGAGGCTGGCTTCCAGGGGCCTGTTTATCCTGTGAATGCCAAAACCGATGTGGTCCAATCTGTTGCGGCCTACCGCTCTGTTCTGGATTGCCCCGGAAAAGTTGATTTGGCTTTTATTGTTGTGCCAGCCCCCGCGGTACTTGCTGTCGCCAGAGAATGTGCTCAAAAAGGCGTGTCTGCTCTGGTGGTTATTTCGGCTGGCTTCTCTGAGGCGGGTGAGGCCGGTGTGGCGTTACAAGAAGAATTGGTGAGGATTTGCCGCGAGGCAGGTATGCGCCTGATCGGGCCGAATTGTATGGGGATCATCAATACGGATCCAGCGGTGAGCCTCAATGGTCAGTTTTCTCCTTTCGCTCCCATCGAGGGTAAAATTGGGTTCCTCTCCCAGTCAGGCGCGTTGGGGATTGCGGTGATCGAGTATGCCACCCGGTTGGGTCTGGGCATGTCCTCATTCGTCTCAGTGGGAAACAAAGCGGATATATCAGGTAACGACCTGGTTCAATATTGGGAGAGCGACCCCAATACTGATCTGATCCTGTTGTACCTGGAATCCTTTGGGAACCCGCGCAAATTTTCCCGGATTGCGCGTCAGGTCAGCCGTAAGAAACCGATCATCGCGGTAAAGGGCGGCCGCGGGGCCGCGGGGTTCCGTGCCACCCAATCCCATACTGGTGCTCTGGTAGCTTCTTCGGATATCAACGTTGATGCCCTCTTCCGTCAAGCCGGGGTTATTCGGACTGATGTGCTTGCTGAAATGTTTGATGTGGCTGCGTTCCTGACCACTCAGCCTGTACCAAAGGGGAATCGAGCCGCAATCATTACCAACGCGGGGGGAGCTGGGATTCTGGCAGCTGATGCCTGTGAAGACCTCGGGCTGCAGGTTCCTGAATTTACACCAGAAACACAGGAAGAACTAAAAACCTACCTGTCCCCAGCCGCAGGGGTGAAGAATCCGGTAGATATGGTCGCCTCTGCACAAGCGCTTGACTATGCGCGGGTGATCGAAATTGTTGCCCAAGATCCAAATGTGGATGCCTTGATTGTGATTTTCATCCCTCCAATGGCAGTGAGACCTGAGGAAGTGGCCGCTGAAATTCTCAATACTGCCAAAAAGCTGCAGAACAAAGTCCCGATACTCAGCACCTTTATGGCCAGCCATGGCGCCCAGGAAATTCTCTCAGATGGGGAGATCAGTATTCCTGCCTATCCTTTCCCCGAAGCAGCTGCCCGGGCTTTATCCAGCGCGGTTCAATATGGTCAATGGCTGCAAAGGGAGGATTGCTGCTATCCGAAATTCTCTGATATCCGGCAAGAGGATGCCATGGCGATTGTGGCACAATCTCTGAAAGATGGTGAACGCTGGTTGACCCAGAGGGAGACTGGAATGCTGCTGGATTGTTACGGTATTCCGCTTGTTGAGACTTTGTATGCATCAAGTCCGAAGGAAGCCGGCCTGGCTGCAGAGAAATTAGGTAGAGCAATTGCACTAAAAGCCACGGGCCCGGGCCTGGTGCATAAAACAGAGATCGGTGCCGTCCGGCTCGCACTGGTCGGGCGGGAAGAAACTGAAATCGCGGCTGAAGAGATGTTGTCAGAGGTACAAAGCATGGGGATAACGGGTGTTGAGTTTATCCTCCAGCCTATGGTGTCTTCGGGCATAGAAATGATCGTGGGGGTTACCCATGATCCGGTATTTGGACCGATCGTGGTCTGCGGCGCGGGCGGCACGATGGTCGAGCTGCTTAAGGATGTCGCTGTTCGGATCACACCATTGACCGATCAGGATGCGGGTGAGATGGTGCGTTCGTTGAAGACCTTCCCGCTGCTGACAGGTTTTCGCGGGGAAGCTCATTATGATGTGGCTGCACTTGAGGAACTGATTCTTAGAATTAGCACGCTGGTTGAGGATATCCATGAGATCGCTGAATTGGATCTGAACCCGGTGATTGTGCTGCCTGAAGGAAATGGCGTATCTTTGGTCGATGCCCGTATCCGCGTGGCAGAAGCGCTGCCTCCGCTTCCTTTTGGCGCAAAAAAACGTTCGTTTGGCAAATAGGAGTTTTTTAGATGTGTATGGTTGCAGTTTATCTAGATGAAGAGAAGATTTTGGAGAATGTCATGTTGGTGGAACCGACCCCAGAGGGTGTGCGGCTGGTGGCGATGTTCGAGCCAACCCAGATCGTTCCAGCGGTGATTCGGCAGATCGATTTGATGGAAAATAAAATCCACTTGACGCATATTGATAAAGGAGCAGACCAGCAATGAACGAGACCGATAAACTCAGGGTACTCATCCCTCATTGGATTGAGCACAATCACGAACATGCCGAGGAGTTCAGCCAGTGGGCTGAAAAGGCGGCAAATGCATCTGGAGATCTGCTGGCTGCGGTTGAAGCCATCAAAGCTGCCAATCAAGCGCTTGCTGCCGGGCTGGAAAAATTAGGTGGAGGTCTTCCTCATCAGCATCAGCATCACCATCATCATCATGATGATGATTAAACATACCATCTTTTCCAGCGCAAAAAGAATCTAATCTAGAAAATTCTCTTGAAGGAATGCAACCAGTAAGTGACCATCGAGGACACATTCTGGCTGATTAAGGTCTCAAGGATGAATCCAGATCAATTTCTTCAGGAACCCGGTTGCAATTGTTTAGACAATTTTCTTGCTAAATTTGTTTTGTGCTAAAATGTGATTGTTGGATCGGCGGTCGCAGTGGACAATATTGAGTGTACTGCGGCGTGGGATGTAGATCCCGCGAAAAGTGCCGCTCTATCCTTCCGCCGACCCATGAAAATTTGCCAGAGTTTCCATTATTCAAATAGTATAGATGATGCCCTCGCTGCCATGCGCCAGGCGCGGGGAGCGTTTGCCGTCCTTGCAGGTGGCACAGACTTGCTGTTGGATATCCAGCAGGGGAGACATCCCGTTGTGGATACCCTGGTGGATGTCAGTAACATCCCGGAACTGAGCACAATTGAAGTGTATCAGGACCACATCTATCTTGGAGCTGGGGTAACCCACAAACAGATCATCAGCAGCCAATTACTTCTGGAAAACGCCCAATGCGTGGTGGAAGGCTGCGGTCTGATCGGAGGCCCCCAGGTACGCAATGTTGCTACGATCGGGGGGAATGTATCCCATGCGCTCCCGGCGGGTGACGGCACAATCTCACTGCTGGCGCTCGATACCCAGGTGGAAATCGCCTCCATTGGGGGACGCCGCTGGGAACCGCTATTGGAGATATTCGCCGGACCGGGGAAAGTGACTTTCGATCGCCAACAAGAACTGGTCACCCGTTTCCGGTTTAACAAGCGCTTGGAACGGGAAGGTTCTACCTTTCACCGGGTGATGAGGCCGCAGGGGGTCGCCATCGCAATTCTCAACATGTCTGGTTGGGTGAAGCTGGATGACAGCGAACACCTGGCCGACGTGCGCATTGCCTGTGGCCCGGCTGGCCCGAAACCATTCAGGGGATTTGAAACAGAATCCTTTCTGAGAGGGAAATGTCTTGATGAAACGATTCTGATGGAAGCTGCCCGGGTTTTGGATGCGGAAGTCAATCTGCGCACCAGCAAACACAGGGCGACCAAAGACTACCGCCACAGCCTGCTGCCAGTTTTATTGAAACAAGTGCTCCTATTAGCGGTCTCAAGAGCAAAAGAAAATAGGGAATAGGTGCACACGATGACCAAGTTAACCTTTATTGTCAATGGAGAACACAAACAGGTTGAGATTGAACCTGGTGAGATGCTGGCGGAGGTGCTGCGCAAGCGTCTGGGATTGACGGGTACCAAGATCAGCTGTGATGAACTGGAATGCGGGGTGTGCACTGTGCTGGTTGATGATTTGCCAGTTTTGTCATGCAATTATCCAGCAATCAAAGCGAATGGTAAGCATGTCACCACAATCGAGGGGCTGGCATCTGATGGGAACCTGCACCCACTTCAAGAGGCTTTTGTCAAAAAAGGGGCAACCCAATGCGGTTTTTGCACACCCGGTCAGATCATGACAGCCGCGGCGCTGCTCAAGGAGCATCCAGATCCCACAATTGACGATATTGAATACGCCTTGAATGACACCCTTTGCCGATGCGGGGCCTATCCGGCGATTGTGGATGCAATTCGGGCGGCATCTGACAAGATCAACCACGGTACGCCAATTGAATATCCCCAATATGAGTTTGAGGGCGGTCACAAAGTTATCGGCCAGGTGGTAAAGCGGCCTGAAGCGGTTGACAAAGTGACAGGTGCGGCAATCTATACAGATGACATCAGCTTCCCGGATATGTTGATCGGGGCTACCCTGCGGGCCGGGATTCCGCATGGACGGGTAACCAGGCTGGATACCACCGCGGCCGAAAAGCTGCCCGGTGTGCACGCTGTTCTGACCGCGGCGGATATCCCAGGCCGGGTCAATCATGGTTTGGTGATCCAAGACTGGCCGGCGCTGGTTGGGGTGGGCGAAAAGGTTCGTTATGTCGGCGATGCCATCGCCATCGTTGCCGCTGATACTGAAGATATCGCCAGGCAGGCGCTTGACCTGATCGAAGTGGAGTTTGAGCAGCTGCCGGTTGTTACAGACCCGGTGGAGGCCAAACTTGACGGCGCTCCTCTGGTTCATCAGGAAGGCAATTTACTAAAGCATATCAAAGTGGACAAAGGGGATATTGCCGCTGGATTTGAGCAAGCTGACGTGATCATGGAAGACATCTATACCATGCCCACCTATGAACATGCCTTCATGGAGCCGGAGTGCAGCGTAGCCCGGGTGACGGAGGATGGCAGAATTGAACTGTGGGTCGGTTCGCAGATCCCTTACGCAGACCGTGAACAGGTGGCGGCTGCTTTGGATTTGCAGCCGCAAGAGGTGCGGGTGCGCAGCCCATTGACCGGCGGCGGTTTTGGCGGGAAAGAAGATATCGCCGGTCAGATCCACGCGGCCATGCTTGCCAGGTCAACTGGCAGACCGGTGAAGATTTTGTACAGCCGGCACGAGAGCCTGCTGGTCCATCCAAAACGCCACGCCACCAGAATCAAGGTGACCCTGGGTTTGAAGAAAGACGGCAGATTGACAGCCGCGCAGACTGAATTGTTTGGTGATACCGGCGCTTATGCTTCCTTGGGCACCAAGGTGATGGGCCGGGCGACAACCCATTCCACTGGACCGTATATCGTTCCAAATGTAAAGATTGACTGTTACGCTATGTATACCAATAATCCCCCGGCAGGGGCCTTCCGAGGGTTTGGAGCCTTGCAGGCCTGCCATGCGATCGAATGCATGATGGATCAAGCCGCAGAGAGGCTGGGGCTGGACCCGGTAGAATTCAGGCGGATGAATGCTTTGCGTGAAAACTCGATCACCAACACCGGCCAGCACCTGACTGAGAGCGTGGGCTTACTGGAGTGCATTGATCGGGTTGAAGCTGAGATGTTGCAATCCACTAATGGGGCCGCCCCGTTTGCTGCCAGAGAAGTGAAGGGACAACCCAATAAACGCCGGGCTTGGGGCTTTGCGGTGGCCTTCAAGAATACCGGGCTGGGTGAAGGCGCGCCCGATAAAGCTACCGCTGAAGTTGAATTGTTAGACGGAGGTATTGCTGAGGCGCGGATTTCCTCTGCTGAGATCGGCCAAGGGTTGGTGACTGTGCTGCAAATGATCACCTCTCAAGAATTGGGCCTGCCCCTAGACCAGGTTCGGGTGCTGCTCTCGGATACAGACCTGACCCCTGACGGCGGACCGACGACTGGCTCCCGGCAGACCTATATCTCCGGGAATGCGGTCCGGCATGCGGCCAACTCTCTGCGGGAGCAAATGGCAGCTACACTGGCTGAAAAGTTCGATGTGCCTCCTGATGAAATTAAATTTATCGAAGGTCTGGCCCAGGTGAGAGAGGAAATGGTACCGGTTACAGATGTGGTTGCGCTGATGAAGCAGGAGGGGAAAGAGCCAAAGGTTGTGTATGAATACTGGGCGCCAAAGACCTTCCCGTTGGGTGAAGAGGGAGACAAACACTTTGCCTATTCCTTCGCCGCACAGGCAACCGAGATCGAACTGGACCTGGATACCGGGGAGGTGGCAGTGATCCGCACGATTGGGGCCACAGACGTTGGCAAAGTGATCAATCCGCTTGGCTTCCAGGGTCAGGTGGAAGGCGGAACTATCATGGGGATCGGCCATGCGCTGACAGAGGAATTCATTATTGAGGATGGCATCATTTTCACAGATTACCTGGCCCGATACCGGATGCCCTCTATTCACCATACACCCCGAGAGATCAAGGTGATTGCGGTGGAACACCCGACTAGTGAAGGGCCGTATGGCGGGAAGGGGGTGGGGGAGATCTCAACCATGCCGGTGCCGCCTTCGATTGTGAATGCCATCTACAACGCCTGCGGAATTCGAATAAAAACTTTGCCGATCGATCAGGATTGGCTTGCATTAGAATTGAGGAAGAAAGCAAAATAATCCGCGAAGATATGCTCACCAGTGTTCTTCGTTCTAGATAAAGCGATCTGGGTAAGCAGTAGAACCACATCAAAATAGCACAAGGAAGGTCTATCGATGAATAGAAAGCGCCAATCTGAGGTGGTATCAAAGCTAATGGATGCGTTGCTCCCTGTCTTTGCGGTGCTGGCTGCGCTGGCAATCGGGGCTGTGATGCTGATCATTTTGGGGGCAAATCCGATCGAGGCATTTGGCGCTTTGCTGGAAGGGGCTTTTGGCAGCGCCAATGCCCTCGCCGATACGGTGGTGAAAGCCACACCTCTCCTGTTGATCGGCCTGGGCATCTGCATTTCATTCAGGGGCAATGTGATCAATATCGGCGGTGAGGGGCAGATGATCATCGGGGCGCTGATGGCGACAGCCCTGGGGCTGGCATTCCCGGAGTGGCCGGGTTTGTTGATGATCACATTGGCGATGGTTGTAGGTTTCCTGGGCGGGGCAGTCTGGGGAGGGATTCCGGGCGCGCTGAAGGCATATTTTGGGGTTAACGAAATCTTGAGCACGATCATGATGAATGCCATCGCGGTCCAGCTGATGAATTTCCTGCTGGCCGGCCCGATGATCGATCCGGTACAGGCTGGAAAAGCTTCTAAAATTCCACAGACGGCCAGATTATCCAATGCATTTGACCTGCCCCGCTTGATACCGACGCGGCTGCATCTTGGGGCTTTGATCGCTGTGATTCTGGCGGTGGTGGTGTATATCCTGTTATGGCGCACAACCCTGGGGTACCGGATCAGGGCGGTAGGCCAAAACCAGGATGCGTCACGCTACGCCGGAATTGATGTCAAGCGGCAGGTGGTGCTGGCGCTGCTCCTCAGCGGGGCGTTTGCCGGTCTGGCCGGGGCAATCCAGGTGTTCGGCGTTAATCACAGGATGATTACCGATGGTTCTGCTACCGGGTTCACTGGCAGTGCAGGGTTCAATGGGATTGTGGCGGCTTTGTTTGGCCAGCTGCATCCCCTGGGGACCATTCCAGCGTCATTTCTATTCGGTGCGCTCCTGGTGGGGGCCAATAAATTGCAGCGCGTGGTGCAGGTGCCCTCTGCTGTGATCACCGCGCTGAATGGCTTGGTGGTGATCTTTGTGGTCAGCAGCGAGATTTGGCGCCGCCGGCGTGAGACCAAACGACGGACGGAGGCAACATTTGAGATGGAAATTGAAGAACTCCACCCACCGCCTGCGCAAGACCTTACGGCCAATGAGGAGGGCGTATCATGATTGGGAATTTATTTACAGAGGCGGTATTGGTTGGGATTCTGGCTTCGGGCATCCGTCTGGCAACACCTTATCTCTATGCTGCAATTGGAGAAACTTTCAGCCAGCGCAGCGGGGTATTGAACCTGGGCGTGGAAGGACAGATGCTGATCGGCGCTTTTGCGGCATTTTTTGTCTCCTTTACCACAGGCAGCCTGTGGTTGGGGCTGTTGGCGGCAATTATCTCCGGCCTCTTGATGGGTCTGGCGATGGCGTTTGTGAGCATTAACCTGCAGGCCGAACAGGGGATCAGCGGGATCGGATTCTATTTGTTTGGGCTGGGTCTCAGCGACCTGTTGTTTCAAAAGATGCTTGGTACCGTGGAAACAGTCAGCGGTTTTCGCCCGATCTACATCCCCTACCTGAGCGATATTCCCATCATTGGAGATATCTTTTTCAACCAGAATATTCTGGTTTATGGGGCTTACCTGCTGGTAGTAGCGGCATGGTTCGTGCTGAACAAAACCACGATTGGATTGAAGATCAAAGCGGTGGGCGAGTCGCCAGAGGCTGCAGATTCCCTGGGTGTGAGCGTGGCCAGGGTGCGCTATTTCACGGTTATCCTGGGCGGAGGGCTATCAGGGCTGGCTGGCGCTTCGCTATCAATTGCACTGCTGAATGTTTTCCAGCAGAATATGACCAGCGGATTGGGGTTCATTGCAGTCGCCCTGGTTTATTTTGGCGGGTGGCGTCCTTTCGCCGTGATGGGCGGGGCGCTGCTGTTCTCGATGGTGAACTCGCTGCAGTTGTGGGTGCAGGTGCTCAATATCCCCATTCCATCAGATTTTGCTGTGATGATGCCCTATGTGCTCACGATTATTGCATTGGTTATTACAGTTCAAAGAGTTAGACCGCCCTCTGCTTTAACCAAGCCATTTGAGCGCGGTCACTAATAAAAGGAGGTGCTGCTCAAAAATTGATATGTGGATCAAGTGGTTTGAAACTTATAAAATTCTAAGGAGAAGAAAGAAAGATGAAACATTTAGGAAAGATTTTGATCCTGTTGACAGTAGCAGTAATGCTGCTGGCTGGGTGCGGTGGTGGTGAAGAAGAAGTTGCTGCTCCTGAGGTTTTCCGTGTAGCGGTCGTGATGCCCAGCGCAATCAACGACCTGGCTTTCAGCCAGTCGATGTATGATGCCCTCTCTGCCATCCAGGCTGAGCGCGGTGCAGACAAATTTGAGTTTGTTTACTCAGAGAGCATGTTCGTGGTGGATGACGCCGCGGCGGCCATTCGAGATTATGCCAGCCAGGGATATAACCTGATCATCGCCCATGGCTCGCAGTACGGCAGCTCTTTGCAGGAGATCGCACCGGAATTCCCAGAAACCAGCTTTGCCTGGGGAACGACGGTGGATACCTTTGGGCTGGACAATGTGTTTGCCTACGAAGCCCGTGCTGAAGAAGGCGGCTATGTGATGGGTGTGATGGCGGCAATGCTCTCAGAGAGTGGGATTGTCGGTGTGGTTGGCCCCATCGAGACCGGCGACGCCAAGCTGTATGTGGACGGCTTCACCGCAGGTGTTACCGCCACCAAGGGCGAGGCACAGGTCAATGCCAACTGGATTGGCTCCTTCTCGGATGTCGCCCTGGCTTCTGAAGCTGCCCAAACCCATATCGGCGCTGGCGCGGACATCTTGACCGGTACCGCCCAGATGGTGGTCGGGGCGATTGGCGTAGCTGAGGAGAATGGTGTTCTGTGGTTCGGCACCCAATCCAGCCAGACCTCTCTGGCCCCCAGCATAGTGGTGGCCAACCAGGTCTACCGCTGGGAAGTTGTGCTCAAGGAAATGATCTCCCTGATCGAAGGTCAAACGTACGGCGGCCAATCCTTCCTGATCACGCTAGAAAACGGCGGGCTGGAAGTTGAGTTCAACAGCGCCTATGCCCTTCCGGATGAAGTCAAAACAGCCGCCCAGGCTGCAATTGACGGCATCGTGGACGGCTCAATCGATCCTCTACCCTAATTTACAATGAATTCGGGAGGCAGTATTTTACTGCCTCCCCAGTAATTATCTTAATAGAATAACCAGTTTTGAGGATGTGATCTGCGATGACTGAAACCCAACTACTCCCTTCTGGAAAGCCGATAATCTCGCAGCTTGAGATGTTGAATATCACCAAGCGTTTTCCTGGTGTGATCGCCAATTACAAGGTGAATTTTGATGTGCGGTCGGGTGAAGTGCATGCCTTGCTGGGTGAAAATGGAGCCGGGAAAAGCACCTTGATGAAGATCCTATACGGCCTTTACCAGCCAGAGGAAGGGCAGATCAAACTGGATGGAAAAGAAGTCTCGATCCATTCACCGGTTGACTCGATTGACTTGGGAATCGGGATGATCCACCAGCATTTTATGCTGGTGGAATCGTTGACTGTGGCTGAGAATGTCGCTCTGGGCTTGCCATCCTCGCGCGGCTTTCTAACGGACCTGGATAAGGTCTCAGAGCGGATTCTAGAGCTGGCAGAGATCTACGGCCTGCAGGTGGATCCCGAGGCTTATATCTGGCAGTTGGCTGTCGGGCAGCAGCAACGGGTGGAGATTATCAAAGCGCTTTACCGGGGCGCGGCGCTGCTAATTTTGGATGAACCGACGGCAGTACTTACCCCGCAGGAGGTGGATGAATTCTTTATCACCATGCGCCAGATGATCGATGATGGGCACGCGCTGATCTTCATCTCGCATAAGCTGCATGAGGTCATCGAGATCAGCCACCGGGTCTCGGTGCTGCGGGATGGACAGATGATTGGCACGATCCCCACAAAAGGGGCCACAAAGTCCAAGCTGGCTGAAATGATGGTCGGCAGGGAGGTGGGGATCAAAAAGGACCGCTTTGAGACAGATACCTCTGAAAAACGGCTGGTGCTCGAAAATGTATCAGCTCTGAGCAACCGCGGCACACCTGCACTTACCAATGTCACCCTTGACGTGCGATCTGGAGAAATCCTGGGTATTGCCGGGGTTTCGGGGAATGGCCAGCGCGAGCTCGCGGAGGTGATTACCGGCCTGCGCCCGGTGACCGGCGGCAAGATCATCCTGGAAGGGGAAGATGTGACCGGCCTCACCCCAAAACAGCTGATGAACCGCAGCCTCTCTTATATTCCAGAGGAGCGCATGAAGGATGGGATGATCAAGGAGTTCACCGTGGCAGAGAACCTGATCCTGCGGGAACATGATCTGGAACCGTTCTCGAAAAATGGTCTTCTCAACCTGAAGACAATTTCGGCTCATTCTGAAAAGCTGATCACCAGTTACAACGTAAAAACCCCCTCTCAGGAAACTATGGCCAAGAACCTCTCCGGCGGAAACATTCAGAAACTGGTGTTGGCAAGAGAGATTTCTCGCAAGCCACATACGTTGATTGCCGCACAGCCAACCCGCGGGCTGGATATTGGGGCAACAGAATATGTCCACCTCCGCCTGTTGGAGCAGCGCGAGGAAGGCACCGCTACCCTGCTAATTTCAGAGGATTTGGATGAAATCCTGGCTCTCTCAGACCGGATTGCGGTGTTATTCGAGGGAGAGGTGATGGGCGTGCTGCATCAGAGCGAGGCAACCCCTGAAAAGCTGGGTCTGTTGATGGCTGGCGTTGTGGAGTAGGCGCATCTGAAAGGCTGCCGTTTTTGGCTGCAAATCTGCTGATAATCCAATCGATAAAACCCAAGATCAGTGCAGGTCTGTGAAATTGTATGTCTGCCAATAAGAAGCTTAAGGCCGCCAAGTGTTTTTTGATTGACATGGACGGCACGACCTACCTGGAAGCGCGTTTGCTTCCTGGTGCGGCGGAGTTTGTCAGCTGCTTGGATGAGATTGGTTTCCCTTACTTTTTTCTGACGAACAATTCCTCCCGCTCCCAGGCAGACTATGTGACTAAATTAGGAAAATTAGGTCTTTCTATCCCACCAGAGAAGATTTTTACCTCAGGTGAAGCCACCGCGCTCTATCTCAGCAAGCAAAAACCAGGGGCAAGGATATATCTGGCAGGGACGCCTTCCCTGGAAGCGGAATTTATCAGGTTCGGGTTTGAGCTAACCAATGAATCTCCTGATTTTGTCGTGCTGGGGTTTGATACCACCCTGAGCTATGAGAAGTTGGTGCAATTGTGCGACTTTGTGCGCCAGGGGTTGCCATACATCGCCACCCATCCGGATATCAACTGCCCGGTGGAAGGCGGTTTCATCCCCGATATTGGGGCGATCATGGCGCTGGTTGAGTCCTCTACAGGCCGGGCTGCAGATGTAATTGTGGGTAAACCGCACACCCCGATGGTCGAGGCAATTGTGGAGAAGACCGGTTTTGAAGCTGGGGAGATCATCATGGTGGGAGACCGGTTGTATACCGACATTGCTCTTGGTGTGGCGGGATTAGGTACGGTGCTGGTGTTGAGTGGGGAAACCAAGGTTGAAGATCTTCAATCCTCTCCGTATCAGCCTGACCTTGTGGTTGAAAATCTGGCTGAACTGCATCAGCTTTTTCTGGCTGTGCAGCGGGATTAATCTGATTGGTATTTTGGGGGAGATGACCCACACGCAACATTCTTGCGGTATCTCCCTTGGAAGGGCGCGACCAAATTCCTCTTCCCCAGCTTACATGAACTGAAATTGCATTTCACTGCCGATGGTTGGGGAAGGGGGTAGAGGGGATAGGTCTAAAACCACTTTGCCAAAAGACTATTTCCTCATCATTTGTCATACTCTCAGGGACTTAATCCGCCGTGAAGATTGAAAAGATTTATAATTGTTCTAAATTGTTCCCACTAAATATGGATGGAAAAAGATGATTAATCATAGAAACTGGCAGTTTTTTGTGGTACTCGTGGCCTTGATTTCCCTATGGTCAGGGTCTTCTGTGTCAGCGGGTACCTTGTTGCAAGATGAAGCAGTGGTCTGTCCGGAGGCGGTGCTGCACTATTACCGGCCGGGCGGAGACTATGATGATTGGGGGCTGCATATCTGGGGCCCGATCGATGTATCTGGCGTGACCTGGACGACGCCTTTGATGCCCACCAGCGAGGATGATTTTGGCCTGATCTGGCAGGTGCCGATGGAGGAGGGCGCCGAGTACCTGAACTATATCGTCCATCTGGGGGATACGAAGGACCCGGGGCCAGACCAGCAAATGAATTTTGCCACCAGCGGGTGTGAAATCTGGCTGGTGCAGGGGGATGCCACCCAGTATCCCGGTGCGGATGATGCGCTCAGCGGGGTGGTCCCGTCGCTGGATATGAACTTCACCGAAGCGCCTGAGGTGGGGGAAAACCAGGTGATCATCCATTATCACCGCAACAAGAGCGATTATAACGCCTGGGGACTGCATGTGTGGGGCGATACCCCGCTGGTGGAATCTATCACCTGGACCAATCCGCTGCAGCCCGCCGGCCAGGATGAGTACGGGCTCTATTTTGTGATCGATGTGAATGCCGGCGCTGAAAGCGTGAACTACATCGTGCATCAGGGGGATGTAAAAGACCCCGGCCCAGACCAGAAACTGGTATTTGCTGAAGCTGGCTGGGAGATCTGGTTGATCGAGGGAAGCGCAACCCAGTTTAGTAGTCCGGAAGAAGCCCTGGAAGTAGCCAAACTGGCCGCGGTGGGCGATATTTCCCGGTTGAAGGCTTACTGGGTCTCTGAGGATTTGATCGTGTACCCCACGGAATTCAGCACCCAGAATGATTATGCCCTGGTTTACAGCCCGAAGATTGAGATCCAGGTCACCGCTGAGGGTCTCAAGGGGGCAGAATTGATCCCGCTGGCCCTCAATCCTGGCGGGCTGCCAGAGGAGCTGGCTGCCAGATTCCCCCACCTGATTGGGAACCCTGTCTTCAGGATTCCGGAAGAATATCTGGAGATGGTGCCAAAAATTTTGCGCGGGCAGGTTGGGGTGGCTTATTGGGATGGGGCCGGCGCGCTAAAAGACCTGACCGGGCTGCAGCTCCCCGGCGTGCTGGATGATCTGTTTGCCTACGACGGTCCGCTGGGATTGACCTGGGAGGGAAACACACCGGTTTTCCATTTGTGGGCGCCGACGGCCAGTTTTGTGGGGATGTATCTTTATGCAGATACCGAACCGGGTACGATCGGCATCCCCGACCCGATGAGTTTTGATCCGGAAACAGGGGTGTGGTCAAAAGTGGGCAAGCCTGAGTGGAAGGGGCAGTATTACCGCTATGAGATTGATGTGTATATGCCCTTCGAGGGACGGGTGGTGCGGAACGAGGTCACTGATCCGTATTCGATCGGGCTTTCGACCAACAGCAAGCACAGCCTGATTGTGGACCTGGATGATCCAGCCCTGATGCCCGAGGGCTGGGAGAGGTTGGAAAAACCGGCCTTTACAGTCCCAGAGGATATCGTGTTGTATGAGCTGCATGTGCGGGATTTCAGCGCCTTCGACCAGGGCGTCCCGGAGGAAGTGCGGGGAACCTTTGCCGCCTTCACTTATCCCCAATCGGCCGGGGTGCAGCATCTGCAAAAGCTTGCCCAGGCCGGGCTGACCCATGTCCACCTGCTGCCGGTGTTTGACATTGCCACGATCAATGAAGATAAGAGTGAATGGCAATCTCCGGATATTGAGGTACTGGCAGGATTTGGGCCTGATTCAGAAGAACAGCAAGCCCTGGTAAATGAACTTCGGTTGGAGGACGGTTTCAATTGGGGGTATGATCCGCTCCACTATACTGTGCCAGAAGGGAGCTATTCTACCAACCCGGAGGACGCTGCCCGGATCCTGGAGTTCCGCCAGATGGTGATGGCTCTCAATGAAATCGGGCTGCGGGTGGTAATGGATGTGGTCTATAACCATACCAACGCCTCAGGCAACAGCCAGAATTCGGTGCTTGATAAGGTCGTACCGGGTTATTATCACCGGTTGAACAACGCCGGTGTGGTGGAAAACAGCACCTGCTGCTCCAATACCGCCACCGAGCATTACATGATGGAGCGCTTGATGCTCGATTCGGTGCTGACTTGGACAACTGCCTATAAGGTGGACGGCTACCGCTTTGACCTGATGGGACACCACATGAAGGAAAATATGCTCAACCTGCGGGAGGCGCTGGACAGTTTGACCCTTGAGCAGGATGGGGTTGATGGCAGGGATGTGTATATCTACGGGGAGGGCTGGAACTTTGGCGAGGTGGCGGATAACCTGCGTGGGGTGAATGCCACCCAGGTCAACATGGCAGGCAGCGGGATTGGCAGTTTCAACGACCGGCTGCGGGATGCGGCCCGCGGCGGGAACCCATTCGGAGGGCTGCAGGAGCAGGGCTTTATCAACGGGCTGTTCACCAATCCAAATGGCATTGATCCACGTTCTCCTGAGGAGCAAAAAGCTGCCCTGTTGGAGTTCAGCGACCTGATCCGGGTTTCTCTGGCTGGGAACCTGGCGGATTATCAGATCACCAGTGGAACTGGTGATATTGTCTCCGGGGCAGACTTGCTGTATAACGGCAATCCCGGGGCGGGTTACACCGCCGATCCGCAGGAAAACATCGTCTATGTTTCAGCTCATGACAATGAGACCCTTTTTGACGCCATCCAGTACAAAGCACCTCAGGAGACATCTATGGACGACCGGGTGCGGATGCAGAATATGGGCCTCAGCCTGGTCTCGCTTAGCCAGGGGATACCGTTCTTCCATGCCGGTTCAGAACTGCTGCGCTCCAAGAATCTAGACCGCGACAGCTATGACTCGGGGGATTGGTTCAACCGGCTGGACTACAACTATCAGGACAATAACTGGGGCAAGGGTTTGCCGATCGCCGATAAGAACAGCAGCAACTGGGAAATCATGGGGCCCCTGCTGGCAAGCCCGGATTTGAAACCTGCCACCGGGCATATCCAGGCTGCGCTGGAACATTTTGCCGAGATGCTTGCAGTTCGGGCGAGTTCACCTTTGTTCAGGCTGCAGACGGCTGAGCAGATCCATGAACGGGTACAGTTCCACAACACCGGACCGGACCAGGTGCCGGGGATGATCGTGATGAGCATCGATGACCGGGTGGGCGAGAATCTTGACCAGAATGCGGAATATCTGGTGGTGGTGTTCAACGCATCTGATGAGATGCAGACCGTTGGATTGGATGCTGAATTTTCTGGTTCGCTGGCACTGCACCCCATACTGGTTAATTCAGCCGATGTGATCATGAAACAATCCAGAATCGATGAAGCCACCGACACGGTGATTGTCCCGCCAATGACAACAGCGGTGTTCGTGGCGGAGGAAGTTGTGGCAGAGATGCCGGTTTCTCCAGAACCTGAGAGGGACAGCGGCAGCCTGCTGATCCCGGTCGTGATATTGGGAGCTGCCCTCCTCGCGGGGGTGGGGGTATGGCTGATGCAAAGATCGGGGGATGATGTTCTAAAACCAGAAAAAAAGGAAAAATCGTAATGAAAGTGTTATTTATTGGTGGTACCGGGGTAATTTCTTCTGGCTGTGCACCGGAGGCTTTGGCCTCTGGCTTTGAGCTGACCCTGCTCAACCGGGGAAAATCGTTTCGTGCTGCCCCACAAGGGGCGGAAGTGCTGGTGGCGGATTATCATGATCAAGCCGCAGTGGAACGAGTGCTGGCGGGGAGAGAATTTGATGTGGTGGTGGACTGGATCGCCTTTACCCCGGATCAGGTGGCGCGGGATATCGCCATGTTCCAGGGGCGGGTGGGGCAGTTTATCTTGATCAGCTCGGCATCGGCGTACCAGAAACCGCCGCGCTCGCTGCCGATCACTGAATCCACGCCGTTGGAGAATCCTTTCTGGGCATATTCTCGCAATAAGATCGCCTGCGAGCAGGTGTTGATGGAAGCCTATTTCAAAGACGGTTTTCCAGGGACGATTGTGAGACCTTCACATACCTATGATAAGACGATGGTCCCGTTGCGCGGCAAAATTACCGCGTTGATAAGGCTGCTGGAAGGACGGCCGGTGATCGTGCATGGGGATGGCACCTCCTTGTGGGTGCTGACCCACCACCAAGATTTTGCCACAGGTTTTGTTGGTTTGATGGGCAACCCGCATGCGGTTGGTGAAGCCTTCCATATCACCTCGGATGAACTCCTGACCTGGAACCAGATCACTGAATTGGTGGCGGCAGCAGCAGGCGTTGAGGCGAATATTGTGCATCTCACTTCCGAGAGGATCAATCGATATGATCCGGAGTGGGGGGCTGGTCTGCTTGGTGATAAGGCGCATTCGGTGATCTTTGATAACAGTAAGCTCAAACGCTTTGTGCCTAATTTTAGGGCAAAAATTCCGTTCTACCAGGGGGCGCAAGAGATTGTGGATTGGTATCTTGCTGATCGATCAAGACTTCAGGCCGAGTTTGACCCGATCCTGGATCAACTGATCGATCGGATGATCGCTGAGAATCAATGAGCATGCAGGGGTGAATAACTTTACAAAATGTTAACCCACCCTTTGAAAAAGGTTCAACTCAATGGCTTATATTTGTATTATGAGCTATGGAAATAAATTGACACTATTTTTGGACCTGGATGGAACAGTTTACGACAAACATAATGGGATGTGGGAGGAGATGTCTGCCCGGATTGACAATTACTTCCGGGAGGTGCTCGGCTTGCCTGAGGAACAAATCTTACCGACCCGAGACCGTTATTATGCACAATACGGGTCTACGCTGCGTGGAATCCAACTGAATTATGAGATTGACCCGGAAGATTATCTGGCCTATGTACACGGGATAGACTTGAATAAATACCTTTCCCCAAAGCCATGCATGCGAGAGATGCTCACCTCTCTTCCATACCCGAAGTGGATCTTTACCAACTCCGACCGCAACCATGCCAGTCGGGTACTGAAAATCCTGGGGATTGAGGATTTGTTTGCGGGCATCCTGGATGTTTGGGAAATGTCCCATATCCCCAAACCTGATCCAAGAACCTACAGACATGCCATAAAGGCGGCTGGGAATCCAGACCCTTCCACATGCGTTTTTGTGGATGATACCCTTAAGAACCTGGCGCCAGCCAAAGCAATGGGCTGGCATACGGTCTGGGTAGATAGTTTCACTCTGGACCCGAGTGCTGAATACAGCATTCCAGCATTAAAGTATCTACCAGAGGTGATTTCTGATATAGAAGCCGAAAGCTGGGTGTTCCCCTTAGAGATACACCAGCCACAATTCGAAGATTGCAATTACTAATATAAAAACCTTATGACTGAAAAAATCCTGTTTATCTGTGGTTCATTGAATCAGACCAAGATGCTGCACCAGATCGCGGAGCAGCTTGCCCCCCGGTATGAGTGTTATTTCTCCCCATATTATGCGGACGGCCTGATCGACCGGCTGGCCCGCTGGGGGCTGCTGGGGAACACCGTGCTGGGCGGGCGGCATCAGCAGGATACCCTTGATTACCTCCACGAGCACGATCTGGAAATAGACTGGCGGGGCAAAAAGCATTGGTATGATCTGGTGGTGACTGGCAGCGATCTGATTGTGCCGAAGAACGTGCGCTGGAACCGCCTGGTCCTGGTTCAGGAGGGGATCACCGAACCTGAGACCTGGCTCTACCACCTGGTGAAATGGCTGAAGCTGCCGCGCTGGCTGGCCAATACCGCCACAACTGGTCTTTCGGATCTGTACGATGTGTTTTGTGTCGGCTCACAGGGGTATCGAGAGCATTTTATCAGGAAAGGGGTGAACCCGGCTAAAATCGCAGTGACGGGTATGCCCAATTTTGATCATTTCGCACAGTTCAGGGATAACAAATTTCCGTATTTTGATTATGCTCTTGTGGCGACCACACCACTGCGGGAAACTTTTAGACTGGATGACCGCAAAAGATTCCTGAATGAATGTGCCAGGATAGCGAATGGGCGTCAGTTGATCTTCAAACTGCATCCCCTGGAAAATGAAGACCGGGCCAGAAAAGAAATCAACAGCATATGTCCGGGAGCCCTGGTTATCACCGAGGGCAGCGTGGATGAAATGATCGCCAATGCTGAGGTGGTCATCACCCAGCTATCTACCTGTACATTTACCGCAGTAGCCCTGGAAAAGGAAGTTCACTCCTACCTGGATCTGGCGGAATTGCAAAGTTTGATGCCAATTCAAAACAAAGGTGCGTCTGCAGAGCGGATCGCCCGAATCTGCCGCCAGGTGCTACACACTCCCCTGCCTGTACTCAAAGCGATCAGCGCAGGTTTCCGATCGCATCCGGGATGGGAGCAAGACCTGTAATCTGGCTTGGACTGACCGATTAACTCAGAAAGGGATCACCGCTGGAAGATTTGCTGGCGGTGATCCGGTTTAAGCGTATTGGTGATCAGGTATCTTGTAAAGAGGAGAATTTATCGCCGGAGATGAGGGCTCGCGCAATGCTGGCGAATCAGGCCTGAAAACTTGAACAGGTCTTTATCATCCTGCTGACAAGGATCGTCCAATTCAACTGCCAGCGAACTCCAAGTCTCCTGATTCTCTTCCGTGATCAAGCTTCTGCACTCGAAACCTGAGAAGTACACGAACAGATGGGGATATGTCTCGACGGAGCCCGGGCTTCCATCTGCCCAATGCTGTGTGCCAAAATGGAGACGGTCTCCAATATTCTCCCCTGGAGTTAATGGGCCATAGGAGCGCCAGCCTGCTGATTGCATTGCACCATTATCCCAGATCCTGTATTAGTTGAATACTAAATCTTGCGAGAAGAAATTTTCCAAGACGAAATCGCCCTGGCATGCTTCTTTAGTTTCATTTGACCCATCGTTATTCTTGTTGGCGAACTCAACCCGGTACATGGAAGGTGCAGCCTGGCATTCCTTGATTGCTTCAACAAGCTATTCACTCTGGTTAGTATTACCCTCTTCGGGTTGGCTTGTCGGATAGTTGGCAGTCTCGCCGCTTCGCCAGGCGTTATAATCTTCTATGTCAATACCTCTCGCGCCGCTGCGATAATCAGAATTGAATGGGTTATATGGTCTTCCTGACAGGAAGTCATCTTCAATCATTTCTCCGCCGGTAACCATGCAAAGAAAGGAATCGAGCGCTCCGCAGGAAAGAGAGAAAAAGGCAAAGGCCAACAAGAAAATCACTACGCCGACCCTGGGATTGTTTTTTATGTATTCCGCCTGGTGTGCTTCAGTTTTATGCCTGCCAGTCTATTTCGTCAGGGGAGGGGGTATTGAGGATGAGGTTATTCTGTTTCACCCACCTGTTGCAATTCTTCCAGCAGCCATGAGAGGATAAAGTCGGCGGCTTGCTGTTTAACCGCCAGCCGGTCTCCGCTGAAGATACGATGTGTGGAGATGGATTTCTCTGGCGTGCTGAGACCGAAATAAACCAGCCCGACGGGTTTTTGGGGCGTGCCGCCGCCTGGTCCGGCAATCCCGCTGATCGAGACCCCGATATCGGCATCCAACATCTTCCGCAGCCCTTCGGCCATCTCGATAACCACCTCGTCGCTGACTGCCCCGTGAGCATTGAGGGTATCCCATTTCACCCCCAGCAGGCGCACTTTGGCTTCATAGGCATAGGCCGTAATGCTGCCGAGGTAGTAATCTGACGACCCCGGGATATTGGTGATGCGGTGCCCGACCAACCCGCCCGTGCAAGATTCAGCGGCGGCAAAGGTCAGACCGCGCTGGCGCAAAAGGGCGCCAACGCGGGTTTCTAAACTCGGATCCATCTGGGGTTATTCCTTTTTAGTAAATGAGCTTACCAGAACCCAACCGCCAAACAAGATCAATACAGCCGGGATGATATATTTTGCCAGATTGGTGCCGGCAAAAAAGCCCAGACCAATCACGCCAAGGATCCCTCCGGGGATCAGTGCCCAGCGGTTTTGCTTGCGGTTGTTAAGGAAGACCACAAAGAAGGGAATCGCAATGGCAAACATGATGTAGGCTGGAATGGCTAGGTTCAGCAGGATGCGGGTATCGATCAGGAAGATCATCATTCCGATGGCGAGCAGCGACCAGGCCGGGATCAGCGCCCACCAATTATCCCGGTTGAGGAAGAAAACCACCAGAAATGGAAGGGCAATGCTGCCAAGGATGTATAGCGGGACGACCCCGCCAGGCAGGAGGTTGAGTCCAAGCAGGAAGACCATCAGCCCAATGGAGACCATCACCCAGGAGGGGATCAGCGCCCACCAGTTTTCTTTTGGGTTGAACAGGAAGACCACAAAGAAAGGCAGGGCGACCAGCATCAGTACTGCCGGGGCGATGATCGTGCCGCGCAATAGATCGAGGGAGACGATTGCGGTGATCAGGGCAGCCGACAATAAGATATAGGCCGGAATCAGCAGGACCCAATCCTTGCGGTCGGTGAGGAACAGCGCCAGGTTGACCAACCCACCGCCTGCCAGGATCAGAACGATCATCCAGTCGGAGATGCTAACGAAAAGATTGAGCAGGGCGACAATCCCGAAGGTGATCAGCAGGATGCCCCAACCGATATCACGTTTGTTTTCTCTTGAAACCATGTATACCTTCTCCTTGTAAAAATATGGTCAAAGCCAAGTTTTGTTTATTAGTATATACGATTGTTTGTGCTGAGGGTTGCACACTTGATGATGGTCTTGTCACTCCGGCGGAAACCCATATGTTTGGCAAAGATCATGGATCAGATTAGATCTGCCAGGCATCGCCCAACCAGGGTTTTACTCAGAAGTTTTTCCTTTCGCCCCGGGTTTCTGGGTGGATTAAATGCCAAAAAATAGAAAGGGCGGCTGGCTGAGATAAGCTCAGGTAGGCCGCCCAATTTGTTTGCAAGCGTCTGCCTAACTGGTCAGTTCTTCGATCTGATCGACCATGCTGGCCAGTACGCCAAAGGCAGCCTTCACCGGCTCTGGTGAGGTCATATCTACCCCCGCCAGTTTGAACTGGTCCATGGTGTACATAGAGGTGCCAGTAGAAATGAACTTGAGATAGTTGGCTGCTGTCCCTGGTTCTCCGGCTTTGATCCTGGAAGTCAGTAGATCGGCAGCCGAGATGCCCACCGCGTACTGGAAAGTGTAAAAGGGGATGTAGAGATGGCCAAATTGGGCAAAGGTGGTGGCGGTGCGCTCAGGGTCGTCTGTCATCGTGTCGCCATAGCCAGCGGCATAAATTTCTTTCATGATGTCTTGCAGGATTCCAGCTGAAAGCGGCTTGTTCTGCTCTGCCCGGGTGTAGACTTCCAATTCAAAGGCGGCCAGGTTGAGCATCTGGAACAGGTAGCGGTGGTAGTTGTCCATGGCCTCCTCCAGCAAGGCCAACTGGAACTCGACATCGTCAGCGCGTGATTGACGCAGGTAGTTGCGGGTCATGGCCTGGTTGGTGTTGGAGGCGGTCTCGGCCAGGGCCATGGAACCATATGTGGCGTAGATTTCGGGTTGGTTTTTGTTGGTGAAATAGGCGTGCATGGAGTGTCCCAGCTCGTGCGAGAGGGTGGACATTGCCGAGATATCATTGGTAAAAGACATCATGATCAGAGGGGGCAGATTTTCTTTGCCAAGGGTGGAGAAAGCGCCCTGGCTTTTGGTGTTATTCGGGGCCCAGTCTACCCAGTTGTCCTCAAGGCAGCCCTTGCGAAGGATTGAGACATATTCCTCTCCAAGTTCTTTGTTCCCTTCAGTGATCATTTCAACTGCTTCTCCAAAACTGATCTCTGGCGGATTTTTGCTCAGCGGCGCCCAGATATCGTAGGGATGGATTTGATCAACTCCCAGGGCGCGGCGTTTCACGTCCCAGTATTTGTGCCAGGTGGGCAGGTTGGCCTTAAAGGTGTCAATCAGGTTGTGGAAGACCTCTAGCGGCACGTTGAAGGGTTTTAACTGCGACTCCAATACTGAGCTGTAACCGTGCACGCGGGCATTGAAGACCTGGGCTTTGACGTAGGCCAGGTAGTTGCTGGCAAAGGTGTTGATATGTGATTTGTAGCCATCACAAAAGCTTTCCCAGGCGGTGCGCCGCACTTCCCGGTCGGGGTTGGTCGCATTCTTGTCCAACAAACCCTGGGTAACAGGGAATTCTTTCCCATCGGTACTTAAGGCGGGTGAGAATTTTATGTCAGTTTCAGCCAATTCATCTGCAGTCTGTGTAATCTGCCGGAAAGTATCCTGGAGCAAGCCGAGGATTTCCTCGACCTCGGAAGAGCGGGTGTGTTCCTTCATCCGTATCAAATTGTGGAACAGGTGGTAATGCTTCTCCAACCGGGGTTCTTGTCTGGTCCATTTAAGGATTTCTTCGCCGATTTGAAGTAATTCGGGTTCAACAAAGGCGGTCATCGCGGCGGCCTGGCTCATCAAGCCCATGATTTGCCCCACGTAGGCTTTAGGTTCCTGGTCTGATTTATCAACAGCCATGGCAAAATGAGCGAAGGTCATCATTTTTAAGGCACGTGGCAGTTGCAATTCCCATTCTTGATAAAAGTCAGCCACCGTGGATGGGCCTTCCTTGAAGCGGCCTTTATATGCGGCCAGCCTGGAGAGATCGGCTTGGGCGGCTTCAAAATCAGCCTCAAAGGCTTTCCAGTCGGCGTAAATCGCTTTGGGATTCCATTTACTTTCAGGGGGAAAATCAGATCGATTTGACTTTGTGGACATAATGGAACGTACCTCCATGGTAGTTGTACCGTAATTGTACCTTATTGAAATTAATGGTGATAGGGAAGTGGATTTGATCTATTGATTGTTTTCGTAATCAGAACACTTTCTCTGCGCTGTTTTTATTCCGAATCATCAGGTGATGATTTGTTCATCCGGTTATTTTCCTTAGAAATTTGTAAATCCAATCTGCAGTTGGTTCACTTTTTGGTACAATATGAGGGTTAATTTCAAAGTGAGGAGTAATCAGAATGGCACAAAAGAAGAAAAAGGGGTCCGCACCCCGTAGTAAAGAGCCAGTCAAGAGGAAAAAAAGCCTCAACCAAATCCTGTTTTCAGTCTTTGCGGTCTTCATGGTTTTGTTGATGGTTGTTCCGTATTTGCTGAGCCTGCTTCAGTAATTAAACTGAACGAAAAATACACCTCAATCCGCCTGGTGTGGCTTTCCATTCAGGTGGATTGAGGTGTTTTCGTTTATTTGGTTTTAGAAACCATCAATGATATAATACTGAGAGTAAGTATCAATTAGGCGGTGAATTTGACAGGAGAAATCTTGCTGGATACTGCGATACAGCGGTTGAAAAACGCTGGTTATAAGCTAACCAATGCCCGGCGCATGGTGCTGGAAATTTTGTGCCGGGATGACGCCCATCTTACCTCTGCTGAGGTGTTGGAACGCGCTTCATTGGGGAAAGATCCAATTGGCCGTGCAACTGTTTTTCGTACCCTGGACCTGCTGACAGAACTGGCGATTATCCGGCCAACCTACCTGCGTCCGGGCACCCCGCATTATATTGTGATGCCAGAAAATGGACATCATGCCCATATCATCTGCCCTAAGTGTCAACGAGTGATCGAAATTGATGACTGCGAAATCGAAGGGCTGCTGGATGAATTGGTATTAAGGCACAAGATCAAGATCAGTGGTCATTTGCTCGAGCTCTATGGAGAATGCGAGTACTGCCGGTAAGATTCTGCCCTCTATCCCACTCTAGTAATTGAGACCAAGTATCGTTTATGTTAACAGGAGCTGGGCGTTTTCAGGAATTTTGATACAAATTCTCAGTTTGAGAGGATAAAATGAGGAAATTTTGGTACATCATCTTTCTGTTGGTCATTGGACTGATTCTGCTTGCTGCCTGCGGTGCCGAACCACAGCAAGACAACAGTAAGCTCGCTGTGGTGGCAACCACCAGCATAATTGGGGATGTGGTCGCCAACATTGGCGGCGATATGATCGAGCTGACTGTGATTGTGGGGATTGGCCAGAACCCGCACAGCTTCGAACCCACGCCGAAGGATTTGGCTGCGATTGAAACCGCTGATGTGGTGTTCATTAACGGGTTGGACCTGGAAGAAATGCTGGTCGAGGCAATTGACGATATTGCCACCGGCGTAGTGGCGTCAGTTTCGATTGGTATTGACCCATTACCCTTTGGCGATGATCAATACGCAGACCACAGGGATGACGAGCAGGAAGAGGAAGACAATCACACAGCAGGTGATCCGCATTTCTGGGTGGATCCCAATAATGTGATTGTGTGGGTGGAAAATATTGCCCGAGTGCTGTCGGAAGCTGACCCGGTAAATGCAGTGGGCTTCAATGAGAATGCCGCCGCCTATAGTGTGGAGCTGAATGCTTTGGATGCGTACATCCGCCAGCAAACAGCCCAAATCCCAGAAGAAGAACGTAAAATTGTTACTGACCATCATTCCCTTGGCTATTTTGCCGAGGAGTACGGATATCAGATCATCGGAGCCGTGATACCCAGCACCTCGGATACTGGCGGTGCCTCGGCCGGCGAAGTGGCAGAACTAGCCGGGTTGATGAAAGCAGAGGATGTGCGGGCGATCTTCATCGGGGAAACAGCAGGACAGGGGATGCAGAACCTGGCAGAAGCGCTGGCTGAGGAAGTTGGTGGTGCGGTGCAGATCATTACATTGCTGACAGGATCTCTGGCCGAAGCAGGAGAGCCAGGCGACACTTACCTGGGTTACCTGCGGTACAATACTGATCAGATTGTGGCCGGGTTGGCAAACTGACCCAATCCTGCTTTAGATGATCACTGAGTCACACGGATAGAGGATTATGGTCACAAAATTGCTGGATTACGGGAAACCATGTGACACCCCTGCGATTGCGGATACCCCAGCCCTATTGGTAACGGGAGTGAATTTTTCATATCCTCAATTGAACCACAGGGTGCTGGAAAATATAAACCTGGTGATCCATCCTGGTGAAAATATTGCCCTGGTTGGTCCCAACGGGGCGGGGAAATCTACGCTGATAAAACTTGTCGCCGGGTTGGAGAAGATCCAGGCTGGAACGATTGAGGTGTATGGCAATCCGGCAACTGCCTGCAAACATCGCATCTCGCTGGTGCCGCAGCGCAGTCAGGTTGACTGGAGCTTCCCGGTCAGCGTGCGCGAGGTGGTGATGATGGGGCGCTATGCGCATCTGGGGTGGGTCAAACGACCAAGACAAGAGGATCACGACAGGGTGGAAGCAGCTCTCAAGCGGCTGGAAATTGACTGTCTGGCTGAGCGGCAGGTGGGTGATCTCTCTGGCGGGCAGCAGCAGCGAGTGATGCTGGCGCGGGCGATTGCTCATGACGCCGATCTGCTGCTGTTGGATGAGCCGCTTAACCATGTGGATATCGCCACCCAGGAGTTGATCTTCCACCTGCTGGAAGAGTTGTGCGAGCAGGGTAAAGCTGCAATCACCAGCACGCATGATCTGGGGATTTTGCCGGTGCATTTCTGCCGGGCGGTATTCATTGACCGGCAGGTGATTGCAGACGGGGCGGTGGACGAAGTGCTGACCGCCGAGAACATTGCCCGCGCCTATGGATTTGAGTTCCACAAACAAAAGGACCTGAGCCAATGGTTGAATGGATAATTGAGCCGCTGAGCTATGCTTTCATCATGCGCGGTCTGGCGGCGGCCATTTTAACGGGGATCGCCTGTGCGGTGCTGAGTGCTTTTGTGGTCTGGCGGGGGATGTCCTTTGTGGGGGATGCCATGGCGCATGCCATTCTGCCGGGAATCGTGCTGGCATATATTACCGGTACCAGCCTGTTCTTCGGCGCGCTGGGGATGGCAGTCATTGTGGCTGCAGGGATTGGCTGGCTCTCACGCAGAGGGGAGATCAAAGAGGATACCGCCATTGGGGTGATCTTCACCGGCTTCTTTGCCCTGGGGATCCTGATGCTCAGCCGGGTAACCAGCTACCAGGACCTGACCCATATCCTGTTCGGCGATATCCTAGGAGTTTCAACTGGCGATCTGACGATCATGCTGGTGATCATGGTGATCGTGCTGGCAGTGATATTTGTTTTCTACAAGGAATTACTGGTGACCTCGTTCGATCCCAGCCATTCGATTGCCATCGGCCTCTCCCCGGAACTGGTGCGCTACGGCTTGTTGATGCTGATTGCGCTGACCGTGGTTTCAGCGATCCAGGTGGTGGGGGTGGTGCTGGTGCTGGCATTATTGATCACGCCCGCAGCAGCGGCTTCCCAGCTTGCCCGGCGGTTACCGGCAATCATCGGTTTGAGCGTGCTCTTTGCGGTGATCTCAGCCATCGTTGGCTTTTATGCCTCTTATTATGCCAACGTGGCTTCAGGGTCAGCGGTGGTGCTCACCCTGACGGTGATCTTTGGTATCAGCTTTGGGGTGAACACGCTTAAGAATCGAATCAAGTAGAGTTTGGGCAGCAAACGCTTAAAGATGACAGACCCCAAACCTAATGATTGGGGAAATGAAACGCACTGAGGTGATTTCCAGTGCGTTTGATTGTATTTACAGCTTGATGCGCAGGTGCTAAATGCCCTGGTATAAATGTCAAGGTACGAAAAGGTTACAAAAGGTTACAAAAGGTTACACTTTTTTATTTGTTCTTGAAAGTTTCAAGCGAGTAGACAAACAGCAGGCTGGATTTGTGGAAGCCGGGTATTGAGTATTGGGATTGGAAATGGGTGTGGAGAAAGATGATACATCACCCAGGGAGCAACTTGGGGAAATGATGGGTCTCTCGCTTGTCAGGGATTAAATTTGGGGCGGGTCATGTCAGGCACTCAGGTGCTTAAGTTTCTCCCCCTGAATGGTTTCTCTCTTCATGATTTTCCACTAGAATCAAGTTAGATATATAATCTTCAACCCTTTACCAGCTTTGTACATCTTTGGTGCCCCTCGCTTTCTAAAGGGGAAGGGTGTATGCGCAGCAGACGGGATGGGGTTCGTACCAAATCATAAAACCCAATCTTGGGGAAGATAACACACAAGGAGTCACTATGATGACCGAAGACATAAAAATCGAGGAAAACAAAGCCCCAGATTTTATCCTGAAGCGCAAATCGACTTACATCTGGGCGGTGCTGGCGCTGGGATGGCTGTTTGACTATATGTTCTGGGACAAGGTTCCCGGGATCTCGATATTCATTTATCTCACCGCGATCACCGTGGGGGGATTCCTGCTGGCCCGCCACCAGGGTATCCAGCCTGCGAAAAGCATCTATTGGCTGCTGATCCCGCTGGTTTTCTTCACCGTGATGACTGTCGTCCGGGCGGAACCAATGACCATCTTCCTCAATGTGGTGGCGTCAGTGACTATTCTGGGGATCATTGCCAGGTCATTCCAGGGAGGAAAGTATTGGCAGTACAGCTTTGCGGACTATATCAAAGGCGGGTTCATGCTTGGGTTCGAGTCCCTTTTCCGCCAGATCGCCGTATTCAGCAGCCAGCCCAAACAGGAGAATGCGGGGGGGGCGCCCAGAGAGGGATTGCGTAGGTCGTTGGCTGTGGTGCGCGGCCTGTTGATTGCCCTGCCGATCGTGCTGATCTTCGCCGCCATGCTGGCGGAGGCGGACCCGATCTTCGGCGATGCTTTCGAGAATTTCCTGGATATCTTCAATATTGAAAACCTGGGCGAGTACATCGTCCGGGGGATTCTGATCTGGATTATTGCCTATCTGTTGCTGGGGGTCTTGATGCATGCCTTCTACAAGGATCACGATGCCGAGTTGGATACCGAAAAACGCTGGCTGCCGCGCTTTTTAGGGATCACTGAGACGATCATCGTCCTTGCCAGCGTTAATTTGCTCTTCCTGGCGTTTGTCAGCATCCAGTTCCAGTATTTCTTCGGCGGGGAGACGATGATCAGCATCAATGGATACACCTACGCTGAATACGCCCGCCGCGGCTTTGGCGAACTGGTCGCGGTGGCGGTCTTCAGCCTGCTGCTGTTCGTTGGGCTGTCCTTCATTGCTAAACGGGAGCAAGCCGGTCACCAGAAACTGTTCTCGATCATGGGTCTGGTGTTGTTCGCCCTGGTGAGCGTGATCCTGGTCTCTTCTTTTCAGCGGTTGCTGCTGTACGAATCGGCGTACGGCTTTACCCGCCTGCGGACCTACACCCATGTGTTTATCTTCTGGCTGGGGGCGTTGCTGCTGGCGGTCAGTTTGCTGGAGTTGTTCGGAAAGCAGCGGTTTTTTGCCCTGGCGGCTCTGATCGCCGGGATGGGTTTTATTGTCACCCTGGATGTGATCAATGTGGACGGGTTTATCGTCCGCCGGAATATCGCCCGGATGGCAGAGGGCAGTGGCCTCAACGAGACCTACGACGAGCGCAGCTACTCAACTGTAGTGGATATCGCCTATCTTGCCTCTCTCTCAGAGGACGCTGTCCCGGCGCTTTCTAAGCTGTATGAAACCAGCCAGACCGCGCAGGAAAAAGAGGTGATTGCCGGTTCGATCGCCTGTCTTGCCGCCTTCCATGAGAATTACGATTATCCAGATCATCCCCGCAGCAACTACACCTGGCAGAGCTTCCATTTCTCCCGCCTGAGGGCACACAACGATTGGAAGGCTAAGATGGCCTCCCCGGAGGCAGATGTATTCCAGGCCTTCAATGATGATGTCGATGACCATTTTTGGACCACATATGTGATCGTGGATGGTGAGGAAATCCCTTGCAGTGGCGGCAGTTATGGTTGGGACTGATTCAATCGGCCATAAGGCTAAGTGAATTTAAGGGTTTGAAAAATCACGTTTCTCGTTTTTTCAAACTCTCCGATTTCAAGATCAGAGGGAGATATTGAACAAAAAGGCTGCCCAAAAGTCGATGGGGCAGCCTATACTTTTTGGTAATCGGGCAGTTTAGGAAAACTTAGTCGGATCGATGATCGCAGCCTCGTGGATCAAATCCTCGAGGGCCTGCCAGGGAACATCTTGATAGCGGGTGAGGGTCAGGATGCGCTTGGCCTTTTGTTTCCCTTTAAGCAGATTCACGGGGTCGGGCATGAAGGCGCCGAAAATAAACCCGATCTCCACCCGTTCTGCGGCTGGCATCAGATGGCAGATCATGCCCTTGAGCGGGGTGGAATTTTCTTGCTTGAAGTAAGCCAATCCACCCATTTTGGGGCGCTCCCAGACATTGGGCACGGTGCTGAAGACACTCTCCCGGACGCCGCAGCAGATATCCTGGATTTCACTGGGGTATAGGTGCAATATGTGTTTGACTTCACGGTTGGATAACCGCATGACAACCTCGGTTCACGGCTCCCGCACCAGGGCTGCCCGGAAGAGATGCAGTTCAGCGCTAAACAGGCTGTGTTTGATGAAAGGATCTGCCCGCATGAAGCTGCGAGCTTCCTTCTGACTGCCGGCTTCAAAGACCACCACAGCAGGGCCGATCCCGTCCAGCGAACGGCCGGCAAAGATGAGGATGCTATCCTCCAGGGCTTGTTTCAGATAATTAAAATGGTCAGCGGCGATCTGGTTATCGGCTTTGGTCCAGGCGTCTGGGTTCCTGGCCAGGTCCGGCCTGTCTGCGGGCAGAAACTGATAGAGGTAATGCTGCTTTTCGGGCATTAGACCACCTTGTCATCCGTGCCGGCTAGCTGGCGCAGATACTCGGTCTGACCGGCGTGGTAGGTATCGTGCCAGCCGAAGAATTCGATCCGCTGGGCGAGTGTGGCCGTGTTTGAACCGAGCTTGACATCTCTTTCCAGATCATCGGGGGCCAGGGCTTTGACCGCCTCGACCAACATTGCGGCAGATTTTTCCAGCATGGCCAGTAGTTCATCCAGTTGGATCAGTTTGGGGCCATCTTCAAGCACAGGGTCTGCACCGAAGTCGTAGCGCTGGAATTGCTCCTTAGTCAGCAAAGGCTTGAGGTCGAGCATCTCCATCACTTTCTCACGGTGAACCAGCATGTGACCAAGGATGAAGTTGAGGCAGTTGCCGCGCGGCTCAGGTTGCAGCAGGCTGTCGGCATGGGTCAGGCCTTTGGTTTGTTCACCAATCACCCATTGGTTGCGGGAAAAAACATTGGCTAATACTTCAGGGTCGTGCATACTAACCTCGTTGTTCGTTCGTGGTTTGATCGCCTGATGGTTGGATCGGCTGGACCTATTTTATCAGCAGGATTATTCAGAGGCGGCCATTTCCTTCAAAGTTGTCAAGATTTCTTCATTCTTGGGGATATCTGCCATGTTGTGACCGTAATGCACAAAGCGGACAATGCCTTGTTTGTCGATCACCGCCATTGCGGGCATGCGTCCCAGTTTGAAGATGTTGACCTCCTGGCCGTAAAGTTTGAGCACGCTGGATTTGGGATCTGGCAGGCCGGTAAAGGGCAGATCTTGTTCTGTGAAGTACTTTGCAAAAGCACATTCATCCTCTGGTCCAACGACAATGATCTCGATCTCCTGTTGGACAAATTTTTGGTAGTCCTGGCGCAACTGCGCCATGTGCGCGCGGCAGAATGGTCACATGAAGCCGCGGTTGAAGACCAGCAGCACGTTTTTACGGTTTTGATAGCTGCTGAGTGTCACCGGTTGTCCGGTGTAATCCGGCAAGGTGAAATCCGGTGCAGGTGTGTTGATCGATACTTTTGGCATATTATCTCCTAAAAAATTCTTGGCCGGATCAATAATTCTGCCGGCATACCCTGGATGTATGTTAATTAAATCACAAACGGCCCAGTTTTGGGGCCGTTTGTTTTTCTGAGTGGGTTGGTCAGCCGGATGTGTCAGAAGATGGCGATCAGGATGCCGATGGGGAGCAGGATCAGGCCGATGATCAGGGCGACGACCACGATCCCAATAATCCCACCCACCAGGCCGAGTACAGCTCCGACAATCCCGACGACCAGACCGATGATCCCGGTGATCAGCCCGACAATTGCTTTGATTAAGCCCATGATATACCTCCGTTTACAAAAAATCTCTGTGTAAGGTTTTTTGGGGCAAACCTCACATTTTTGGCGTGTTTCTATATGCATATACGGAGAAGGCGGCAAAAGGTTGCATAACCAAAATGGAGATTTATTTTTATATCAAGATCTTGAAACCACGGTACGATTGGGAAAAGAAAAACACCCCGAAGCTGATCGCATGGGGTGTTGGCGATTGATTGAAGGTTTATGGTTTATCCCAGCCGGGCGCGTTCCTCCTCGGCCACTTTGGGATCGAGCTTCTGGTACAACGGGTGGGGTTGGAGGAATGGTTTTCCGGCTTCCAGTTTGACAGGTTGCCAGCGCCCGGAGGCATCGGCGGGTTTGTAGTGCAAAGTGATATGCTCGCCCTGTGCATCGGTCACTGGCTGGGTGAACTGTTCGCCGAACAGCGGCTGGCGATAGCCAAGATAGGTATGCAGCTGCTCGCTGGAGAAAGGCAGGAAGGGGGCAAAAAGTGTTTTGAGGTGGTCGATGGCCTGCAAGGCAGTATAGACGATCGTAGCGGCGCGCTGTTTATCCGTCTTAACCGCAGACCAAGGGGCGGCCTCATCCAAATATTTATTGACCTCCGAGGCCAGTTCCATTACCGCCAGTAAAGCGGCGCGCAGCCTGACCTTGTCGAGCAAATCGCCGACAGTCTCGAATCCTCTTTCTACACGATCCACAAGAGCCTGGTCTTCAGCGGTGAGTTCCCCAGGGGTGGGGATGTGACCCTCCCAGTGTTTGTGGGCAAAGGAAAGCACCCGGTTGGCGAGGTTGCCCCAGGTGGCGACCAACTGGGAGTTATTGCGGGTGACGAAATCGTCCCAGTCCCAGTTGGCGTCTTTGGTTTCAGGCATGTTGATCGTCAGGTAGAAGCGCAGGGCATCTGGTTGGTAGCGGGAGAGAAAATCCAGCCCCCACACCGCCCAGCCGCGGCTGCCAGAGAGCTTCTGGTCTTGCATATTTAGAAATTCGTTGGCAGGGACATCGTAGGGCAGGGTCAGTTGGGTGTTTTCTTTTTCTTCAAAGATTTTGCCAAACCATTCACCAGCCCCGGCCAACTGTGCCGGCCACATCACGGCGTGGAAGGGGATGTTGTCTTTCCCGATGAAGTAGTAAGCCTGGGCATCGGGGTTGTACCACCAATTGTGCCAGGCATCTTTATCGCCATTGAGCTGGGCCCACTCGATGGCCGCAGAGAGATACCCGATCACAGCCTCAAACCACACGTACAGGCACTTGCCTTTCCAGCCTTCCACCGGCACAGGGATGCCCCAGTCCAGGTCTCGGGTGATGGCGCGCCCGCGCAGAGGATTAGCCTTGATCTGCCCGAGGGATTGGCGCAGCACATTGGGGCGGATGCGTTCTTCACGCGCTTCCAGGAATTCAATGATCCCGGGTTCCAGCTTGGACAGGTCCAGGTAGAAGTGTTCGGTTTCTTTCAATACCGGGGTCGAGCCGTCGTTCTTTGAGCGCGGTTCGATCAACAAGTTGGCCTCAAGCAGATTGCCGCAGTTGTCGCACTGGTCGCCGCGGGCCTGGTCGTAGCCGCACAGGTAGCAGGTGCCTTCCACATACCTGTCGGGCAGGAAGCGCCCCTCACTCTCTGAGTACCAGTGACTCTGGGTCTCTGTGTAGAGGTATCCGTTCTCTTTAAGGGCCAGGAAAATGCTCTGGGCCACCTTGGTGTGGTTCTCGGTGTGGGTGGAGGTGAACAGGTCGTAATGCAGGCCGAGTTTCTGAAAGAGATCCAGAAAACCAGCATGGTAGCGTTGGTATACTTCCTCTGGTGAAATCCCTTCGGCATCAGACTTGACGGTGATTGGCGTGCCGTGGGCATCGGAGCCAGAGACCATCAGCACATGATTGCCCTTCAACCGGTGGTAACGGGCAAAGATATCGGCTGGCAAATATGAACCGGTGATGTTACCGACATGGATCTCAGAGCTGGCATACGGCCAGGCGACTGCCACCAGGATGTGTTTGGGATCATTTGTCATTGTCTTGTCTCCTCAGAATGATTGCGATGTATTTTAGTTGTTTAGGCCAGTTTCGTCTATAAATGAGATTGGTATATCTAAAATAAAAAACTGCCCGTTTGGGCAGCTTCTAAATACCGGCAGGAGTGATCTACCGGATACGGGCTGCCCGGGTGTGGGTTTGCATTTCCATCTCCATCATCATCATGGAGAAGATCAGCATCATGGCAGTCGCCTCAATATCGATCAGGTATAACGCTGTTTCCATGTAGATAGTTTACGGTTAAGTGATGTCCCTGTCAAGCTGGCGGGGTATAATTCAGGGCATTGGAGAATAAAAAAACATGCCAACATCACATCGCATATTCAACCGGCGGGATTTCATAAAATTAGCCGCTTTATCCCTCGCCGGACTCGGCCTTGAGCCGCTGATGACTGCCTGCCGCCGGCCGGATGAGATGCCTCTCCCCACACCGACTCCCAAACCGGTGAGTACGATCGTCCCAACGCACACCAACACCCCGGAACCGGAAGCCGTTAGCCCGACAGCCACCTCCGCGCCTACCGAGACCCCAGCCCCGGCCCTGAGCGCGCGCCAGCAGCAACGGTTGGCATTGATCGACCGCTACGGGGTGGCGAGCAAAGCCCTTCCGCTGGAATTCCATGGCGACCATTATTGGTTTTATGACGGCGCTTACTCGATGGATCCGCCGACCTTTGTCTGGATGATGGAATGGTTCCAAAAAAATGATGTCTGGGCGGTCAGCGCTGATGAGTTAATTGGCTACCTGGACGGCACGCTCCAGCTTCCCGCCCGCAGCGTGATCCTGACCACTGATTCGGGCGCGGCGTCGATGGATTCGATCGACCGGATGGTGCCGGTACTCCAGGATACCGGGATGCATTTCATCAGCCTGATCTGGACGATGCAGATGGAAGCCCACGAAACAGCCGCCTGCCCGGATAACCTGTGCTGGGACAAGTTTAATTGGGCGATGGAGTCGGGGACTTTCTCAATTGGTACGCACAGCGAATATCACCTGCCGCTGGCGGATCATGACCAGGATTTTGGCTTCCGGGACCTCTCCCAATCAGTGAGCGAGATCAAGGCCAATATGGGGGTAGATGCCCAGGTCCTCTCCTGGCCGAACGAGTCCTGCCCAATGTGGATGGATACGCTGCTGCCCACCTTGGGGATCAAAGCAGCGTTTGGCGGGCGCTCCCGTCCGCTGGGAGATTGTGCGGTATACCCGAATGACAATCTGCGATACTGCCTGCCGCGTTTGTTCCCCCCTAACCGGCAGGACCGCCTCTCCGGCCGCCCGCCAGGGATGACTCTGGAAGAGATGGCTGTCCTTTACATGGATGGCTTTGAGGGATAGAGAAATGATGCTGCCGAACTTCCTGATCATTGGTTCGCAGAAAGCCGGAACCACCTCGCTTTATCACGTACTGCGAGAACACCCCCAGGTTTTTATGCCGGCACAGAAAGAGGTAAATTACTTTTTCTTGCAGGCCACATATGATCAGGGAGTGGAGGAATATCAGCGGAATTTTGCGGATGCGAATTCCGGCCATCTCGCAGTGGGGGAGGCATCCCCTGGGTATATCTGCCATCCAATCGCCCCTTCCCGCATCCAGCGGCTGCTGCCCGGGGTAAAGCTGATCCTGACCGTGCGGCATCCAGTCGAGCGGGCATATTCACAGTATTGGGACAACCGGCGCAGCCTTTCAGAGTACCACACTTTTGAACAAGCGGTGGAGATTTCGCTGGAGTCCACCTACCATCCGGACCGGCTGGGTTACTTCAGCCGGGGAACTTATATCCAGTATATCCGCCGGTACCTGGACTTATTTGCGAGAGAAAACTTACTGGTACTGGTGTTTGAAGATTTAATCCTGTCTCCTGAGTTGTTTTACAGGCAAGTTTTCGAGTTCCTTGGTGTGGACCCGGATTTCTATTCCCCTGAAATGACCGAGAAGTTCAACCCGGCGGCTGTGTGGGAGAACCCGGTGTACCAGTGGTTTTTCCGAAAACCGCTGAGAACAAAGCATTTACCAGCCAAATTGCGCCAGTTGACCTTCTACGGTGCGCGCACACCCTGGCAGTACCCTCCGATGCGGGCGGATACCCGCCAGATTTTGCTGGATTTCTACCGTCCGTGGAATGAAGAACTGGCTGAGTTTTTGGGAAGAGACCTTTCTAACTGGAATGATTGAAACCGCAGGGACGGAGACCTATTTTAATTTAAATCGCCCGGCAAGGATCGGTGGAATTTGGGGATAGCTGCTCCAGGAAAGGGGACGCGCATCTGCATCTGGAGAAAAGGCTGGTTCTTCCAGCGCATCCAGCACCAAGCCGGCTTTGAAGGCTTCTCCGAGCAGTTCTGACAAAGGGCGGTGGTAGTAGTGATGTGGGCTGGGTTCTCCATCCGCACCAACCGCCAGCGCCGGGGGGATATTAAGATAGGCGCTGATTTTCAGGTAGTTCGCCTGGATCAACCTGCCATCCTGATCTTCCACTTCAGTCAGGAAGATAGGGTTGTTGGAGTTGAAAGCCGGGTGCGAGGTGGCAAATACAAAGCGCCCATCTGGTTTGAGCAGCCGGGCAATTGCCCGGTAGAGAGGTGCAACCACAGGCATATCCATCAGCGCCATGGTGCAGGTGACTGCGGCGAAGCGGCCTTCACCCAAGTGTGCAAGGGTTTGTTCATCGGTGGCGTCTACCACTTGGTATTGCACCGGGTTGCCGCGCACCTGCTTACGGGCCTGAGCGCGGGCAATTAACTCGGGGCTGAAGTCCACGGCAGTGACATTTGCGCCCAAGGCAGCCATGCGGCGGGCCATCACCCCGCTGCCGCAGGCGATATCGAGGATCTGCTCTCCGGGCTTGATGGCCAGTAAGTGTTCCACCGCCGGGCTGACCAGTTCGCGGTGAAAGCGGTTGCCCCCATCACCGTGGAGGTTGTCCCAGAATTCGGCTTTCTGATCCCATTGTTCTCTGGCTTGATCGTTTCGCTGGGTGTCTTCTGTGTTCATGCGGTCTCCTGTGTGGTGCAAAGTTTCTTTGTTAGCATGGCGTAGAAGGTAATCCGCTTATTGGCTTCGCCACGCTTGCCCGGCTTGAGCAGCGCCTGTCCCGGGGCATTATCAAGGATGTACCGGACATCCGCATCTTTCTTGCTTTGCAGGATTTGCCAGGCGCGTGGCAGCCGGGGATGATTGCCCAGGCCCATCTTGCTGAAAGGGTACAGGATCTCCATCACAGTGATCGTCCAGGTGAAGGGAAATCTGGTTTACGGCAAATCTTTGTGGGCTGGATTTGAAAGGTCTTTGGTTATGAATCGCCCTTCCCGGTTGAGAAAATAATTCAGCAGCAACTGGAGGCGGGAAAATCAAGGGGTTCTCTGATTTGAGCAGCCAGGATATTAGCGGTTGATCCATAGTCTCTCTTGGTTACGAAAGGTGGGATTTCAGGGCGTGCGCCAGGGTTTCATTGATGCCAGGGACTTGAGCCAATTCGTCCACGCTGGCATTTCTAATTTTGTCGAAGGAGCCGAAATGCGACAACAGGGCTTTGCGTTTGGCCGGTCCGATGCCAGGGACAGCGTCCAGGATTGAGGTGATCCCCTCACGAGAGCGGCGTTTGCGGTGGGCAGTGATGGCGAAACGGTGGGCTTCATCGCGGATGCGCTGGAGGAGGTAGAGGCCCTCCGATTTGCGGGGGAGCAGCAGGCTGGCCTGATGGCCGTGTACGAAGAGTTCCTCGTTCTGCTTGGCCAGACCGGCCACAGGGAATTTATTGAGCAGGTCGAATTCTTCCAGCACCAGGGCTGCCCGGCTGAGCTGCCCCTTCCCGCCGTCCACCACCAGCAGGTCTGGCAGGCGGGAGAAGGACGGATCTGGTTTTTTGCCGGGGGTGTCCTTTTCTTCCTGAGCGGCCTGCCAGCGTTTGAACCGGCGGCGGAGGACTTCCTCCATGCTGGCAAAGTCGTCTGGTCCGCTGACGTTGCGGATGTTGAAACGGCGGTAAAGTTTTTTGCTGGGGATTCCCTGTTCAAATACCACCATGCTGCCGACAATCGCTTTGCCCTGGGTGTTGGAGATGTCGTAGCACTCGATGCGGTTGGGCGGGGTATCCATTTCAAAGGCGGACTGCAATTCTGCCAGGGATTCAGTCTGGCGGTGGCGGTCGGTCTTCCACTGCTCATGTAATGAGGAGAGAGTCTCGCTGGCATTCTCGGTCGCCATGCGGATCAGGTCGCGCTTCTTGCCCCGGCTGGGGATTTTGAGCTCCACTTTCTGGTCGGCGCGCTGGTTGAGCCAGGCGCGGATGATGGCCGCTTCTTCAATGTCGCGGGGGAGGAGCACCTCTTTGGGCATGGTGGCGGCCTTCTCATAGAACTGCTTGATAAATTCACTAAGGACTTCTTCATCATTGACATCGGAATCGGTGCCCTCCATCAGGAAATATTCGCGCCCAATCATCTTCCCGCCCCGGATGAAGAATATCTGGATACAGGCTTCGCGCTCCGAGCGGGCAATCGCAATCACATCGGAGTCGATATATTCGGTATCGAAGACCCGCTGGCGCTTGACAATCTCTTCGATGGCGCGCAGCTGATCTCGCTTGACAGCCGCCTGCTCAAAGCGCATCTGGGCAGAGAGGTCTTCCATTTCCAGCTGCAGGCGGCTGGTGATCTCGTCGGTGCGGCCGTTGAGGAAGGAGCACAGATCGTTGATCATCTGGCGGTATTCTTGCTGGTTGACTTTGCCGATGCATGGCGCGTTGCACATCTTGATATCGTAATACAGGCAGGCGCGGGTATCTTCGCCCGTGATCTCCCGGTCGCAGGTCAGGTAGGGGAAGATTTTGCGGAGCACATCCAGGGTTTTATGCACCGCCCAAACGCTGTAATACGGCCCAAAGTAGCGCGAGCCGTCGCTGGTCATCTGACGGGTGACGGTGACTTTGGGGTAAGGGTCTGCCCAGTGGACCTTGATATAGGGGTATCGCTTGTCATCCTTGAGACGCACGTTGTAACGCGGGCGGTGCTCTTTGATCAGATTCATTTCAAGGATCAGGGCTTCCAACTCTGACCCGGCGACGATCCATTCGATATCGGCAATCCGCTTGACCAGTTCTCTGGTTCGGTGGGGGTGCTGGGCGCTCTGGTGGAAATACGAACGCACCCGCGCCTTGAGATTAATCGCCTTGCCGACATAGATGACCACACCATCCTTGTCTTTCATCAGGTAGCAGCCGGGTTTGTCGGGCAGGGATTTGAGAATCGGTTCAAGATGTGTTGGAGCTGTCATGATGGTCTAATTTTAACATAACCACCGGCAGCCAGGAGTCAGCTGGCAGAGGTTAGTATGGGTTGGGAAGTGCGGTTTTTGATCTTTGTTGCGGTAGAAATTTTATGGGGTCCCCCCCAATTTTTGCTGATAAATGTCTAATGAAATTCATACTTGACTTTGTCCCCTTTTTTGTTGTATAGTGGACAAAGCAACCCGACATAGCAGAAAATAAGTTCCGGCGCAGGGAATAGATTAGCCGGAATTTTGTTGCCACAGCCCAACGTTTACGCCAGTTTGACCAAGCAGGCTCCTGGTGTTTGACCATCCAGGAGTGGGTATATTTTTGTCTCTGGCTGGAGTAGATTCTGTTGATCGAGCTGCAACCACTCAGGTTTGTTTATTGCTTTGGAATCGTTTTAGGAGTATTCTGATTATAGAAGAACAAAGATATATTACATAATTTTCACAGAATAATCTTATGTAAGATTAACAATGGTTGGTTATTCTAAATTCAGAGATTGACCACAAAAAATTATAAAATAGAGGTCGATTACGAATGGGTTTGATAGATAAGAATGTTTTAGATGATATTGGTGATGAGGACGGCGATTATTCTCCAGTCGCACGATTGATCGCGCTTGGACGCGAAAAAACCTACGTCACGATTGATGATATTTTGCAGATTTTCCCGGAAGCGGAACGTGATGTGGATAAGCTGGAGGAAGCTTTTGCTGCTTTGCTGAGCGCCGGGATTCCATATGTCGATGATGACACCACGATTGAACCCTCTGAGGCCAGCCTACTGGCTGAGATCGATGAGGATGAAGAAGAAATCGAAGAAGACAATCGGGCCGCTCTGGAAGATAATTACCTGGCCAACATCGACACCGATGACATGATTGGCCTGTATCTGAAAGAAGTGGGCCGGGTCCCGCTGCTGACTGCCGATGAAGAGGTCTATCTTGCCAAGCGGATCGAGAAGGGGCGTGTTTCCCGCGAGACACTGGCCCGGGAAGGCATCAGGGTCAGCGCAGATGAACGCTACGACCATCGCACAAACATTGAAGATGGCTGGGCGGCGCGCGAGCATTTGATCACTGCCAACTCGCGGCTGGTGATCAGCGTGGCGAAAAAATACATGGGGCGCGGCGTTCCTTTCCAGGATCTGATCCAGGAGGGCAATATCGGCTTGATCCGGGCTGCGAAAAAGTTTGATTACCGCCGGGGTCACAAGTTCAGCACCTATGCCACATGGTGGATCCGCCAGGCGGTGACGCGGGCGATCGCTGACCAGGGCCGCACGATCCGCGTGCCGGTGCACATGGGCGACCAGATCAACAAGCTGCTGCGCGTGCAGCACCAGCTGACCCAGCGCCTGGGGCGCGACCCATCGGTGGAGGAACTGGCTGAAGCCCTGGATGTGCCGCCCAAAAAAGTGGAAAATATGATCCAGGTGGCCCGCCGCCCGCTCTCGCTGGAAACCCCGACCGATGACGAAGAAGACTCTGTGCTGGGGGATTTTATCCAAGACCGGGATGCCCCCGCCCCGGACGAATCGGCAACTTACAATCTGCTCAAGGAACACCTGGAAGAGGTGCTTAACTCCCTCCCGCCGAGAGAGGTGCGCATCTTGCAGCTGCGCTACGGCTTGCTGGACGGACAAGCCTACACCCTGGAAGAAGTCGGCCGCAAGATGGGCGTGACCCGCGAGCGGGTGCGCCAGATCGAAGCCCAGGCGCTCAGCCGTCTGCGCCACCCGGTGATCCGGCGCAAGCTGCGAGAGTACCTCGGCGAATAATTATCGAGAGGTGAAACCTCTCGATATATGGGCGTTTGGCAAATGGTGCATTTTGGTAAATGCCACGATTGAGTAATCGACAATAACTGGTAAGATAACACACCCCAAACTTAATCATTGGGGAAATAAAACTCACTGAGGTGATTTCCAGTGAGTTTTTTTATATTCAAGCTTGAAAAGCAGAGCCTAAATACCCTGGTAGGGATGCCAAGTTTCGAAAATACGGCAAAAGGTTACAAAAGGTTACAAAAGGTTACACATTTTAAATTTTTGTTTACAGTTTCAAGCGGGTAGACAAACGGCAACCTGGCTTTCTCAAAGTGAGGCATTGCGTATTGGGATTGGAAAAGCGAAGGAATTATTGGCCAGGATAATCATACCCCCCATATAGTATGATCTCTTCTGGTAGATGATAACTTGGCTGGCACAAAAATGTCAGTTGCCCAACCATTTTGATCAGAGTTATTTGTATCTATCTGTGTGCATCTGCGGTGAATTTGTATTAGTTGTTGCCGTAGCATTGCTCGTCGACCAGGCTGCCGCCGGGGTCGTAGAGGTGGGCGCAGTCGCCGGCGTTGGACCACAGGGATTCGTCCCGCCCGAAGGAGAAGCCGCAGCTCTCGGGGTGGACCTCGTTGGTGTAGACCCGGCAGGTCTGGCCGGGGGCAAGCTCAAATGCCGGGAAGATGAAATCCTGGTGGTAGCCGGCGGAGAGGGTCCAGCCGTTGAGCTGCACCGGGTCGGGGCTGGCGTTGCGGATCTGGGCATATTCATCGCTTTCCGGGTCGTTCTGGCCGTTATAGAAGATTTGGTCGATGACCACGGCAGGGGCATCTGGCTGCTGGAAGTGGGGCAGGGCCCAGATGCCGGCCAGGCGGGTGCGGGCATCTTCCTGGGCGGCGAGGAAGGTATCGGCGCAGGCCACGTCTGGGGGGAAGGTGACGAGATGGGCATAGCCGTTATGGATCAACTCGTAATTGACGAAGACTCCCTGCTGGTTGAGCACATAGCGCAGCAGACGGTCGTAGCGGTCGGTGTCGGAGACATCCCGCACCAGGGTGAGCTGGCCGCTCCCCAGCAGGATGCGGTTGGCGGCGCTGGCTTCCTGGTAATACGGATCCTCGCGCTCGGGGGTATCGACTCCAATATAGCGGACGCGCTGCACCTGCCCGTCGATGCGGACATCGATGGTATCCCCGTCGATCACCGCCACCAGTTCTGCGGTCTGGCGCTGGGTGTTCTGGGGGATGCAGTTGAAAGTTGTGGGCGGCGGCTGGGTGGGAGGGACCGGCGCTTTGGTGGGGACCGGCCCGGCGCTGACGCAGGCCAGGGCGGCGAGGAGCAGGGCGGCAAGGGCGAGGGTGAGTTTGGGTGTGGTCATGGGGAGAATTATAAGCGAGAACCCCATCCCGGGCTGATACCCGTAGCCTGTTTGACAAATTTTTTATCCTATACGAGGAGATGACCGATGTCGGTACTCAAAACCTTTGAGATGTAAAACAGACCCTTAAGCGGGGCAGGGGGTTGCGGAACCGCCTGCAAATATGGTATCGGTAAATTATTGGCGGTTTGCCCTGGCTTTTTGGCCACTCATGCTAAATTCTTTTGATGATTGTTTGATGAGAAGATAGGAGATAAGAAATTGAGTGTTGAATTCGCTTGTAGGGGGTAACCTTACCCTCTACAACCCCTTGCCGGGGATTAGATCCGCTGGACCCCGTATGCCGTGCGGAGTGATGGCACATGCTTTAGTCCCCAGGCTTTGTGGGGGTTGACCGCAATGGTGCGATAGGTTGTAGATGGTTCATCTAGCTGTCTTCTATCGTTTTTGGGGTCTCTAAAGGTTCTCCATCGTAACGGGCTTCTTCTAGCAGAAATTGCTTTAGCATTTGAGGTGAATATTCCTGCGGATTCTTTTTCATCATGTACTTAACCAGATTTTCATAGGCTGACCAACTATATGGATCATATTCCCGAGCTGCGGCAACATATTCTTTTGATACCAACCAGTATCGCACAAACCAGTATTCTTGCAGGTCGTAGGCTAATTGACGGTCGATTGCTTTGCGTTTTACCAATAATGTAATTCTGGCAAAGTGGTCTAGAACATCCGAAAGTTCATGATTATATGGGTTACCCTCTAATAGTTTTTTTGCTGCAATCTGGCGGGTTTTAACCATCTCAGGAGAATAGAACTGGTCTTCAAGATGCAAGGCGGTTTCAGTTTTGAGTGCCAGCCGTGAACTGCGGATCTCAATCCATAACCCGATGATGGCAAATAGCGAGGTGGCCACCCCGATTAATGAGAGTATTGTTGGCAGGTCCATCGACTGTTTCCTCCTGCGATTGATTATAACCTCATCGCGGTTAGAATTATCCCTTTCTGGCCGGTCTATACATGAAAAAGGGGAGGACGGTAGTTAAAGCCTTGCCGGACAAACCCCCTCCTGGCCTGCGGCCTGGCGTCCTCCCCCTTGAAAAAGGGGAGGACGCCAGGCTGTGGTTTGCTAGGGCGCAGCTGCCGGGATGGGGTACAGAAATACTATTGAAAGATCAATGTGATGCATTATCTTTGTGGTGTATCAATCATGATTTTTCCAACGCCACCGCATAATTTACATATTATTTTCCCACTTCCCTGGCAGGAGTGACACGCCACTTTTTCTGGTTCATTCATATCACGCCAGGAGTAACCTCTGCGCTGAATGATGCCGTTTCCATTGCAGATAGGACAATCGTTTACCCTTCGCTCATTACATCCGGGGCATCTCTGAACCATTGCCATACGAACCTCCTGTGGTTAGTTGCCTGCCGCCTGATACCGCTCGAAACGCCAGGCTAAAGCATCCCGATCAGGCCAATCAATTTTCCTGCTGGGGAGAATGATTTTTGAACCGTGAAGTTCCTGAAGGCCGTGTTTTAAAATTGGCCCATCCACTTCTTCTAGGATATCCTCTCTGACTTCAATAATGAAATCTGGAGAAACACCGAGGATGAAGTTATCAAAGGCGGCGTGGTGTAGTTTGCATAATGCCATCCCGTTATCCACGGTCGGACGGCTGATTTCCTCTGTGTCCGGGATGATATGAGAAGCATCAAGAAGCTCGCGGTGTTTGAGCCTACAAAAAGCGCATTGGTCATGATATGCCTGGAGGACTCTGTCCCGGAAACTTCTTTGGTGAATTCTCTGCCGAACTGCAGCAGTAATGTAGCCTCGTTTTTGTTCAGCAACTCTGTCGGCTTTTGGTTTCGCACCAATCTCTACGGTATCCAAATCATCTACTTGAACTCTGAAGGTCAAAGATGATGGATCATCTCCAACAATATAAACAGGCCAGGTGGCTAAGTATTTACTAGGGATTGTACGGAAGAAGTAAACCAACGGTAATCTCAGACGCAAAACTTCCCGAAGTCCAATATTATCCCGGTGACTCGGATCGGTCCCCCGGTATCGATAAGTAAGCAGGCCTTTATCATCAAAACCATCATCGTAGGGACTTCCCGGGATGGTTTTGATCGAGAGTGGTAAATCCATCACTTTTGGTTTGAAAATTCCCTGTGGATTTACCAGCGGAATTCTATGTCCCTCAAATTCAAAGCCTTGCTGTAATAATTCTAGCGGCAATACATCCCCATGGATTTGCGTTTGTTCTGCAAGCCATTTGAAGGCTGCGAGTCGGATGGCAAGGTCTTTAGTCATTGAATGACTTCTGATTACTCGGTTAGTTTAGTCCTTATAACATTATAGGTTTGTTTATTTATTGAGATGATAACATTTTCATCTGAAATTTGGTAACTTACCTTGGCATGATGGAGTTTCATGTGGCATGTTGGGCAAACTATTATGATGTTGTCGGAGCAATATGAGCCTGGATACAATTCATGTAGTTCTCGAACATGATGTGCTTCGATATAACGCTCCCCATTTTTCTTCTTGAATCCATACGATCCGCAAATTTGACAGGTGTAGTTCATTAATTGCTTCAGATAGTTAGTGATCACTCCTGGCCTAGCAACTTGCTCTGAAATACTATGTCGCCTGTGGGGGACAGTATTACGATATTTTTCGTTGAAGTATCTAATCTTTTCTTTCAGTTCCTCAATTGGCAAGGATAAATCAGATGAATATTGGGCCTTTGATTCATTTACAGAATTATATAGGTCTTCAGGTTCAAGATATTGAAAGTTGTTGTGATAATGGGAGACTGGAATTCCTTGACCTGTTCCATGAATTCGTAGAATGTCATTGTGAATTGATCCTACCCATCTGTTTCCTTTAGGAACCAAGTTTTCATCAGAAAAAATGGCTTTTACTTCACTATAAGGCATTATGTATGAATCTTCTTCATCATTTGAACCTATTAGAATTAAACAGAAGGCTTCACCAAAATCTGAAATGTAAGTATTAAGCTTTCGTAGATTGAAGGAAAACCAATAATCGGTTGAGAAATCTGCTTTTCTGACGTAATGAAACTTTTCAAGTTCTTCTCTATTTTCAACTATGTAATTTCCCATAGAAAAACCCCGATTTCATAAAGAAATAGTTTCCATTACAAGTATTATACAGATGTTTATTCCTCTCACCCAAAATATTGTATAATCCTTCACACACTCAATCACACACATAGCGAGGTTATCCTGTGACAAACCCCAAGATCCTGGCAGAATTCGAGTATCCCCTCCAACCGGTGGACAAAGGCTATACCAACCGCACGCTGTACATCAACGTAACAGACAATACGATCGCCTCCAAACCCGTCTCGCAAGAGATGAAGGATATCTTCATCGGCGGGCGCGGCTTTGGGCTGAAGCTGCTGTGGGAGGCGGTCAGCGGGGAGACCAAATGGGACTCGCCCGAAAACGAGATCGTGATCTCCTCCGGCCCGATCGGCGGGATCACCCAATACCCGGGCAGCGGCAAGTCGATTGTTGTCTCGGTCTCCCCGACCACCAACATCGTGGTGGACAGCAACGTGGGCGGCTATTACGGGCCGTACCTCAAGTTCGCCGGCTGGGACGCCATCGAGATCCAGGGGATCGCCGACAAAGAGGTGATCATTTACGTGGACGGCGAGGAAGGCAAGGTCCAGATCGTCGAGGCGGAGACGGATGAGGTCAATACCCATAAGCTGACCGAAATTTTGCTGGAGATGTTCGCCGACCCGCTGAAGCCCAACCTGGTCAGCACGGTCACCGCCGGCAGCGGGGCAGATAACACCCTGCTGGGCTGTCTCAACGTCAGCTATTACGACCTGCCCCGCAGGCAGCTGAAGGTCAAGCAGGCCGGGCGCGGCGGGACGGGCACTGTCTTCCGCAAGAAGAACCTCAAGGCGCTGGTGGTCAAGATCCCCAAGATGAGCGGCAAGCTCAACAACGCCGCCGACCAGCAGCTGATCAACGAGACCGGCAAACGGATGAATAAAGAGGTCAACGAGAACGACCCGGTGCAGAACAGCATGGCCACCAAGGGCACCCCGGTGCTGGTCGAGATCATGGATAAATTCGACCTGCTGCCGACCCACAACTTCAAGTTCGGCGGCCACCCGGAGGCGCACAAGATCGATTCCACCGTCTGGGAGAGCCTGTTCGACCTCTCGGCGCCGGACGGCTGCTGGTACGGCTGTACCCTGGCCTGCGCCCACGGTTACCAGGATCTGGAGCTGCAAACCGGCCCCTACCAGGGAGACAAGGTGTTTGTGGATGGGCCGGAATATGAGACTGTCGGCGGGGTGGGCTCCAACCTGGGGATCTTTAACCCGCTGCAGATCCTGGAGTTGAACTTCTACTGCGATACCTACGGCATCGACGTGATCTCCTATGGCACGCTGACCGCCTTTTTGATGGAGTGCTGGGAGAAAGGGATCCTCAATGCGGAGCGCACCGGCGGGATTGTACTGGAGTGGGGCAATTTTGAGGCGGCCGCCGAGGTGCTGCACGGGATGGGCGCGGGAGAAGGTTTCGGCAAGACCGCCGGGCTGGGCATCCGCCGGATGAAGAAGATCTTTGCCGAGGAATACGGCACCGATGCGCAGCTGCTGGAAGATATCGGGATGGAAGCCAAAGGGATGGAATATTCTGAGTATATGACCAAGGAATCGCTGGCCATGCAGGGCGGCTACGGCCTGGCCAACAAGGGCGCCCAGCACGATGAGGCCTGGCTGATCTTCATGGACCAGGTGCTTAAGCTGATCCCCACCTTTGAGGACAAAGCTGAAGCGCTGCATTACTTCCCGATGTTCCGCACCTGGTTCGGGCTCAACGGCCTGTGCAAGCTGCCCTGGAACGATGTGGAGCCGACCGACAACCGCACCAGGTACAGCGGCATTGAAGCTGCCAAAGTGCCGGAACACGTGCAGAACTACGTCAATCTGTTCGTGGGGGTGACCGGGCGTACGGATGTGAAGCGCGGCGAGGACCTGATCGAGATGTCGGAAGCGGTCTACAACTTCCAGCGGGTCTTCAACGTGCGCATGGGCTACGGCGACCGGGATCACGACCGCATCCCCTACCGCTCGGTTGGCCCGGTCACGGTGGAAGAATATGAGTCCCGCCAGGAGCGCTACGACACCCAGCTCAAAGAGCTGCTGGATTACGACCCGCAGGGCAGGACCACCGAGGAGAAGATGGCCGTGCTGCGCCAGTACCGTGAGGATCAGTACCAAAAGCTGTGCGATGCGGTCTACAAGCGGCGTGGTTGGACGGAGAACGGCATCCCCACCGTGGAGACGCTCAAACGCCTGAGGATCGACTTCCCCGATGTGGTCGAGGTGGTCGAGAAGGCGATCAATTAGCCCGGTCCGAAACTTGAGGAGCGGCGCCGGCCGCTCCTTTGGCATGTTTAGAGCTTATTTGGAGATTTCCATTGCGCACCCGCAGACCTGATATCATGTTCCTGATCGTGCTGATCCTGATCATCGCGATGGGGGCGATCCTGGTGGTGTTTAATCAGCGGGTGATTGTGCCGCTGGGCGGCGACCAGGTTTACGCCCCGATTTGGGAGGCCAGCCGGGCGGCGATGCGTTCGCCGGGGGCCAATCCCTACAGCCTGGAGGCGGTCAGCCGTGCCAGTCTGCTGATGGGGGAGGGCACTGTGCCAAGATTTTTGTATCCGTATTACAGCCTGATGCTGTTCGGTCCTTTTGCCCAGATCACCCCCTATTCGCTCTCCCGCGCGGTGTGGATGACGGTTTGCCTGGCCTGTGCGGTCGGGCTGGCAGCCAGCGCGGTGCAGCTGACCCGCTGGCGCCCCGGCGCGCTGGCCGGGATCATGTTTGCTGTGTTTGCCCTGGGCCGGGTGGAAGTCGTCCGGGCGCTGCTGCTGGGCAACCCTTCATTGGTGATCAGCCTGCTGGCGGCGATGGCTATGTTGATGGTCGTCGAGAAGATCGATGTTGGCGCCGGGGTTCTCTTCGGCCTGACGATGATCAAACCGACGATGGTGGCGCTGCTGCTGCCATTCGTGTTGGTTTGGGCGGTCTCCCAGCGGCGGATGCGCCTGGTGGCCAGTCTGATGGTGACAATCACCGTGCTGGTGGCTGCCTCATTTTTCATCTACCCGGATTGGCTGGGGGGCAACTACGCCGCCTTTCTGGGCTATTATCAAGCGAGTTTTCCCTCATCGCCGGCGGCGTACGTCTGGTCGTGGATCCCTGGCGCTGGTCCGTGGGCGATGGGGGTGACTGCCATCTTGCTGGCCGGCTTAATGTTGATCTCCTGGTGGGGGGCGCTGGGTAAGGACGAACGCTGGTTTTTATGGACTGCCGCCTTGACCCTCACGATCACCAATCTGCTCGGGGTGCCGGTCTCAGTTTCTGACCATGTGCTGCTGCTGATTCCGTTTGCGCTGGCTTTCTCGGTCTGGTCGCAGCGCTGGCCAGGCCAGGGGAACCAGCTCTCCCTGTTCATCATGGCGGTGATCCTCGGTGCCGAGTGGGCGCTGTTCTGGTTTGAGATGGGGGGGGATTTTTGGGGCCGCCCGGCAGATATCTTCTGGTTCCTCTCACCGCTGACTGCCCTGGTACTGCTCTATTGGGTGCGCTATTGGGCGCTGGACTCGATCCAGCTGCGCACCCGCCACTTGGAAGCACTGCGCAAGTTGTAGAAATTGGTGATGGATAAACGGGCTTTGATCCTCCTGTTTGTCTTAGGGCTGGCGGTCGGATTGGCGGGTTCGCTGCTGCAGACCAACCCGGGCTACATGGATGCTTATTACTATTTCTACACTGGTCAGCAGCTGGCCCACGGCGAGGGGTTCACCGAGATGCTGCTGTGGAACTACTTGGATGATCCAGCCGGGATCCCGCATCCCTCACATACCTACTGGCAGCCGGCTGTATCGCTGCTGACGGCCGCGGGGATCAGGCTTTTCTCGGGGATTATGCCGGAATTTAAGGCTGCCCAGGTGATCTTGGTTTTGGTGGTGGCTTTGATCCCACCGGTGACAGCCGGATTGGCATATTCGCTCAGCGGGCGCAAGCCTCTTGCGTGGCTGGCTGGGGTGCTGGCGGCCTTTACCGGCTTCTACCAGCCTTTCTGGACGACCACAGATTCCCTCGGATTGGTGATGCTCCTCGGCGGGGTATTTTTCTGGGTGGTGGCTGGGATGAAATCGAGGCCCAAAAGGCAGGCGGTGGTGTTGGGGCTTATCGCCGGGTTGATGCACCTCACCCGGGTGGAAGGGCTGCTGTGGCTTGGAATGGCCGGGCTGGGTGTGCTGTTCAACCTGCATGGCAGCAAGGCTGATTGCAGCTTCAAGCAGCGTTTCCGCAGGATGTTCACCCGGGAGTATTTTGTGCTCGGTGTTCTGACGGTGGCGGGTTACGCCCTGGTGATGGCCCCCTGGTTTTTACGCAATTACTTTGCCTTTGGCGGATTGTTTGCCCCTGGCGGGAGCAGGGCGTTGTGGGTAGAGGAGTATGACCAACTGTTTGCATATCCGGCCTCTATTCTCACGCCTGAGCACCTGCTGGCCTCAGGGTGGGAGGCGGTCTTGTCAGGGCGGATCGAAGCGCTCTGGCAGAACCTGCAAAAGAGCTTTGTGGCCGTCGGTGTGGTGGTGCCAGGTATCCTGGCAGTAGTCGGGGCATGGCAATGGCGGCACAGGAGAGAAATCCGCCTGGGGGTGATTGGATGGGCGATCCTGTATGGGGTGATGTCATTGGTCTTTCCTTATTCCGGGATGCGGGGGAGCTATTTCCATGCGGCGGCCAGTTTTGTGCCGCTGGTACTGGCAACAGCGCCAGCCGGCCTGGATGCTGTGGTGGCAGCTTTATTGCGCTTATTCAAGCATTGGGAGGCAGGGCGGATCAGACCGTTGATGGTTGGTTTGCTGCTGGTGTGGGTGATTGGTTTTACTGCGGTTTCATATCTCTCTGGGGTGGTGGGATTTGATGGGGGAGAGGTGATCCAATGGAACCGGACGGAGAGCAGCTACCAGGCGGTAGGCGGTTTTCTGGAGGAGGCGGGCGCGGGGTTAGATGAGATTGTGTTGTCTATCAACCCGCCTGCTTTTGTGGTGGTCACCGGGATGCCGGCTGTGGGGATGCCCGATGGGGGCCCCGAGGTGATCCATCAGGTGGTCAATGATTACGATGTCCGCTGGGTGCTGGTAGAAGGGACCCCAAAAATGGAGGAGGCGGCATTCTTTAGCTCCCTGACTTCTTCAAGTCTATTGGAGATTCAGGCCGAGATTGGTGGGATTACGATTTTGAAGAGAATCGATCCGTAGCAAGCCGGTCTAATCCAAAGGGCAGTGTGGGTCTCTCCGGCTGTTTTTTTCGAAAGGGATAGTTTGTTGCTTGGGTAAGGAGCCTGTGCTATACTCATTTTGAGTTATCTAGATGAGCCAAACAGGGATGCTGTTATGGATAAGATTAAAGTATTAGTAGTAGATGATCATCCGCTTTTTCGGCAGGGAGTGGTGGATTCGTTCTCCCTGGAGCCGGACATTGAAGTGGTTGGGGAGGCCGAGTCAGGTGAACGCGCCCTTGAGATCATCCGGCATATCCTGCCTCAGGTAACTGTTCTGGATGTTAATCTGCCCGGGATGAATGGGCAGCAGATCACCCGGCAGATTGTATCTGAAAGGCTGCCCACGCGGGTGATTTTGCTGACGGCTTATGATGATATGGAGCAGGTGATCCATGCCATGCGGGTCGGTGCGTACGCCTACAGCGCTAAAGATGTCTCTCCCCAGCTGCTGGTGGAGATCATCCGGGCGGTGGCCGAAGGCTATTATTATATTGAGGGTCAAAAAATGGATGCTGTTGGGGTAGCTTCGTGGCTGGAATCTAAAATGGATGCTACCCAGAAAGCCTACAGCGATCCTGGCGAACCGTTCTATCCTTTAAGCACCCGAGAGATGGAAGTGCTGGGCTGCATTACCCAGGGATTAAGCAATAAAGAAATTGCCCTCAAATTGGGGATCAGCCATCAGACTGTTAAGAACCATGTCACGGCGATACTACGGAAGTTGAATGTAGAAGACCGGACCCAGGCTGCGGTATTTGCCTTGAAACGCGGTTGGATGCGGCTCCATGGTCATGAATCAAGTTCGGAGGAGTAGCTGATGGCCGAGGGAAATTTTCTGTCTGGTGATTTATCTGTGAACGTAGCTGATCTGATTCAGGATGAAATTGATCGAACCTATCGCGACCTGAGAGAAGTGAACCTGATGCTGGATCAGAGCCAGGTTGAGGTGGAGAAACTGTCCCAGCGGAATGCCACGATCACGATCCACCTCCAGCAGGTGGAAAGCCAGATGGAGGTGCTGCCGGTCTCAGAGGTGAAGAATGCATATGAGGCTGCCCTGGATGCACAGCAGCGTCTGGTGGGGATGCGCGGACAGGTGGAAAAATTGCAAAGCGATCAAACCAATTTAGACCGGTATTTGGCCTCGCTGCGCACTATTCAGAAGGCTGTAGTGGAACAGGGAGATGGGGCCGGCGCTGTAGGGGAGGGAGGGAACTTCGCCAAAGCCGAAATGTTGATCCAGGCCCAGGAGACAGAACGCAAGCGGCTGTCACGCCAGATGCACGATGGACCGGCACAGGCACTTTCTAACTTCATTCTACAAACAGAGATTGCGATGCGTTTGTTCGAGGTGGATCAGGAAAGAGCGCGAGAAGAATTAACCAATTTGAAGGGTGCGGCATCCAAAACATTTCAGAAGGTGAGAGATTTCATCTTTGATTTGCGTCCGATGATGCTGGATGATCTTGGTCTGGTGCCAACTGTAAAACAGTATGCCAATTCTTTTCGTGAGAAGCACTCCGTGGATGTAGATTTTACTGCGACGGGGAATGAGCGGCGTCTGGAATCTTACCTTGAAGTGCTGGTTTTCCGGGCTCTTCAGGAATTTTTAAACTTCGCAGTTGTAAATGGCCAGGCGGCTGATATCCGGGTGCTGCTGGATATGGGGCAAGTGATCCGTCTGGATGTGGAGGACAATGGTTCTGGGGTGGATGTAAGCCGGCTGGACCGAGAGGAAGATGCTCTGGGTATTAATGTGGTGAAGGACAGGGTGGAAATGCTGGGCGGTGAGCTGGTGATTGACAGTGCGCTGGGGCAGGGTACCCGGATCAGCCTGATTGTGCCAGATATCCCTCCGCGCGGCATGGTAGGCGCCTAACATAACTGTTAGTCGTTTGTCTATTGATTCCTTAAGTGTTTTCCCCTATAATGTAGTCATATTCAACCAACCACCAATCGGTGGATATTTATGAAAGGAGAATTCGTAATGTTATTTGCACAGAAAGAAAAAGGACAAGGTTTGGTGGAGTATGCCCTGATCATCGTCTTGATCGCGATCGTCGTGATTGTGGCTATGAACTTCCTTGGACCCACCATCGGTAACGTATTCAACAACATTGCTACCACCCTTACCAACCCGTAGAGGGTAAATTTTTACCCGAATCAACTAGAACTTAGCTGATTAGTGAAGCCCCTGTCAAGGGGCTTCACTCTTTAGGGCAGTAATCGATTTGTTTATCCCAGGTTGTCTTTTGCACTTATTTAGACCTGAATTTCTCATACAATTTCAATGGCAGATAAGGTGAAAATCTTGTAGACTTAGCGTATAGTTTGTGCGTTGAAATAGTACCCTTCTCTCCTACATTTTGGGAGAAGAGGGGGGTATAGTTGTGACAGTTAATCAGTAGGATTGGAGGCAGTATGCGCCTAGGAAGAATCATTTTACTTATAGCTCTGATCTTGGCATTGGGGCTAGTTTTGGTATTCGTTATGACCCGCGGCAACCAAGTTGGCGGATCGGGTGTGGACATGGCGGCCACAGAACAGGCCTTGCAAACTGTCCCGGTGGTGGTGATTAAGACCGATGTCCGCCGGGGCGAGGTGATCTCGGAAGCCAAGTTGGAGATCCGCAACCTGCCAACAGAACTGGTGACGGCAGATTCCACTTTTTCCTCATTCGCCCAGGTGGTGGGAGAAACCGCCCGGATAGACCTGGCGGCTGGCACCTTCCTGAACCGCAGCATGCTTGTTGGGGGGATTGGCGGTGAGGGTGATCCGGAAGCGACATTCCAGGGGTCTGACCATGCCTGGTTAATCCAGGAGGGGATGGTGGCTTTCCCGGTGCCGATCAACCGTTTTTCATCGGTGGCGTACGGGCTTACCCGGGGGGATTATGTGGATGTGATCGTGACGATTTCTTTCGTTGACCTGGATACGCAATTCCAATCGATCACACCCAACCAGACCGCCGGGGTGCTTTCTCCTGGGGCAAATGTTGTGATTGACGGCACCACAGGCGGCACGATCACAGCCAATGAGTTTGGTGTCAACAATACGGTGGCCCAGATTGTTTCTGGTGGATCCCTGTCTCCCCAGGGACGGGCGGAGCTGGATGCACTGTTAGACCAGCCCTTCTATTATGTTCCTTCTGAGTCACAGCGCCCAAGAGTGGTGAGTCAGCGGGTCTTCCAAAATTTGGCGGTGTTGAACGTAGGCACCTTCCCGGTTTATAATGAGATGGGGCAGGAAGTGCTGCTGGCTACCGAAACACCGGTGCCGACAGGTGAGGAAGCAGAAGCGGCCGCAGCAGCTGCACCGCAGATGCCCACCTCTGAGCCGCCAGATATTGTTACCCTGATCATGTGGCCGCAGGATGCCGTGACCCTGAACTACCTGCTTTACACGGGGGCACAGGTGACTCTGGCCTTGCGCGGGGCTGGCTCGGTGAATGAAGCCAGCACGGCCACGGATGCGGTGACTTTGCAGTATTTGATGGATGTGTATCGCATTCCGCTGCCTGTGCGGCTGCCATACGGTACTCAGCCCAGGGTGGATGTCCTGATCCCACCAATATTGGAGAATGATCTTGTGACAGAAGAAGGCGCACAATAATACAACTGAGCCCGGAGATTTTGGATGGCCGACACAGAAAAAATTACCGTTGTCATTGTTGATGATATTGCAGAAACCAGAGAAAATATTCGGAAGCTTTTACAGTTTGAACCGAATGTTGATGTAGTCGGTGTCGCCAGATCGGGGGCTGAAGCGATCAAGGTCTCTGCGGAAACCAATCCGGATGTTGTATTGATGGATATCAACATGCCGGATATGGATGGGATCACAGCTACAGAACGGATCCGGGCCAGGCTGCCCGGTGTTCAAATTGTGATTCTCTCTGTGCAAAGTGATCCCAACTACATGCGTCAGGCAATGTTGGCCGGGGCGCGGGACTTTTTGACCAAGCCGCCTGATCTGGATGAACTGCTTTCGGCCATTAAACGCGCCGGCGAGATGGCCCACCAGGAAAAACGGAAAGCAGCCAATACCCTGGCTGCGGTTCAGGCTGGTGGTTTGGGCACGGTCTCGGGAACGTTCTTCCCAGCCCGGTACGACGGCAAAGTGATCTCTGTGTACAGCCCCAAAGGTGGGGTAGGCTGCACCACGATTGCGGCAAATCTGGCAGTTGCGCTGCATTCCGAGGAATCACCAGTGGTGGTGGTAGACAGCCGGGTGCAGTTTGGTGATCTGACATTCTTCTTCAACGAACAAACTAAAACAGATCTGGGTGATCTGGCCACACGGGCGGAAGAGCTTGACCCTGATTTTGTGGAAGAGGTGCTGTTGACCCACTCCACCACCGGGGTGCGAATTCTGGCAGCTCCTCCGAGACCGGAAAGGGCAGACCCTGTTTCAGCAACCCAGTTTTCGATGATCGTGCAGTTCTTGAAGCGGATGTTTGCCTATGTGGTCATCGACACAAATTCAGGGTTGGATGAGGTAACCCAGGCTGCTTTAGATGAGTCGGATCTTTTGGCGCTGGTCACCACACAGGATATCCCCTCGGTGAAGAATGCGCGGCTCTTCCTGGATCTGTTGACCGCCTATGGATATCCGGTTGAGCGGGTATTTATTGTGATGAATATGTTTGATAAGCGGCGCACAACTGCATCACCCGAACGGATCGCAGATATCACTAAGACTGAGGTGGCAGCTGTGCTGCCTTTCGATGACCGGTTGGTGACCCCGGCGATGGACCGAGGCGTGCCCTTCCTGCCTGAGAACAAAACACATCCGATCTCGAAGGGAATTTTTGTGATGATCAGGCGGATCAAGGCCAAGATTGAGGAATTAAAACAAGCTGAAGTTGATGCCAGGGAGTTGTGAGAAAATTGGATCTATTGATCGGATCCCGGTTGAAAGGCCGTGGATAATGCCCTGGCTTGACCAGCAGAAAAATTAGGAGCACTGAATGTCTTTACTTAGAAGACTGGAACAAGGTAAAGAAGGTGAACCACAGCGTACGAGTGGTTCTACATCCTTGGGCGGAGGGCAAAGGCTGGGAAATTTACAAGCCCGGCGCACTGCTCCACCTGGAAGCACAGAAGGAAGAGATACATATCTGGATTTGAAAACCAGGGTCCAGAACCGTCTGATTGCAGAGATGGACCCGGGGATGGATATTTCAAAGACAGCTGAGGTGCGTAAGAATATCCAGGGCTTGTACGAGCAAATCCTGGTGGAAGACAGCATTGTGCTTTCACGGCAGGAGAAACACCGCCTGTTCGAGCAGATTGTGGCTGAAATTATCGGTTTTGGTCCCCTGCAGCCGTTGTTGGAAGATGAATCTGTCACCGAAGTGATGGTGAATGGTCCGAAGAATATTTATATTGAGCGCAAAGGCAAACTGACCCGGGTGCCGCTGGCATTTGAAAATGATGAGCATGTGATGCGGATCATCGACCGGATTGTGGCTCCGTTGGGCCGGCGAATTGACGAATCCAGCCCGACGGTTGACGCCCGGCTGCCGGATGGTTCACGTGTCAACGCGGTGATCCCCCCGATTTCGCTGGTGGGCCCAACGCTCACAATCCGTCTTTTTGCCAAGACCCCCTTTACAGTGCAGGATTTGATCAATTTCGGCACAATCACACCTGAAGCGGTGCAGTTCCTCAAAGCTTGTGTGGAAGCACGCCTGAACATTGTGGTTTCTGGCGGGACTGGATCTGGGAAAACTACCCTGCTGAATGTGCTTTCAGGCTTCATCCCCGGGGATGAAAGGATTGTAACGATTGAGAATGCCGCCGAGCTTCAGCTCCGGCAGGAGCATGTCGTCACGCTGGAATCCCGTCCGCCGAATATTGAAGGCCGGGGCGAGGTGACGATCCAGAATCTGGTGGTGAACTCACTGCGTATGCGTCCTGACCGGATTGTGGTTGGCGAGATTCGTGATGGCGCTGCCCTGGATATGCTGCAAGCGATGAACACTGGTCACGATGGTTCCATGACCACCGCCCACTCGAACAGCCCGCGTGACTCTATCGCTCGTATCGAGACGATGACGATGATGGCCGGTTATGACCTGCCGGTGAAGGCTATCCGGGAGCAGATCGCCTCGGCGGTCGATGTGATTGTGCACTCAGAGCGTTTGCGAGATGGTTCCCGCAAAGTGGTGAGCATCACCGAGGTGGCCGGTATGGAGGGTGATGTGGTCACCCTGACCGACCTGTTTGTTTTTGAGCAAAGCGGTTACGAAGAAGGAAAGGTGATCGGGCGGATGCGCCCCACCGGCTTGCGCCCCAAATTTATGGATAAGATTGAGGCTGCTGGCATTCACCTGCCGCCACAAATCTTTGGTATTGGGACCCGCAGGTAGGTGCAGTGGATTGGAGTAAGTTGATATGTCTATGACCATCATCTGGATTGGCGGCGGAATTCTGCTGCTGCTGGTGATTGTGGGCGTGGTGATCACGATAACCAGTGAGAAAGAATTGGTGGAAGAGCGCATTGAGCAGTATCTCGAGGGTTCGGATACCGGCCTGGAGTATCAGTATGCTCAAGGGGATGAAGCGCCTGAAAAAAAATCTTCCGTGATCTCGGAATGGCTGAACGGCCAGGTTTCTTCTACAAATTTTGGCAGCAAAACAGCCGATAACCTGGCCCGCGCCGATGTGAAGCTGAAGCCTGGCGAATATATCTTTGTGATGGCGGGTTCTGCGGTTGGTACTGCGATCCTGTCCTGGATTTTATTGGGCAAGATGGAGTTCACTATCCTGGGTATGGTTTTTATAGCAGCCGGTTTAATTGGCGGGTTGTTCATTCCCGGGATTTTTGTCAGCCGGCTGCAAAACAAACGGTTGAAAGACTTTAATGCCCAATTACCGGATATGTTGAATCTGATGGTCAACGGGTTGCGGGCTGGGTTTTCGACGATGCAGTCGATGGAATCGGTTTCCTCCGAGCTGCCCCCGCCGATCAGCACGGAATTCCGGCGGGTGGTGCAGGAGATGCAATTGGGTATTGCCATGGAACCTGCGCTGGATAATTTGCTGGCTCGGATCCCCAGTGAGGATCTTGACCTGGTGATCACAGCGATCAATGTGCAGCGAGAGGTGGGCGGTAACCTGTCTGAGGTTTTGGAAACTATTTCTCACACGATTCGTGAGCGGATCAGGATTAAAGGCGAGATTAAAACGCTGACCACCCAGGTGACTGCCTCGGGACGTTTGCTGGCAGGTATGCCGGTATTCCTGCTAGGTGCTTTGTACATTCTCAACCGGGAATATGTGATGACATTCTTCCAGGATCCGATCTGGTGCGGGGCCTCAATGCTGGGATGCAGCGGGCTGATGATCATTGCCGGGATTATTGTGATGAACAAGATTGCAGATATTGAGGTTTAATCGATGATAAGGTTCAGGTGAGCAGATCATGTCTCCAACAGTAATTGCCTTTCTGGTTATTCTCGTGATCGTGGTGGCGGTGGCGCTGGTCGTTTTGGGTATGCGTGACCGGGCGGGCGTTGATCCGCTTGCGGAGCGGCTGGCAGAATTTGCGGAACGCGGTGAAGCGGCTACCCTGCATGAGATTGAAATGTCGCAGTCCTTTGTGGATCGTGTCGTCATTCCAACCGCAAACCGGCTGGGGGAGATTGCGCTGAAAATTACCCCGCAGAAGTCGCTGGATACGATTCACCACAAGCTGGAGATGGCTGGAAACCCGCGCGGGATTCAGGCAACTACTTTCTTTGTTGCCCGGTTTGTGCTGGCAGTCTTGTTTGGGGGCGGGATGGCCCTGGTGTACGGTGGGGATCTGTTTGCCAAGTTGACGAATTTTTTAATCACGATTGGTGTGACCGTATTTGGGTTCGTGATGCCAAATATGCTGCTGGATTCGAAGATCAGGCGCCGGCAGGATGAAGTGCGCAAGGCATTGCCCGATGCGCTGGATCTGCTGACCATCTGTGTTGAAGCCGGGCTGGGCTTTGATGCCGCCATGCGCAAGGTGGCAGATAAATGGGAAAACGAACTTTCGATTGCGTTTGGACGCGCTCTGCAGGAGATCCAATTGGGTAAGCTGCGCCGGGAAGCTCTGCGAGACATGGCTGAACGGATTGGGGCTGCCGAGTTTGAGAGCTTTATTGCTGCTGTGATCCAGAGCGAGCAGCTGGGTGTCAGCATGGCCAAGATTTTGCGCATCCAGTCTGATGACATGCGGGTCAGACGCCGGCAACGGGCAGAACAGGCAGCCCACCGGGCGCCGGTGATCATGCTGCTTCCAATGGCGTTCCTGATCTTCCCGACGATTATGATCTTGACAATGGGCCCGGCAATTTTGATGGTGATGTATGGCCCGATCAGTGGTATCTTTGGTCCTTAGTCCATCCTGGATGTGATCTCTCCCAGAAAAATCAGTTATCAAATCAGTCATGCAGTCTGGCAGGCTGCGGATTTGTTGTTTCCACCGGTGTGTGCAGGCTGCGGCACGCTTGGAGAGCGTTTTTGCCCGGATTGTATCTCAGGGTGTGTGCGAATACCGGATGATGCATGCGTGCTGTGCGGCAAACAGCATTCTCAGGGGGCAGGGGAATGCCCGCGGGTAAAATGGCTTGATCAGGCTGCTGGCTGGGGGTGGCATAAGGATCCGTTGCGCCAGGCTGTAGTGGGGTTGAAATACCAGGGGAACCTGGCGCTGGGGATAACCCTCTCCCAACTGCTTTCTGAGGTGTACACCTTGACAAAGCTGGAGGTTGATGTGGTGGTGCCAATTCCACTTTCTGATGGCCGGGAGAGGGAGCGGGGATACAACCAGGCAGCATTGCTAGCCCGACCGCTGGCGCTGGGGAATGATCTGGCGTACTGCCCTGCGGCTTTAAGACGGGTGCGGGATACAGGTTCACAGGTGGGCAAGACTCTTGACGAACGGAGGGAAAACGTGCGCGGCGCGTTTGAGGCTTCGCGGAGGCATGTGAAAGGCAGGCGCGTGCTTCTTATCGACGATGTGCTTACCACCGGCTCTACCCTGGATGCTGCCGCCCAGGCGCTGAAAGCTGCCGGGGCAGACAGGGTTTCCGCCCTGGTGGTCTCAAGAGCGGAGTAGTGATGAAATGGATGCCACCAAGACGGCAGCAGGTTGAAGGGAAGGCGTTTGGAGGTGAACAAATTGGTGTTTATCGGGTGTATCCATTCAAAAGGTTATCAAAACTGTAGAGAAATTTCTGTTTGAGTACTCAATGGTTGTTGAATTTGGATGCTGATTAATATTCTGTTATTATTAGGTTAATCATGGTTTTAAATCTTGGGTGTGACCCAGTGTAGGACAACTCATCAAAAACTATTCAAGATAGGAGCGAATATGGCAATAAAGGTGTTTGTAAAAGCGAATGGTTTTACGGTCAATGACCGGCTGGATGAATATGTTCGGTCGAAGGCAGAAAAATTAGACCGCTATATAACCGGCCTTGAGGAAGCTCGGATTGAGCTGACCAATGCCCAGAACGCCAAACTGGCAACAGACCGGTTTGTGGCCCAGATCACCCTGCATGGGAAGAAGATTTTGCTGCGTGCAGAGGAGCGGGCAGAAGATATTTATGTGGCATACGATGCCGCTCTTGACAAAATCCAGCGCCGAATTGAGAGATTTAAGGGGAAGCGATTCAGGGGCAAAGGCGACCGGACCTCTCTGGGTGAGGCGGCAATGGAGATGATGGAAGAAGAGATCTCCGCAGAGCTGGAGGACGAAGCTGACGTGGTGATTGCCAGGCGGAAGAAATTTGTGCTCTACCCGATGGACGAATACGAGGCGGTGGAGCAGATGAAGCTGCTTGGGCACGAAAATTTCTTTATTTTTTTCAACATGGACACGAATTCGGTGAATGTGCTCTATACCCGCCGCGATGGCACCTATGGTTTGATCGAAACTGATCTGGCGTGAACTGTAATCAAGCCAATCGCAGACAGTAAACAGTAAAGCCCGCTTCGGCGGGCTTTTTTTATCTGTTTTCTACTGCTTGCCGGAATTGGTTATGCCAGATGGCCGAGGATGCGCTGGTGGACTTCTAGGCTGGTGATATCGAGAATGGAAACGAGTTTATCCCTTCCGCTGTTGCCGGCCACGATCTCCATCTTGCTGGCAGGGACACCCAGGACTTCAGACAGGAATCCGATCAACTCTTGATTGGTTTCTTGTTCATTGGCAGTGGAAACAAGCCTTACCTTAACGGTGTGGTCGGCAAGGATCTCGGCAATTTCATTGCGGCTGGCGCGCGGGATCACGCGTACCGGTAATGCTGCTCCTATCTTGCCGTCAGAAAATTTCACTTTCCTTGCCATTCTCCACCTCGTGTCGCTCAGAGAACTGAAATAATCACGATCTCTAGCAATTGTACCAAAATTATTAATATCAGGGGACTAAAATCCAACATCCCACTCTGGGGGAGCATTTGCCGGATTGGATTGAGCAATGGGTCGAACAAACGGGAGGTAAACTGCCGGGCTGGGTGGAACGGTCCTAGAAAATAACCCAGTAAAGTGTGGATGATTACTCCCCAGGTGATCAGGTTTGAGAGTAGGCGGATCATGGCGATGAAAGCGCTCATTGTGTTCGTGCTCCTTGAGATAGATTGCGCGTTATTATATCTTAATCGGGCCCATGATGGCTGTACCGATACGCAGCAGGGTTGCGCCCTCCTGGATTGCGACCTGGAAATCAGCGCTCATGCCCATCGAAAGCTGGGACCAATCTGTGTGCGAGAAGCGCTGGGCCAGCGAGTCTTGCAGACGGCGCAGCGCTGAGAAGGCGGGACGGGCATCTTCGGGGTCAGGGCTGTAAGGCGCCATGGTCATCAGCCCTCGCAGGCGCAAATGGGTGCAAGAAAGAATCTCTTCGATTGCGGTGATCATCTCTGGAAACAGCTGGCCTTGCAGAGCGTTGAACCCGAATTTGCTGGCTTCACCGCTGGTATTAAATTGCAGCAGCACTTCCTGGGTGATACCTGCCTGGCTGGCAAAGCGGTCCAACCGGCGGGCCAGTTTGACCGAATCAAGCGAGTGAATCAAGGAGAATTTTCCGGCAATATCTGCCGCTTTGCGGCTTTGGACATGCCCGATCATATGCCAGGTCAGATCTGCCAGGTGGGATAGTTGGATTTGTTTTTCCAATCCTTCGGCGAGGCGGTTTTCCCCGACCTGGCGAGCGCCCAACTGGAACAGTTCTTCAATTGCCTTTGCAGGATGCCCCTTGGTGACGACCACCAGATCGATCTGCTCGGGTTGCCTGCCTGCAGATTGGGCTGCTTGTTCGATCTCTTCCAGCACCCGCAGGTAGCGGGTTTTCAATTCTGTAGTCAAATTTCACTCCTCCAGGGCCAGCAAAACGCCAAACCGGCCTGTTTTTCCTGCCTCCGCCCGGTGCGAGAACCAGTCTGATTGATTTTCAGCCGTACAGAGGCCTGCGACCTCGATCTGGCGCACCCCGGCTATTTCCAGGGTTAGGCGGTTGGCAGCCCACAGGTCCAGGTGGGTGGAAGCGCCAAAGCGCGGCAACAGCGACCGGGCGTTTTCTCCGAAGGCTGCGCCCACCTGCCTGACTACCTCTGGCCCCACCTCGTAGCGCTCAGGTCCGATCGAGGGGCCGATGGCAGCCAGGATATCGTCTGGCCGGGTGCCGTACTCAGACTGCATGGCTTCGACAGCATATCGACCAACCTGCTGGACTGTGCCCTGCCAGCCGGCATGGGCCAGGGCGATCGCCCGCCTGACCGGATCGACCAGCAGGATGGGAACGCAGTCGGCATAGCGCATGAACAGGCTGACCTCCGGGTTATTTGTGAGAATGATATCAGCTTTTGGGGGAAATTCCTGGGTGGATGGGCGCGGATGGTCGTATTTGTATGTCTGGCGGCCGTGTACCAGCCAGCTGTCTGACAGGGATTGGACCGGCCGGCCGATTGCCTCAAAGATGATCTTGCGGTTTTGAGCTACCCGGGCGGGATCATCTCCAACGGTCAAACCGACATTCAGGCTGTTCCAAACACCCTGGCTGACACCGCCATGCCGGGTAAAAACAGCCTGCTGGACACCTAAACCCATCAGGGAGGGGAATTGATAATAATTCAAACCGTTTGATTTGGTGAATGGCATCTTTACCGCTCAGCCGGTTTTACTTCCCAGCCGGGCTTTCTTCGCCGCCAGATATTGGCGTGTATCTTTAAAACTTTCCTCCATCACCGGTATGCCGAACCAGGCGGTGGTGAAGCCGAACAGGGCGCCGGTGATGGTGCGCAGCAGAGGTGTGGTTTCCCGGAAGGGCAAGATGGTGAACACCTGGCTGATCAACTGGCTGCCTCCATCCAGGCCGACCGGAAGGATCCCAACCAGGATCCAAACCAGGAAGGGTAAAGGTTTCAGTCTTCTGCCCGTCAACCCAAAGATGAGACTGAAGGCCAGCATAGCGGTATAGATGGCAATATCGCGTTGGCAAAAAGCTACTTTGTAGCCCATCTGTTGATTGCCGGTGAAATCGCGGGCGGTGATCAGATCGTGTTCATCATAACCGGAAGCCTGGCCGTAGGTTTGCATGCCTTCAATGCCTGCAGAAGCCCGCGGGTAGTAGGGCTGTTCGCCAAACAGGAACCAGGAACGGAAGGCCAGTTCGTGACAGGAGAGCCGGTAGATTTTGTAAATCGGCTGAGCTGCCGCCTCGTAACCGGCGTTCATCAATACCGGGGCCAGGAAAGGCAGCCCAACATAGATCACCAGGATCAGGTTGATCAGCTTGAGATAATTGCCGGCAATGAAATGTGATAGTTTGTCTCCGGTTGTCATCCGATGCTTGCGTTCCAGTTTCTTGTGGTAACTTTCGCCCAGGTCTTCCACGCGGTGGTTGTGGCTGTCACGGGCTGCACCGAGGGTCATTTGGAGCTTGCGTTTGTCGAAGGGGGCTGTCAGGGTGAAAGGCCCGGCAGTGATCACGGGGACTTTATGTCCATATAAGGAGACCAGATCCTGGTCCTGGTCAATATCCACTTCCAGTAAATTGTGCGGATACTCTTTCTGCAGGTCGTTCAGATCGTGCTTGGCCTGGTCGCAGAGTTTGCAATTTTGGCGGGTATATAGTGTAACTTCAAAGTCCATGGCGGCCTTCCAATGCCTAGATAACTAAAGGGTAACTCTCTCGGCGGTTTGAAGAGAGCAATGCTGGTTATACTTAATCGAGTCCCATCTCCAGTAGGTATGCATCCAGTTGGGATGCGGTCATTAACCCGATGTGGATGAACCGAATAATACCATGTTCATCCAGGAAGATGCTGGTGGGAAAAGCGCTGACCTGATAAAGGCTGCTGACACTGCCATTTGGGTCTAATAGGGGGTTGAATGAAAGTCCCAGTTCGTGTTGAAAGCTGGATACCTGGGCCAGGGAATCTCCGTCATTAACTGCCAGGACAGATAGATCCTGTTTGTGGATCTCGTAACGTGTCTGGATATCTGGCATTTCCTGCAGGCATGGCGGGCACCAGGTGGCCCAGAAGTTGATCAGCACCACCTTGTTGCGGTGATCCCACAGGCTGACCTCTTCTCCAGTGGTATCCGTCAGGGAGAAATTGGGGGCGTATTCGCCGCGTTTTATTTTTACTTGCCTGCCTTCGTCAGGATAAGTTTTACACCCTGCGGCAGTGGCTAAAATCACTAAGATGATTGCCGGGATCCAAATGCGTTTCATTGCAAGTTCTCCTGAAGCTGGAGGTTTAGAATAGTGCTGTGAGGGGGGCAAAGACACCAAGCACCGAGAGGACGATCAACAAAATTACACTGATCCCGGTACCGAGGAACCACCAATCCATGAACACCTTGCCCTGGCGTTTTGCGATTGCAGCCGGGATCAGGCCCAGCAGGAGCGAAGCGATCAGTCCGATGATCAGCATGCGCCCGACGAGGACTTCATCTCCGGCTTCGATGAAATTCCCCAGAGTGGCCAACTGCTCAAACCGCCCGAGGAAGAGGAGCACCCCGATGGCGATCAAGATGACGCCCATGATGATTTCGGTGTAGTGCATGACCTTGCCGTAGCGGCGAATGATCGTGGTGACCCAGCCGATCTGGGTGGCCGCGAGCAGGAAGGGGATCGCCAGCCCGGCGGAATAGGCAGCCAGGAGCAGTGCCCCCTGCATTGATCCGCCCTGGTTGAAGGAGAGGGTGAGGATGGCGCCTAACACTGGTCCCACACAGGGCGCCCAGCCTGCGGAGAAGAACACGCCCATCAGGGCAGATGAAAGGTATCCCCGGTTGCGATCCGGCTGGGATTGGGGGCGCAGGTCGTAATCCAGAAAGGGAATCCGCAGGATGCGGGTCATGTGCAGGCCAAAGAGTACGACAACGATCCCGCCGATCTTGACCAATAGATCGGTCAGCTGGTAGCGGAAGCTGCCCAACGCTCCGGCGAGCGCTCCCAGGAAAACGAAAACCAGGCTGAACCCGAGTACAAAAACCACTCCATGCGAGAAAGTGTTCAGTGTGTTGGAATGCTTTTGCCCATCCCCGCCGGCGACCGACCGCCCGCTGAGATAACCAATGTAGGCTGGAACAAGGGCAAACACACACGGCGAGAGGAATGAGGCCACCCCGGCAAAAAATGCAATTCCGAAATTAATGTTGTTCATCTTAATTTATTACCTTTTCAAAGTATCCCCATCTTGAACCTTTACCCTTTGCATGGGACTGGGAGATGGGGGCGTGATCTGTAAATGGCTTAAAACTCGACCACCTCGACAAGGGATCCTCTGGTGCCCTGGACGGTCATATCGCCCGGGGTGATTGACTGATAAGGCGAGACATAAGGCGTGGTCCAGCGCCAGATCCATTTGGCGTCATCGGGCGTCAGGTTAACGCATCCATGAGAGCGCTTCATGCCGTAAGCGTTGTGCCAAAAGGTGGCGTGGAAGGCAACACCACTGCCGATGAAAAGGGTGGTGTAGCCGATCCCGGGGGTGTCGTATCCCTGGGCGGTGTTACCGGCCATATGTGTTGAGATAGATTTGCGCCAGATGCGGTGCCACAGGCTTGGTGGTGTCTCGGTTTCCTCGCCGTCCATGCCGGTGGAGCAGCGGGCAAAAAAGACCTCGCGCCCATTTTCAAAAGCCTGGATAGTCTGGCGGTAGAGGTTGACGCGGACAACTTTATCTTCCACCTCCGGAGAGATGGGAGCGACTTCCTCGGCATTGATCTTGCGGAAGGCCTCTGCCGGCCCCCAGAAGACATCACCGTAGCTGCCGTACAGCTCAGAAAGGCGGTACATCACCTGCCCGTTTGCGTCTGTGCGCAGATCGTCTACCCAGAAGACCTGATCGTAATATAAATACGGCTTACGGAATTCCTGGAACATGCGGTATTGCAGCCAGGGGGCCAGCGGCTGGCCGGATTCGAGGGTGACTTCCACATAGGGGACACAGACCTGCACCCACATGCCGCCGCCAATCGGGGTTGCTTCCAGTCCGGTGACCGGTTCAGTCGGTTGGTTCTTGACGGGCTGGAGGAAGGGTGACCAAATCCATCCCACCGGGGTTTCGACCCAGCGGCGGATTGGATTTTGGGGAAACTCCCCGACAACTTCACGAATCCAGGGGAGGACATCATCTTCGGTGACCTCGCCCACCAGCTGGCTGTTGATATCCGGTCTGGCGCGGACATTGGCGTTATCGGTGACGCGTGCGAGGAAAGGTGCCTCGGGGAACACCGGCAGGCTGGTCTGATAGATCCTCTGCCACGGGCGGGTTTGTGGTTTCAGGATCAACCCACCGGCAGCCATAGCGCTTAGTTTCAGAAAATCTCTACGGGAAATCTCTTTTCGGGTGAGGAAATCTCCCGGCGGGATCAGTTTACGATCTGAATTGGCCATCATGCTTCCTTTATGGTTATGGGTTCTAGACGCTAACCTTTACAGGCTTCTTACACATCTAGAATCTCACTAAGATATAAGGATAATAGGTGTTGGGAGATTGGTCAACTGGATAGTTGGCAGTGGTCGGCAGGCAGCAGGCAGATACAAACCACCCGCTGGCTGCCGTTGACTGCCTACTTGGGATAAGCAAGGACGCGGGGTTTGGCCTTTAGCTCACTGGCCTGGCTGAGAGCAAGATTGGCGTGCTCGATGTGCTCATAAAGCGGCAGAGCGCTGTCTGGCTCGGCATAGGTGTACCCGCCAGCCACATCCAGATCAAGCAGTGATCCGTCTTCCAGGCGCAGATTGATGGAATGCACAGCTCCGAGAATACGTTCCAGAACACTTTGCCCAAATTCTGAGGAAAGCCCGGGGAGAATGAGAAAGAATTTGGCTTCCATCCAGCGCCCAACGAGATCGTAGATCCGCAAGTTTGCCCGGATGGCGCGGGCCACAAACCGGACTGCCTGGCGGTACATCTCTGTGCCGTGTTTCACCTGGATTTCAGCACCGTTGTTGATTTCAATCATCACCAGGCAGACGGGTTTTTTCTCCCGCTGAGACCGGTTGATCTCTGCCAGGGCATGCTCATAGATTGCCTGGCGGTTATATAGATTGGTGAGGTCATCGTACATGGCCACATCTGGCAACGATCCTTCCTGATCCAGCAGGCGTTGTTGCAGGGCGATGCTACGTTCTGCCACCAGAATACGGGCTTCCAATTCCTGGCCGCGCACCGGCTTGACAGCAAAGTCTCCCGGGATGGGTCCAAGACAGTCTACAGCATACTTCTCACTGAATTCTTCAGTCAGGAAGAGCATATACGGAAAAGGCGCTTGGGTGAGTGCCAGGATCGAGTTTACCAGGTCAATTCCCCCATTGGGTAAATCGAAATTGGAGATAATCAATTCGGGCAGATCGGATTTTAAGTGTCCAAACAGGCTGGCGGAATCCTGCTCAACCAGCAGGGTGTAATCATCCCTATTTAATCGCTCTGAGACCAGGTTGATCTGGCTCTGATCGTCGGAATAAAGCAAAACTTTCACAGTCCACTCCAACAGTTCCCTATCGGGTTTTTTTATCTACCACTAATTATAGAGACAAACCTGTGCCTCAAACATGGTACTTGCGTCACAATTCTGTGAGAATGGCGTATAAGAAAAACTGCCCGGTTTTGGGCAGTTGAAGTAAGTATTTTTCAACAGTTAATAGATGCCGGGAATCAATTTGGATTTCACCTGCTGTTGATACTGCTGGTACCCGGCCATGCCGTTGACCAGCATTTCTTCCTCATATTTAATACGCACCACCAGGCATAACGAACCCACGGCAGCAGGGATCAATCCGTGCCAACTGCCCAGAGCCAGCGGCAAGGCCATGATCATCAGAATAGCGCCGGCATACAGCGGGTGCCGCACTTTGCCGTACAAGCCGGTATTCACCAGCTGCTGCTCCTGGTTGATGTCGAGGATCTTTGAGGCGTAGGAGTTTTGCAGCATTGCCACCAGCATAATCACCAGGCCAATGTTCATGATTGCCACGCTGGCGATTTCCAGGGGGAAGGGGAGTTTGGCCCAACCCTGGCGGTGAGCCCAGGCAGGCAGCATCAGGGCGGAAAAGAAGCCTACTGACATGATCGGCATGATCCACCAATCCGAACCGGCAGGTTTCCTGGTGGCGGCGGTAAGGCCTTCCTTTTTTGTTTTCATCCGGTTACGGAGGACGCGTGGATTGCGTTTATTGATCCAGGCAAAACCGATGGTCATTGTGACCGCAAAGCTGATACAAAGCAACCAGCCTTCCAGCCAGCTCCAGTCTCCCGACAGGGGGAAAATAAAAACTGCCAGAATGCCGCCGGTGTACAGCGGTAAGAAGATCATAAATCCCAGTGGGAGGGGTTTATCCAGATTATTTTCCTGTATCATCAATCTCTCCGTGCTGCATATATTTGATGATAACACGGGAAATTGGTTGATTGTCCGGGAAGAAAGAAAATATCATAGAAAGTGGGGTGCTGGAGACCAAATCTGCGCAGATGGAGGCCGATAAACCCAGATGGGGATGGTTCTCTACCGGCGTATGGCTGCGATTATCTGAGGTTCGTTTAATTTTTTAGGATATAGACCAAGGCGCTAAGTAATCGCTCGAAAGTAATTTGCCGCAGAGAAGCAATTTGGCGTTTACTTCTAATAGATCGCCGTTGAATCTTTTCTATTGATCAGGTTGGAATGCCAAAAATGTAGGGTCTGATTATTAAAAACTTTCGGCGATCTACTTCGTACTTTGTCAAAGCAAAAAGGTGTATTTAGAAGAAAAGCTGTAGATAAAAAACTATTTTTTAACAACACCTGCATGCAGCCTTTGACAAAGTATGAAGTGATCGGTTAATCAACAATCCAACGATTCAAAAGCCCTTTGACAGAACACTAGCGAATACCAAGGTCCAGTTTCCGCAGGCGCAGGCTATTGGTGACCACGAAAACGCTGCTGAAGGCCATCGCGGCGGCAGCCAGCATGGGCACCAGAAAACCAGCCGCGGCTGCTGGAATGAGGATGATGTTGTAGATAAAGGCCCAGAAGAGATTCTGACGGATGGTGCGCAGTGTGCGCCGGGAGAGGGCAATTGCACGCGGCACCCCATTCAGGTCGCCGCCGACGAGTACCACCGGGGCGGCGGCCATGGCCACATCCGTGCCGGTGCCGATGGCGATCCCCACTTCGGCCTGGGCCAGGGCAGGGGCATCGTTGATCCCATCTCCAACCATGGCGACGACCTCATCTTCAGTCTGGAGAGATTTGATCTTGGCGGCTTTTTCTCCGGGCAGCACTTCCGCCAGGACTTCAGTAATGCCAACCTGAGCGGCAATTGCGGCGGCAGTATTGTGATTGTCCCCGGTCAACATCACGGTGCGCAACCCCATTTCTTGCAAAGCCTTGACTGCTTTCAGGCTGTCTTCCTTCAAGGTGTCGGCAACTGCAATCACCCCGCAGACCGATTCTCCAACCGCAACCAGCATGGCGGTTTTCCCCTCAGCCTGCAGGCGGGTGAGATCTGCCTCCCAATGTTCGTGGGCGAGTCCAAATTTTTGCATCAGACGGCGATTGCCGACCAGCACGCGCTGGCCTTGTACCTCAGCAGCCACCCCATGCCCGATCTCGGCCTGGAAAGCGTCTGGCAGGCTGATCTGCAACCCGCGGTGGTTGGCTTCGGCCAGGATTGCCTCGCCCAGGGGATGCTCACTGCCGCCTTCCACGCTGGCTGCTAATCGCAGGAGTTGATCGTCATCGATGCCGTCTGTGAGGGTGTCGGTCACAGCCGGCTGGCCGCGGGTGAGAGTGCCGGTCTTGTCCAGTACGACGGTGGTGATCCGCCCGGCGCGCTCCAGGGCTTCGCTCGATTTGAACAGGATACCCATCTGAGCGCCGCGCCCGGTGCCGACCATCACCGCGGTGGGGGTGGCCAACCCCATAGCGCAGGGGCAGGCGATCACCAATACTGCCACCATATGGATCAGGGCACGCGTGAAGGCGCTGACCTCCACTTCGACCGGGACAGGCACCAGCCAGAACCAGACTGCAAAGGTGAGCAGGGCAATGGCGATGACTGCGGGCACGAAGATCGCTGAAACTTTGTCGGCGAGCTGCTGGATGGGGGCTTTGCTGGCCTGGGCGTCTTCCACCAGGCGGATGATCTGGGCCAGGGCGGTTTCCTTGCCCACCCTGGTGGCCTCAAATCGGAGCAGGCCGACCTTGTTGAGGGTGGCGCCGATGACGCTGTCTCCCGGCCCTTTGGCCACCGGCAGCGACTCGCCGGTGAGCATGGATTCATCGACCGTCGAGCGCCCATCGACCACGACACCATCCACGGGCAGCTTCTCGCCGGGGCGCACGATGACAATATCGCCAACCAGCACCTCGTCTGCGGGGATTTCCTGCTCGGCACCATCCCGGACAATGCGAGCGGTCTTGGGCTTCAGCCCGATCAGCTTTTTAATCGCTTCGCTGGTCTGACCTTTGGCGCGCGCTTCGAGGAACTTGCCCACCCGGATGAGGGTGATGATGACAGCCCCGGTCTCAAAATAAACGTGGCCGGGGAGGGTTCCAAGCAGAACTGGAATTGAGTAGAAATAAGCCGCAGAGGAGCCCATCGCAATGAGGACATCCATGTTGGCAGACCGGTTGCGCAGCGATTTGTAAGCCCCGAGGTAATACTGCCAGCCGACATAGAACTGGACCGGCGTGGCCAGGGCGGCCATCAGCCAGTTGACCCAGGGGCGGTGCGCCCAGGGTCCCCACAGACCAAAATCGCGGCCCATGGCGAGAATAAACAGCGGGATAGTGAAGATCAACCCGGTGATCAGCAGTCGCTTTTGCTCCTCAATTTCCTTTTTGCGGGCAAGGGCTTCAGCGTCTTCAGCTTCTCCGCCAAGCTGCAAGGCCTCAAATCCGGCGTCGGAGATGAGCTTGCGCAGGTCGGCCTGGCTGACCAAAGTGGGGATGTAGCGCACCCGGGCGCGTTCTTGCGCATAGCTCACATTGGCTTCAAGGACACCTTCCAGCTCTGAGAGCCGTTTTTCCAGCCGGCGGGCATCGTTATCGTCGCTGAGCCGCTGGAGGATCAGGTCGGCCTCGCCAGAGGCGATGCCGTAGCCGGCGCGTTGGATCTGGGAAATTAGATCGTCGAGACTGGCGAGTGCCGGATCATAGGCGACCGAGGCGCGTTCTGTGGTCAGGTTGACGTTGGCGCTTTCAACCCCGGCTGCCTTCTTGATATTGCGTTCGACTGCTGAAACACAGTTGGCGCAGGTCATCCCGGTGACCGGGAGGGAGATTTGTTTGGATTGAGACATTTTAGGCTCCATTGTTGGCGTTTGGCAAACTTAAGTTAATTGGCCGCTCGCTGAGAGCAAATTAATGGTTTGCGCCAGCTGCCACCCCTGGCAATGCTGGCAGGGCAGGGGGGGTGTGAAGCTAAACATACACCAATGACTATCAGACGATTGGAGTTTGGGCAGCAAACTCCCAAAGCAAATTATCCGAAACTTAATTTACGGCAGGGTAATTGATCTCGGCCAGAAGGGCGACGATTGCATCCTCGGTGGCTGGTGGGTCGAAGGTGACCTCCACCTGCTTGGTCTGATTGGAGGCAGTCACCGCGCTGACGCCTTGCATCTCGCCGACTTCCATCTGGATGGTGTGAACACAGTGGCCACAGGAAATGTTGGGGACCTTAAATGTGATTGTTGTCATGGGGTTACTCCTTACCTTTATTTGAAATGGTTAAACTTTTCGTGAAGCGCCGTATACATCCATGATCTCCTGGAGGACGCGCTCGCGCTCGGCGGGGTCATCTCCCTGGACGGCGGTGATCACGCAGGAATGCAAATGCTCTTCGAGGATGATCTTGCTGGTTTTGTTGAGGGCACCTTGCACGGCCTGGATCTGGCGGATGACGTCAATGCAATAGGCGTCTTCTTCCAACATCCGGCGGATGCCGGCAATATGTCCTTCCACGGTTTTCAGCCGTCTGGCCGCTTCTACATGCTTCATGAAATCCTCACTTTACCCCACCCCCTATGGGGGGGGTATTCAAAGTATACCATAGATCAAGATGGAATACCATGATTATTCCCAGACTGAAATACCCCCCGGTTTTGCTGCCTGGCAGGTTTGGGAATTTTACTGCATTAAATAAATTCACCGCAAATGGACGCACAAAACCACAGAAGGGGGATTGTTATCAGAGATGTGTTCATCTGCGAGTGGCGGTTTTTTTGGAGTTTCTCCTGTTTGGTATGAAAATTACCGGTCAGGCAGTCTCAAAAATAGGTGTTTAGAGAGCGGTGCTGCTGATCACCAGGCGTTTATTCACCGATCACTGGCTGATAAAGAGGATAAATTATGCCCAATCTGACCCAGACACAATTCCGCATGCTGGCCGCTGCCGTGCTGATCTTTGGCGCGGGGTGGATGGGGATCAGCACCAGCCTGCCGGGCGGGACGGATACCCCGGGTATCCCAGCACCCAAGGCGGGTTTCCTGGCCCCGGATTTCACCCTCGCCACGCTGGAGGGGGAGTCTATCAGCCTGTCAGACCTGCGCGGCAAAGCGGTGATTGTGAATGTGTGGGCCAGCTGGTGCGGTCCGTGCCGGGCGGAAATGCCTGCCCTGGAGGCGGTCTACCGGGAGTATGCTGGAGAGGATTTGGTCCTGCTGGCAGTCAACGCCGCCAACCAGGACAACCTCAACCAGGCAGCTGCGTTTGTAGAGGAACTAAGGCTGACCTTCCCGGTCTTGTTGGATGAAGCAGGCCAAGTGCAGCGGTTATACCAGGTCAGCGCCCTGCCGAGCACCTTTTTTATCCGGCCTGACGGTACGATCATGGAAGTGGTGTTCGGCGGCCCGATGGCGGAAGCTTTGCTGCGCACCAGGGTTGAAATGCTGCTGCAGGAGGCGGAGTGATGTTCCCATACCTGAATCTGTTTGGGGCTGCGATTGCCGTTTCTCCGCTTTTGATCCTTGTGGGGCTGTGGTTTGGAAGTTGGCTGGCGGAAAAGCGAGCCGCAGAGCATGGTATCCGCGCTGAGTTGATCTACAACCTGATGATGATCGGGTTGGCAGCGTTTGTGATCGGCGGGCGTTTGAGTTATGCTGCCCAGCATCTGAACGCCTTCACAGCAGACCCGCTCAGCCTGATCAGCCGCAATTTTGGGTTGTTTGACCCCTTTGGGGGAGCGGTTGCGGCTGCCCTGGCGGTGCTGATCTACGGCCAGGGTAAAGAGATCAGATTTTGGGCGGCGCTGGATGCGTTCACGCCCCTGTTTGCCGTGCTGATGGCGGTGATTCCAGCTGCCAACCTGGCGACGGGGGATGCGTTTGGCGCTCCCAGCAGCCTGCCATGGGCAATTGAATTATGGGGGGAATATCGGCACCCGGTGCAGATCTATGAAGCAATTGCGGCTGGTGGTATCCTATACCTGGTGTGGTCGGGCAGAATGTGGAAGACAGGCGAACCAGGCGGTTTTTTGTTCCTGCGGTTTACCGCGGCCAGTGCGCTTGCCCGGTTGATCTTTGAGGGCCTGCGCGGCAGCAGCCCAATCGGGCTGTTCAATATCCGCCTCTACCAACTGGCTGCCTGGGCAGTCCTGGCGGCTTCGCTGGTCTTGCTTGACCGGATGAGAGCTTCAGTCAACACCACGGAGTGATTTATGGATCAGATACTGATTAAAAACCTGGCAGTCCGGGGGATCATCGGCCTGGAGGATTGGGAGCGCACCAATCCGCAGGAAATCGTGATCAACATCACCGTGTTAACCGACACCCGGCAGGCAGCTGCCGCGGATGATGTATCTTACAGCGTCAATTACCGCACGATTGCCAAGAAGGTGCAGGCCCACGCCGAGACAGCCGAACGCCTGACAGTGGAGGCGCTGGCAGAGGATATCGCCCAGATTTGCCTGGCAGAGCCGAACGCGCTAAGGGTGACTGTGCGGGTGGAGAAGCCTGGCGCAGTGCGATTTGCGGAGTCGGTGGGGGTGGAAATAAGCAGGGAGCAGGAAGCAGACAGCAGGCAGTAAAAAGCAGGTAGCCGGTAGTCCTTTCTGCTGACTGTCTATAGACAACTGGCTACTGTTTTAGGTGGTATAATTCCCCGCCGGAAGCGGGCGCGGGCAGCCAAACTGGTCCCCTGCACTGCTGAAAGGAATTTTGCCGATGAAAATACCCCGAAAGACCACGATGGCGAAGAGCCCGGGGCAGTCCCAGGAAGGCGGGATGCCTGCCTACCAACTCAGTCTGCCGGTTCTGCTGGTTCTGTTCCTGTTCTTTATGATCTTTGGGGGAGGATTGACCTATCTGGCCACCCGCGCGGCAGCCCCGGCGAGTGCTACGCCGACCGAAGGCGGGCTGGTGATGATCACCGACACCCCGCCTGTTGACACCCCGGTGCCGACGGACACTTTGATCCCCACTGTGACCAATACGCCTGAGCCGCAGCCCACGCTGCCGCCGATCGAGTATATTGTGCAATCGGGGGATACCTGCCAGGCGATTGCCGGGGCGTTCAATATCTCCACTACAGCGCTGATCACCACCAATGGACTTTCGGTGAACTGCTATCTGGTGGAAGGGCAGCGGCTGCTGGTGCCGCAGCCGACCCCGCTTCCGACCACCGATGCGATCGCGACCCAGTCTGCCAAGCAAACGGCGGCAGCCTGCCCGGTCGAGTATGTGACTGTACAGTCGGGGGATACGATTGAGGTGATCTCGCAGTACACGCGCGTCCCGGTGGAGGAAATCTTGAGCTACAACGGCAAGACTTCTAATCTGCTGTTTGCCGGGGAGATCCTGGCGATCCCGACCTGCAAGCAGACCAGTGATTTTGATGGGGCCACCTACACGCCTTCACCAGCGCCGACCTACCAGGCGGCGGAACCGATCCAGCCGTCGAAGGGGAGCTACTTCCAGAGCGGGGAGGAGATCATCCTGCAGTGGACTGCCCCGGCGGAGCTGCGCCAGAACGAGTATTTTTTGCTGACGATCACTGATACCACCGACGGCGGGAGCCTGGTGCTGGAAGAGACGCTGAAGGAGACGCGCTATATCCTGCCGCAGGAATACCAGCCCGAAGGCAGCACCCCGCATATTTACGCCTGGGGGGTCAGCGTGGTGGCGGTGATCGGCGAGGATGCGGCCGGCAACCCGATCCTGCGGGTGACTGCGGCGGACAGCCAGGTGCTGTATTTTGCCTGGGAGTCTAAGTAGCAGGCAGTAGGTAAAAAAAACATAATCCCTCCTGGGTGTCTGGGAGGGATTTTTTTTGTCTGATCTCAGGTGCCAGAGCACGGATCACAATCGCAGAGGCGTGGCCCCGCGGCTGATGCTGTCGAGGAATTCCTGGCGGGTGGCGGGGTTCTTGCGGAAGCCGCCGTGCATCGCCGAGGTGGTCATGCGGGCATCGTGTTTCTTGACGCCGCGCATCACCGAGCAGAGGTGGACGGCTTCGAGCACGACGGCAACGCCATGCGGTTCGAGGAGCTGATCCAATAGCTCGGCGATCTGGCAGGTCATGCGTTCCTGCACCTGCAGGCGGCGGGCGAACATATCGACGATGCGGGGGATCTTGGAGAGGCCGATGACCTTGCCCTTGGGCAGGTAGGCGACATGCGCCCGTCCGATGAAGGGCAGCATGTGATGCTCGCACAGGCTGTAGAATTCGATATCGCGCACCAGGACCATTTCATCGTAGGAGACATGGAAGACGGCATCGTTGAGCAGTTCGACCGGGTTTGTGCGGTAGCCGGAGAGGAGTTCCTCGTACATGCGGGCGACCCGGTCTGGTGTTTTCGCCAGCCCTTCCCGATCCACCTTCTCGCCGGTGGCGGCTAAGATCTCTGCCACAGCCTGTCTGATCCGTTGACTGTCGATGCCATCGTCCTGGATCAGGCTGGCGGCTTGATAAAGTTTATTGTAGTTTTCCTCTGACATAGGTTTGCCTCTGGGACAATGGTTGTGCTGGTATTTTACCAGCGAACAGCAATCAGCAGGCAGTGGAGAGAAGGTGGTTTTGATGGCTTTCTCAATTTGCTGGTTTGCAAATGGTCTGACCAGAACCAGGGTAAAAGCCGATGCGCAGCAGCTTTTGGAAAGCGATTGCGATTTATGGCTTATATTGCCCATCCCCTGACCCCTTCCCAGACGGAAGTTTGATGAGTTGATTTTGGTTCTGGTGGTCTGGGAAGGGGGTATTAAGCGTGAGGGGCTCCGCCCCTCACGCCATAGGCGCACCCCAAAATGCAATTGTTTTGGGATATTAATTTTTTGATCGATTCTGTGTTAAAGAAGAAGGTGATTGGTGAGGTTGTTGGAAACAAGCTGGGAATCCTGTGGAGAAACCCAAAAAAGTTGTACACTGTGGACAGGGAATTTCAGATTGGGTTGGTTGTTGGTTCGTTTCCTGGTGGGCTTATATTTGCCCCCTTTTTTGAAGCCGATTTGTGCTGGGAAATTGGGGTTATTTCTTTAGCATAGAATATAATGAGATTATTAACAGGTTTTATCAAAAAGCATTCATATAAATAAGCAATTCCGGAGGTTCACATGAGTCGATATCCCATAGAAATATATTCCACTGAGAAGTTTTCAATATCGATCATTGGCAAAGGAGATTATATAATCACAAAAGGCGAAGAATCCAAGCCAATTTCTCCTTCTAAGATCGTATCTCGTATTTTGGGTAAAAAATTTGGTCAACTTGATTCCGGGGTCTTGGAATTCTCCATTGCACTCGTAGCATTATCTGCCCTTTTTTCTACATCTGACAATTATATTGCTGTCAGAATAATTGCTTTAATCATCCTTGGGTTAAGTGCATATGCAGCAGGAGTGCTTTATTGGCTTTATCTATCGATCAAATTTCCACATATCTATCTATTTGTACTCGAGAAATCCAGTATAACTGCAATATTTAGATATTATTTTAAATTAATCAAGAAAGTTTTTATTACCCCGCTTCGATCGACTCATGCGAGTCTTCCTGATGATGGCGAGTTTGCATTTCTTACATTATTAGCATGTTATTCAATCCTTGTTATTTTGATTATTACATATGCTGCTTACGAAATAGTCACATACTTTACATCAGGATTTTCTTAGGGATTTCAGACTTTTGGTTTCATATTCCTTCCAGGGAGTATGATTCCCTAACACATGAATTTCATAGCCTAATAGGAGGGAATCTTGGCGGCGATTGCGATGTATGGCTGATCTGGCCTCATCCCGTTCAAAGGCTGTGCCTTTGATTTGGCGTTTGGACAACAAACGCCCCATTCGAAAGCGAAGCGATTCAATCTGGGAAGGGGAAGTAGCCGTGAGGGGCGGAGCCCCTCACGCCATAGGCGCACCCCTGAAGGCGAGTGAAGTCTGATATCGATTTGTAAATTTCTGGATCAAGTGAGAAGGTGATTGGCGAGGTTGCCAGATACAAGCTGAGAATCCTTTGGAGAAACCCAAAAAAGTTGTACACTGTGGACAGGAAATTGCAGATCAAGTTGGTTATGATAAATAAGTACATCTTGTCCGGGATTCTAATCAAATGCGAGAATTCAAAGGCACCTATTACCCATACGCTGATCTATACGCGGGAAACAGGCATTTTCTAAACCTGATTGATGAAAAACTATCTGGTCCCGTAGTTTATTACTCATGTATTTCTGTAATAGTGTTTTCAGCCTTTTGTCTTGAAGGGTACATGAATCATATTGGACCAAACTATTTCTCCACCTGGTATGACGAAAAAACTGGAGAGAACCGAAAGAGACCAAAAGAAAAGTTGGATTTGATTTGCGAAAAGATCAAATATGTTCCGGCTTTTGGACACAGACCTTTTCAATCTTTCATGCCAATATTCCAATTCAGAAACTTACTTGCACACAATAAGACGGAAATCCTCAAAGGCAATTTCGAGGGAGATTACCCCGACATTGACACAAAAATTCAAAAGCTAGCAACTCCACAATATGCACACAGATTCCACAATGATACAGTTAAAATGATTAGGATCATCCATGAAGCGCATCGACCTAACGATGATCCACTTCTATCTATTGGTGATGCAGAGTGGATAGGATAATTTATAAGCTTGCGATAACAACATTATCGTAATTATCTCAAGTTTTGGGCTTGCCCCAAAAAAATGGACACAGTTAATGTCCTGATTGAGCTTCAAATTCAACCGGGCTGAGATAGCCCAGGGATGAATGGCAGAGGCAATCGCCCCCAGGCATTGTGGTGAATTGCGCACAGTTTGGGGTGAGGTCATTTTCATTATGACTCTTCACCTTCCTCAGTGTCTTCCCGCTTGCGCTCGGCGAGGATCAGGGCGGGGTCGGTCTCGCCGATGAATTCGAGGGCGCGGGCGCGGGAGTAGCCCAGCTCGCGGACGGCGGTGGCAGCGGCTTCGATGCGGGCGGCCCGGTCGGCGGGGACGTCTGCGCTGAGGGCGACTTCGATGAACAGCCGGGAGGGGTCGAGTTTGGCCGGGTCGAGGATGATCTGCTGGCCGACCTGGCCGCGGTTTTGATGGTAGGCCAGCACCGGGCGGCCGTCGAGGGCGATCCAGTCGATGATCTGCTGGAAGATGCCGGCCAGGGCTTGTTCGGCGAGTTCCTTATAGGGGGCCAGGCTTTTCAAGCCGGATTGGGTGGCCAGGTTGAGGGTGGCGTAGGCGGTGCCGGCGGGGAAGTCGCCGGTCTGGAGGATGCGCGGCACGGTGGATTTGTCGATGCGCTGGCTGACCCGGTCGGCGATGTGGGCCAGGCTGGTATCCATGGCCGGGGCGTCGATGATCTCCAGTTTGTGTCCGGGCGGGACGAAAGCCATGCGGCGAGGTTCTCCGTAGTCGACCTCTACATTGTCGCTGATCCCCTCGACTTTCAAGCGCGGGGCGGCGGCATAAGCGATCACCTCGCTGGTGAGGAGGGTCTCGAGGATATTCTGGGTATCCCATTGGCCGGATTGGTATACCGAATAGAGCAGGGGAACCTGCTGGTGAGCTGGATCACGGTGCAGGGAGGTGCCGCCGATGCGGGTGACCCAGGGGAGGAAAGCGAGATTGTGGGGCCGGCGGATGATCTCAAGGGGGGATGTGCCGCCATCCAGGCCGGCAGCCGGCAGGAGGAGGTTAGCATCCGGGTGCAGGTAACACCAGATGACGCGCGTTTCCAGGTCGGTGTAGTCGTAAACGGTGGCATAACGTAATTCGCCTTGCATATCAGCGGCCAATTTTTCTTTGATCGGGTCTGCCTGGCTGCCCCAGAAGCTGACCAGGTCTGCTGCCGGGACTACCTGGTGGAAGAGGACGGCTTCGGTGGTCCAGTCGGAGGCGCGCACGTGCACGTGGCGGGGATTGCGGACGAGAATCACGAAATCACCTGCCCGGCGGGCGGCCCGTAAACTGGCAGTCCCGCCCCCAACAGCCTGGAGGGCTTTGATCTGGTGGGGGAGATAGACCACCTGCGTGCAGACCTGGTCGTAGAGCAAGGCGCTGAGGACAATATCCCGCAGAACGGAAGCCTGCCGCCGCCGGTTGGCTTGGTGAAAAAGCCAGCCAAGGGCGTGTTCCACCTGTTCGAGGTTGGTTTCCGGCAGACCTCCGAGACCGACCGGCAGGACTTTGATGCGCGGCTCGGCGCTGGAGAGCACGCGCACACCAGCCCGGAGGGCATCGTGCGGGTCGGTGCTGACCACTTTGTGAATCCAGCCCAGTCCGCTGACTGCCTCGGGGAGCTGCCATTGAGCCTGCCACATCTGCTCCATGGCGGCCAGCATCCTGTTGCGCCCGGCATCCTGCTGGATGAGATCATCGGCGCGTTTTTGGTAAAAATCCAGACTTTTCATGTAATGTGCCTCCCTTTATGATTAAGTTGATACGATTTCGAGATTCCAAATCCTTTATAATTCGATCATGTTCAGTGACTTCGTTGACCGTTTCGGGGCGATTGGTTCCACGGTCATTCTGACCTTTGTGAGCATAATCATTTCGGTGGTGTGTTCCATCTTGGTGAGGCTGGTGGCCGGGATGCCGTTCACGTGGCCAGCCAGCATGATCGCGGCGATTGTGCCTCTGCTGATCGCACCTCCTTTGGTTTTTTCTGGAGCCAGTGCAGTGGAGGAATTGCTGGAAACCCGCAGCAAACTGGAATTGATAGCCAATTTTGATACCCTTACCGGTGTGCCCAGCCGGGCACATTTTATCCATCTGGCAGAGGAAGCGCTGATGGAAGCGCCTGAAGCGGAGCCGGTGGGGCTGGCGATCTTCGATATCGACCGCTTCAAGCTGATTAACGACACTTATGGTCACCTGGTGGTTGACGAAGCTTTACAGTTAATCGCCCGCACGGTGAGCGTGCAGCTGCGCGAGAGTGATATCTTTGGACGGTTTGGCGGGGATGAGTTTATTTTGTTGATGCCCAATACCTCGAGTAACGAAATCCAGTCTATGTGCCATCTTCTCCTGACCCACATCCAGACCCTCTCCGTGGGGATCAAGGATGTGCGTACCCGCCTGTCGATCACCATGGGGGTGACCTCGGCGGTGCCGGCGGCAGTCAACCTGAATGACCTGATCGCCAGGGCTGATTCAGCCCTGCTGCATGCCAAACGCCAGGGCGGGGGAAGGGTGAGGTACATATAGGATCAGTGAACAGGCACCCAGGCACCTGGGGATCAGGAAAACCCACTCCCCGCGATGGCTATTTCCTAATCACCAAGTGACCGATCACCAATCACCAGATTTTTCCATCACCATCTCCTTAAATTTACAAACGGATTCTGTTTTTTCTGGCCGCTGAGCGGTTTGATCAGGTGGGGTGCGCCGGCATACAACATCCAGTAAACGGCGTCGAGGGTGTCGTCGTGGCGGCTGTGAGGCCAATTGACCCATTCCTGTTCGAAGGTGCGCAGGAACGGGGTTTCCAGGTCGGAGACCCAGGCGCGCTTGAACTGGAACAAGGGGGCCATGCCGATCTCGAAGCGCTCTCCCTTGGCGCTGCGCCCGGTGTGGAACGGTTGGACTGGCAGGTTTGAGGTGCGCAGCATCAGGTGGTAGAACTCTTCTCCTTTCCCCTGGGCTTCCACACCGATCAGCTGGGTGGTGGGATACTGTTCCGCCAGCTCCTTGAGCTTCACTTCAGCCTCTCCCTGCGAGACGTGTCCGCGGAAGCCGTCGACCAGCACCATCCCAGCGCCGCCGGGCAGCACCCGGCCAATGGCGGCGGCAAAATAATCCCGCCGCCCGGCAGTCTGCTGGTCTGCGGTGGAGGCGTAGTCCACGCCGATGATCACCGGCCAGCCGGGATCGATGCGGGTGTGGGCGTAGCGGTTGAGCCACTCCCGGCGCAGGTGGGCACCTGAGGCGGCAGCCAGGTCCAGCAGGTACATGCGGGCAAACTCGATGATCCCCGATTCCTGGCGGCGGCGTTCGATCTCCTCGATTGGGAAGCGCTGCGGCCAAACCGGCGTTTCGCCGCGTATCACCGGGGTCTTGACGCTGAGATAACGCCCGGTGGCCTTGAGGTGGGCGAGGATATCGTCTCCCACCCAGGGCGTGCCGACCACCACCTGCCAGGTCTCGGCGGTGATGGTGGGCAGGATCGTGCCGGTGAAGACCTGGCGGACCATCTCCAGCTCGCGGGCGGAGCGGGTGTTGTTCTCGTCGTGGATATCGTCGATCAGCAGCACCCCGTTGGGATGTTTGCCGATCACCGCCCGTGATTTGTAGCCCACGCCCAGCAGGGTGGGGTCTTTGCCTTTGCTGGCCGCAGCCTGTTTGCGCCAGGTGTGATAGGGGATATCGGTGCGCATCAGGTTGTAGCCGTGCAACCCCCAGCCGGCACCCGGGTCTGGGCGGATATGCGGGAAGACCGCCCGCCAGTTGAGGTGGTTGGCGATCAAGTCGGCAATCTGCTTGCAGGTGTCTCTGGCGGAGGCATCGCTGACTTGGATCACCAGGTTGGCGGTCTCGGGGTGGTGACCGATGCGGAAAGCGACCCAGGCGACGCTGAGGGTGGTGGATTTGGCCGCCCCGCGGAAAGCCTCGATGAGGGCGCCTTTGGCCTGGCGGCGGGCATTGTAGATCAGCGGCAGCCATTCCTCGCGGGCGTGGGCAGGCAACGGACGGTTGTAGATCAGCTGGTAGAAGCAGGCAAAGCCTTGCGGCCCGTCGTCCTGCCCGGCGACCTCGGCCCGGCACCAGCCGGCGAGGATTTGTTTTTGCTGTGTGGTGAGTTTTTTGAGCCATGTGGTTATCCCCCTGAATTTATTTGCGATAGAAGCTCCTTTATAGATAGCTGTCTGCAGCTGGTCGTCCGTGGTTAGTTATCAGTTGGCCGAACCCCATCCCTGAGAATGCTTGGTATTCTCTTCATTTCCCCTTGAAAAAGGGAAGAGAAATGCCAGGTGATGCGGATCCTCGGTGGGGGGAGATTGCTTCGGTGGCGGTTCCCCCTCGCAATGACCATGGATTGGAGGCGTTTTTCTGACTACTGTCTACTGGTTTCTGTTCCCAGAGCAAAATCCCCTGATGGGCGGTCAGGGGATTGCAGAGAAAAACGGCGGTGAGGTACGCATTGAAACTGGCCGTGATTCTAGAATCTGGTTGTTTCCCCCCATGGTTATTGGAACCGGACGTTCTGCCGGAGGCAGAACTATGGGCGTTTGCGAAGCAAACGCCAGACAGGCTGCTGAATGGTTTGACTCAATTGATCAACGCTGTCCCTACAAAAAATGGATTTCTCGCGGTGGAGTTTGACAAAAC
>JAFGDK010000064.1 GCA_016932165.1 Anaerolineales bacterium
ATGAGGGATTAGAAAAACTAGAAAATGCGATGAGTTTTTTCTAATCACAGGTACTTATTCACTTGGTTGTGCATAACCTTAGAGCAAAATTATTGAGCCAAGAACACTGTCCAATCTAAAGTATAATGTTGAAAAATTTTCAGAGGAGTGGTCAATGACATATGAATTAGGTAAATGGGATCTTAGCGATCTTTTCCCGGCCTTCGACAGCCCGGAGATGGAAAGTGCCTTTGAAACCCTTAAGAAGGATGTTGCGGAGTTTGAGAAATTCCGCGAGAAACTTTCCCCTGACATGGATGTGGAAGAGTTTATGTCGGCTGTGGAATCCCAGGAAAAAACTACCCGCCTGGCCAGCCGGGTGGGACAGTTTGCCGGGTTGTTTTTTTCGGAGGATACCCAAAACCAGGATGCGCAGACCTTCCAGGCCAAGATGCAGCAGTTCATGGCCGGCTTGCAGAACCGCACCCTGTTCTTCAGCCTGTGGTGGAAGAGCCTGGAAGAGGACGAGACCCAGCGCTTCATGGAAGTGGCCGGCGAATATGACTACTGGCTGAAACAGATTCGCAACTTCAAACCCTACACCCTGACTGAACCGGAAGAAAAAATCATCAATATCAAGGATGTCACTGGGATCAGCGCCATGCGCACGCTGTACAGTTCGATCACCAACCGCTATGTTTTCAAGGTTGAGGTGGATGGTGAAGAAAAAGAAATGACCCGCGGCGAGTTGATGACCCTGGTGCGGGAATCAGACCCTGACCTGCGCGCCCGCGCCTACCAGGAACTTTACCAGGTATACGGCGATGACGGCGCCATCCTTGGCCAGATGTACCAGGCGATTGTGCGGGATTACCGTAATGAGAACCTGGAGCTGCGCGGCTTCGACAGCCCGATGGCCGTCCGCAACCTGGACAACGATATCCCCAATGAGGTAGTCGATACCCTGCTGGACGTGGCGGTGAAGAACACCGAGCTGTTCCAGCGTTTCTTCCGGCTGAAGGCCAAATGGTTGAAGGTGGACAGACTCCGCCGCTATGATATCTATGCCCCGGTGGCAGAATCTGACAAGGAATATACCTATGATAAGGCCGTCTCGATGGTGTTGGATTCCTTCAACGATTTCTCCCCCAAGGTGGCAGAACTGGCTAAACGGGTCTTTGAGGAAAACCATCTCGACAGCTCTGTGCGCAAGGGCAAGCGCAGCGGTGCATTCTGCTCTTCGGGAGACCCAGCCGTGACACCTTATGTGCTGGTGAATTATAACGGCAAGGCCAACGATGTCAGCACCCTGGCGCATGAGCTGGGGCATGCCATCCATGCCATGCTGGCCGAGAAGCACCATGTGTTCCATTTCCATTCCAGCCTGCCGTTGGCAGAGACGGCCTCTACCTTTTCTGAGATGCTCTTGATCGACCTGCTGCTGGAAGAGGAAGCCGATGAAGCTGTTCGCCGGGATATTCTTTTCTCCCAGATTGATGATGCTTACGCCACGATCATGCGCCAGATCTTCTTCGCTTTATTTGAGCGTGAAGCCCACGAGATGGTCGCCAAGGATGCCTCTGTGGATGAGCTGGCCGCTGCTTACCTGAAGAACCTGGAAACCCAGTTTGGGGATTCAGTCAGCATTGGCGAAGAGTTCCGCTGGGAGTGGGTCTCAATCCCGCACATCTATCACTGGCCCTTCTATGTGTATGCCTATTCCTTCGGCCAGCTGCTGGTGCTGGCGCTGTACCAGCAGTATAAGCAGGAAGGAGAACCCTTCATCCCGCGCTATCTGGAGATTCTGGCAGCAGGCGGCTCCATGGCTCCGGTAGAGATCCTGGACCGGGCGGGCGTGGACGTGCGCAAGCCGGAGTTCTGGCAGGGCGGCTTTGATGTGCTTTCCCGGATGGTTGACGATCTGGAGAAGATTCCGGTAGAATAACAGCAGTACCCTTTTTGGATAGACCAAGTGGCGCAGGAAGGAACTTTTTTCTGCGCCAGTTTCATTCATGAGGAGCAACAGGATGCAGACTGTGTTGATTTTTATGGTGGTCGGGATTGTGAGCGGCGCGGTGATCGGGATGCAGGGGCCGATGTCCACGATAATTGCCCAGCGAATGGGGGTGCTGGAAAGCGTGCTGATCGTTCATCTGGGCGGCGTGGTGGTGGCGCTGGTTCCCCTGCTACTTTTCCAGCGAGGCGGTAAGCTGGGAGATTGGAGAACACTTCCCTGGTATGTCTATCTGGCTGGGGTGCTGGGACTGGTGATCTTTGCCGCCGTGACTTACCTGATCCCGCAGATCGGGGCGACCACCACCATGATGCTGATCATTGTAGGGCAGTTTTTGATTGGGGTGGTGATGGACCATTTCGGTTGGTTTGAAATGGCGGTCAGACCTTTCAGCCTGACAAAGCTGGTCGGGCTGGTGGTGATGCTGATCGGCGCCTGGATCACAATTCGTTGATCTCCTGGCGGGAGATGGGCTAAAGAGCAGAATTTCTGCCGGTTTCTCCGCTGACCCGAGGGATAAAAACTGGCCTGTTTTCTTGATATGCGCCAACCAAAAAGCGGCTGATCTCCAGCCGCTTTTTTGGTGTGCTGCTGCGATGTTGGCTGCCTCTAATCCCCAGCGCCCCAGGAGCGGATTTCCTGGATGGTGTAGGTGTAGTTCCCGGCATCTCCGGCGCTGACGTAGATCCCGAAACGGCCCCAGCTAAAGCCGTCATCGGTAATCGTGGTGAAGTAACGCCGGTTGGGGTAGATGGTGATCTGGTTGTCTGCCATCAATACGCCGAAGGTGTTATTCTGGTTGGCGCCGGCATAGACCAGGTCGGTCTCGGTGGGGTTGAGGATCGAGATGGAGACATACGGGCTGACTGATTCCAGGCGGCGGGCAAAGACCTCTCCGGCGCAGGTGAACCCGACCAGGTAGCCGTGGGTCGGTTCTCCGTGCTGGGAGGCACGCAGGATCATGCCGTATGCATCGTCGGGATTGCAATCACCCGTGTTGAGATCCATCTCAATGTAGAAGTCTGTCAGCGTAAATCCGCTGATCCACCAGGTGTCCCATAAACGCTGTTTGCCGGTGACAAACATCTGACCTTCTTCCATCACCAGCTTGATGTACTCGCTGTCCGGCAGGACACCGGATTCATCGGTCCACATGGTGATTTCGTCCATCGTATCCACGTGGTGGGCGCCGGTGAAGAGCAGGTCGGGGTTAATCTGAGGGACATCGCTGGTCGGCTGGGGCGCAGGAGCGTCTGTCGGGGCGGGCGTGCCTTCTTCTTGTGGGGTTGCTTCCTCTGTGGGGGCAGGGGTATGGGTGGGGGTGATGATATGGATCGTACTCGTGGGGGCAGGTGATTCTGTGGGGGCTGGGGCTTCGGTTGTCTCTGTGGGGGTTGGTTCTTCCACCACCTCGGGAGTCTCTGTCTTAGTGGGTGTGGGGGGGATGGGGGTGGAGGTGAGGATCTCTTCGAACTGGCTGGATCCGGACCCATCATTGACAGGCAGGGGCGCTACCTGGCGGACACAGCCAGAAACAGCCAGTGCTGATACCAGCACCAGCAGCACGAAGACCAATTTGGTTGGGGGGGAATTGTGGTTTTGCATATCTCTTGAAGGATAGCACAAACCGGTTTTTTTCGCTTAAGAATGGCGGCGTGAAGTTAGAAAATCAATCGCCCTTGAGGATATCATCCAGCGCCCGGGCGGCGACGGATTCAAACTCATCCGGGTAAGCGTGCCCGAGTCTGGGGAAGGTTTCCAACCGGGTGGGGATCCCGCCGGTATTCAGCCGCTCTGCCAGCGCCCTGACGTTTTGCTGCGGGATGGTGTGGTCTTCCTCTCCCATCCAGATCACGCCGCGCAGAGACCTCCCGGCGGCTTTATCCACCAGCGGCCCCCACTGGCTGAGGTCGTCGATCTTGGGCCCGCCGGGAGCCAGCAAGACAAAACCGCAGGCGGGGAAATCGCCGTTGAGCACCAGGGTGAGGGCCATCTCGGCGCCCATCGAGAAACCGCCCCAGATGAGCTTCTCTTCGTCCAGGCTGTACTGGCTGGTGAGCCGCTGGAAGTGCCCGTCCATCTCTTCCCTGGTGAGTTCGTGGTCTACCCAGTTGTAAGCGCCGGTCCACAGCGCCTGGCTGGACTGGGGAACGGCCACCAGCCAATCTCTAGCAGAGAGATGGGCCCAATGCTGGAGGTTGTTCTGGGCGGTATCCATGTTGCTGTGCAGGAAGATGACCGCCGGGCAGCCCTCCTCGCCAGGGGCGCAGGCGTTTTCTGGGCGGGCCACCAGCATGGGGACGTCGCCGCCGTCTGCGGCGCGCATCTGGGCGGAGATCTGGTTGAGGCGCTCAAATTCCGGGTCTCCCTGGATGGCAGCCAGTGCGGGGGACTGGCGCAGCATAAAATCGGCAAACCAGATGCCAGAAGCCAGGGTGGTCTCGAGGAATTTATTGGCCAGGCTAAACTGTTCCATCCGGGCGGCGAGGCAGATGCGCCAGTAATTGAGCGTGGGGAATTCCTCCGGGAAGCGGGTGAAATGCTCACTGGCAAGGGAAAGCCCTTCAGCGTAGGTCTGCTGCTCAAAATGCTGCTGGATCTTGTGGGCCAGCTCCGGGAAGGTGATCTCTGACATTGCGGGTCTCCGTTTGGGGTGAATTTGTGAACCGTATTCTACTATGATTTTGGGGTTGGCTTGAACGCCTGAAACCTGTTACCATTGGGGCATGAAGGCACGCTGGATTATTGGTATTTCTGTGATCCTCTTGCTGCTGCTGACGGCTTGCAGCGGGGAGATGTCGCTCACCCTGTTTGCCACCGATACACCGACTCCAACCATCACCCCGTCCCCCACGCCGACCTTTACGCCGACGCCGACCCCAACGGCGACCTTCACCCCGACCCCCACGCTGACCCCTACGCCGACCTTGACACCGACGATCACCCCCACGCCGACGATCACCCCGACCCCCACAATCACGCCTTCGCCCACCTTCGACTTCCCCGATGTGACCGTCAACAAGGATGCTCACTGCCGCTTCGGCCCGGATGTGGATTACCTGCATGCCATCGACCTGTGGGTGGGCGACACCGGCGAGGTGCACAACCGCAACTATGACGGCAGCTGGCTGTATATCTGGGTGGATAAATGGGGCAAGCGCTGCTGGGTATCTTCCTGGGTGGTGGATGTGGAGGGGGATGTCTTCTCGGTGGTGGAGTGGATGTCACCGCTGCCCTGGACCACTTTCTCCGGCCCAGTGAAGGGGCTGGAAGTCTCCCGCAGCGGCAGTCAGGTGATCCTGAGATGGCAGGCGCTGACCGTCCCGGAGGATGACAAACGCGGCTATATGATTGAGGCTACCATCTGCGCCAATGGGGTGTTGATCGATGAGGTTTTTCACACCTGGCAAACGAATTTCACCCTCACGGACGATCAAAACTGTGAAGGTCAATCCTATGGTTTGCTGTATGGGGTTGAAAAGCACGGCTATACCAAGCCGGTTGAGATTCTCTGGCCGTAATAAAACATCTGATTCACTCTATTCAATGAGGATTTCGTTGCTGGCGGTTAAAACCGCTGCAACGAAGAGGCTATGAGAATGGAGATTACTCAAATCCTTTAATGTAAAAAGCGAAATAGATTTCCACCTGCGAGGCCCAGTAAGACTCGTTATGAGCGCCTGGGGCGGTGGAAAAAGTGTAGGGGATGTAACGTTCCCCCAGCTGAGAAATGAACTCATTGACCGAGCGACGGATGATGCTCTGGTCGGATTCAGCATAGTCCAGGTAGATGCGGGGATAGTGTTGCTCCGGGATGGCGGCGAGCCAGTAGAGGATGTAGGGGGCGTCATCGAAAAATACCGGGGCGCTGTGGGCGCCGAAGGCGGCGAAGGTTTCCCATTCCGCCAGCCCGAGGTGGATTGCCCAACTGCCGCCGCGGGAGACGCCGCCGACCACCCGGTTTTCCCGGTTGGGGCGGGCGCGGTACTGGGCTTCAAGATAGGGAACCAATTCCTCGATCACCGCCTGCCCGAAAGCGGAATCCGCCGGACCGTTCCAGTCTTCGATAGCGGGCATGACGATGAGCAGGGGAGGGGCCTGCCCAGAGGCGATCCATTCATCCGCCAGGGTGGTGATCCCCAGGCGGGGCCACTGGGTGTGGTCGAAGCCCTGGCCGTGGAAGAGGTACAGGGCGGGGTAATCTGTATCTGGGAACTGGTGATAGCAGGGCGGCAGGTAGATGCGGACGGGGATCGGCGCCGGCAGCAGATTTGTAGGGATCGATTCCTCCACCAGCTGCCCGCCGGCGGACCAGCAGGCGTGCGGGGTGGGCGTCGCAGTGCGGGTTGGGCGGGGTGTTTTGGTGGACCAAGGCGTGGGCGAGGGCAGCGGCGGCACGGTGAAGGTGGCCGTATGCGCCGGCGGGCCAGGGGCAGGGATATTGGGGGGCGCAGCGCAGGCGGTGAGGAGGATCAGCGTCACGAGCAGCAATATGTTCTTCATTGTGTTAATCATAGCCGCTTCGGGGATACTCGCATAGTCTTTAGTCAAACAACAGATCGCCGCGAAGGAAGCCGCGACGACCTGACTAACCACGATTAGGCTGCCTGACTAGCGCCCTTTGAAGCGCTGCTCTTTCCAGATATCGGCTTCGTTGTGGTAGCCGGCCTGCTCCCAGAAGCCTTCCCGGTCGGTGGCGCGGAACTCGAGGCCGCGCAGCCATTTGGCCCCTTTCCACAGGTAGGGGGTGATCAGGTCTTCCCGCGCTGGGATGTGGCCGACCACGCCGCGCAGCGGGTAGCCGTGATCGGGGGTGATCGGCTCGCCGTCCAGATGGGTGGCGAGCAGGAAGTTGTCGGCCAGCACCACTTCCAGGGGCAGGTTGACGGTGTAGCCGTACTCGGCGTGCTGGAGGACGTATTTGGCAGACGGTTTGAGCTTGATCAGGCCCTCATCCACCAACTGGCGCACAGAAACGCCCCCCCAGGTGGTGTCGAACTTGCTCCATTTGGTGACGCAGTGCAGGTCCATTTTGATCTGGGTGCGGGGCAGCGCCTGGAACTGGTCCCAGGTCCAGCGGACTTCTTGTTCCACTTCGCCCCACACGCGCAGGTCCCAGGCAGCCGGGTTGAAGCTGGGCACCGGGCCGTAGTGCAGCACGGGGAATTTTTGGGTCAGGGACTGGCCGGGGGGCAGTCGCCCCTCCTCTTTCATGCGGTCTTCTTCATCGCGGCGGTTGGACTTATTTCTAAACATAGCTGCTCCTAATGAGAGTGATTGGGCACTGAGTGATCAGGGATGAGGATAAAGACGCTAATCGGTTGTGGTTTCTTCCTAATTGTTGGTCTCTAAGCGGCCAAGCACTGATTTACAAATCCAAGCTTTCTCCCGGTTTCAGCACGTGGACCTGGGCATCGGTCTCAGTGCGCACGCGTGCGGCCCAGGCCTCGGCATCTTGGGCGATGGGCGGCCAGGTGTTGTAGTGGCAGGGGACGACGTGTTTGGGCTTGAGCAGCTTGACGGCCTTGAGGGCGTCGTTGGGGCCCATGGTGTAGTTGTCGCCGATGGGCAGGACGGCCAGGTCGAGCCCGCCTTCACCGTAGAGGGCCATGTCGCTGAACAGGCCGGTATCGCAGGCGATGTAGATCTTCTTGCCGGTGTTGGTGGTGAGGTGCATGCCGGCCGGGTTGCCGCCGTTAGCGCCGTCGGGCAGGCCGGAGCCGTGGAAGGCGATGGTCAGCTTGAGGTAGCCAAAGGGGTGGTGGTAGCCGCCGCCGATGTGCTGCCCGTGGGCGGTGACGCCTTTATTGCCCAGCCAGCCGGCGATCTCGGCGTTGCAGATCACCAGGGCGCTGGTGCGCTTGGCGATCTCAACGGTGTCGCCGACGTGGTCGCCGTGGCCGTGGCTGACGAAGATGAAGTCGGGGTTGGCCTGGTCGGCGCGGATGGCGGCCTGTGGGTTGTTGGTCAGGAAGGGGTCGATCAGCAGGGTCTGGCCGCCGGTATCGATCTGGTGGACGCCGTGCCCCAAAAAGGTGTATTTATCGCTCATTTTGTGCCTCCTGTTAAAAGTATAGTGTGTTTGGGTGGGGGGTGTCAATGTGGAGGTGTAAATTTTTATGGCTTTCTCAAAGTCAGCAATTTTGAGGCATAAATGCGAGGGAATGGTTTCCTATGATTTCTTTACCCCAATCTGATACGCTCCAGGAAACTTTTTAAAAGTCATACCTGAAAGGTCAAAGAAATGTGACAAAAGGTTACAAAAGGTTACACTTTTTTGGTTTTTTTAGACAGTTTCAAGCTGGTTGACTAAGGACAAGATGACTTTATCAAAGTCAGGAATTGTTGGCGATGAGAATCAACCCCCCAACCCGGCCGGAGACGGAATTCGAGATGCCTGCCAGGTTTGCGCAAGCCCTGGACGAGTATCCGGGGGCAAAGCAGTTTTTCGAGTCGCTGGCGAAGACCTACCGCAGGCAATATCTCTATTGGATCGCCGCGGCGAAACGCGAGGACACGCGGCAAAAACGCATCGCCGAGTCGATTGAGCTGCTGTCGGCGGGGAAGAAACTTGGGCTGAAGTAGAATTTTTGTGGTGGCGGTGTTTGCGAAGCGGAATGTGAGCAAAGGCCTATAGCAAGGCGCAGCCTTGAAGCAACCCCTTTCCGGACGCTTCAGAATGAAGCGTCCACCTTTCCCGTATGAAGGCTTGGCCTTCGATCTTAAGTTTGCGGAGCAAACTCCACTAACAAACCCGCGGGCAGCAGGTCTGGTGGGGATGTATAAATTCCGGGAGGGTCTGCGAGGGAAAGCCACTCGCAAGACACTCCCCGCCCGTAGGGGAGTTTGGCGCCCGGGTTTTTTGTGAGATACAATAGAGATGTAGAACTGAAAACCACCAAACTAACTCCCGGAGGGTAAGAAAATGCAGTACACCAACCTTGGTAAATCAGGACTGAAGGTCTCCCGCATCTGCCTGGGGATGATGAGCTACGGGAGCTCAAAGTGGCGCGATTGGGTGCTGGACGAGGAGGACAGCCGCCCATTCATCCAGCGGGCGCTGGAGCTGGGGATCAACTTCTTCGATACCGCCGATATGTACTCGCTGGGCGTCAGCGAAGAGGTCACCGGCTGGGCGCTGAAGGATTTTGCCAGGCGGGAGGATGTGATCATCGCCACCAAGGTCTTCCACACGATGAGCCACCGGGTACACGACGGCGGCCTCTCGCGCAAGCACATCCTGGATTCGGTCGAGAAGTCGCTCAAGCGCCTGCGCACCGATTACATCGATCTCTACCAGATCCACCGCTGGGATTACGAGACGCCGATCGAGGAGACCCTGGAAGCGCTCCACGACCTGGTGCGGTCTGGCAAGGTGCGCTATATCGGGGCCAGCAGCATGTTTGCCTACCAGTTCGCCCGCTCGCTGTACCTGGCCGATCTCAGGGGCTGGACGCGCTTCATCTCCATGCAGAACCATTACAACCTGGTCTACCGCGAGGAAGAGCGCGAGATGAACAGACTGTGCGTGGAGGAGGGGGTTGGCTTGATCCCCTGGAGCCCGATGGCGCGCGGCTTTTTGGCGGGCACCCGCACCCGGGATAAGTCTGGGGAGTCCAAACGGGCCAAGAGCGATCTGTATGCCCACAGTATGTACTGGCGCGAATCAGATTTTGCCGTGCTGGATGTGGTCGAGAAGCTGGCCAAAGAACACGGCGCTGCCCCAGCGCAGATTGCCCTGGCCTGGCTGCTGCACAAACCCGGCGTGGCTGCCCCGATCATCGGGGCGACCAAGATGCCGCATCTGGAGCAGGCTGTCCAGGCGCTGGAGATCAAGCTGAGCGGGGAAGAGATTGCCGCCCTCGAAACCCGGTACCAGCCGCATCCCATACTGGGACACGAATAGCCGGATAGTCTGATTGTCAAATAATCTTTAGTCAGATTGGCAAAAATTCACCACAGATAGACGAAGATAAACGCAGATTGGCAATTAAAGCCATCCGTGTTTAGGCGTGTAAATCTGTGGTTTCTTTTTGTTTAATGCTCATTTTCTTCTTAGATTAACGCGCTTGACAGGGGATAGTTTGTGATATACAATTTAGACAATGATACAATAATACAATTGTACAAAGATACAATTTTCTTTCCACCCCACCTGAAGGAGGTGCGTATCAGTGATGATGATGAGAATCGATATTGACCTGACCGACCATGTGCCGATCTATATCCAGTTAATGAACCAGATCAAGCACATGATCGCTACTGGAGAATTGAAGCCGGGAGACCAGCTTCCCACTGTGCGCCAGCTTGCCGCTGACCTGCGGATCAACTTCAATACCGTGGCGCGGGCATACCGCCTGCTGGATGAAGAGCAGATCATCTCCACGCAGCACGGCCGCGGCACCTTCATTCTCAAGCCCACCTCAGAAGAAGATTCTCGCCGTTTGCGGCGCCGGGATATGGTCCGCTTGATGAACCATTTCCTCAATGATGCGGTCTCGCTGGGGTTCGAGCCGGCGGACGTGAGGGCTGTCTTTGAAAAAAGTATCGGCATCTGGGAAGAGACGGGCGCCCCGCCCAGCCCGGATGACCTGTAACCAACCAATTATCAGAAATCTGGAGAAAAGGAATGAATGCAAGAAATTACAACATGATGCAGATTGCAGCCCCTCGGAAGGATAATACCCGCATCAGCGGTGTGGCCGGGTTCCTATTTACTGTCTTTCTGATCATCTCCACCCTGGGCACCGTGTGGATGGCGGTCAGCGGATATTCGGCGGGTGCGGTGATTGCTTTCAGCCTGGTGACGATCCTGATCGGGATCTATTTGCTGCTGGCAGTCAAGATTGCAGACCAGTGGGAGAAGGCGGTGGTGCTGCGACTGGGCAAATACCGCGGGCTGAGAGGCCCGGGCATCTTCTGGCTGGTCCCGGTCGTGGATACCGTGGCGGACTGGATCGATCACCGTGTGATGGTGTCGCCATTCAGTGCGGAGAAGACCCTTACCAAGGACACCGTCCCGGTGGATGTGGATGCAGTGCTCTTCTGGGTGGTGTGGGATGCCGAGAAAGCTGCCCTGGAAGTGGAAAACTACCGTGCAGCGATCACCTGGGCTTCTCAGACCGCCCTGCGTGAAGTCATCGGCTCGCTCGACCTGGCTGATATCCTCATCGGCCGGGCCAAGATGGATGCCGAACTGCAGCGCATCATTGACCAGCGCACCACGCCCTGGGGGATCAGCGTACAGTCGGTGGAAATCCGGGATATCGTCATCCCGCAGGAATTGGAAGATGCCATGTCCCGCCAGGCGCAGGCTGAACGTGAACGCCAGGCGCGGGTCATCCTGGGAGAATCTGAGAGGCAAATTGCCGAATCATTCGCCGACGCTTCGATTGCTTATCAGAACAACCCGGTTGCCCTGCACCTGCGGGCGATGAACATGCTCTTTGAAGGACTCAAGGAAAAAGGGGCCATGGTGATTGTGCCCAGCAGTGCAGTGGACACGATGAACCTCGGTGGTCTCAGCGGGATGATTTCGCTGGCTGATCAGCAGGGTGTCAAGGTTGAATGACGAACACGACGTTCAGTCTTTGGCTTGCATGTTATATTATGTAAAGGAAGATATTCCATGTCTGGTGCACATGCGGCTGCCCATGCCGCCCAGGAAAAAAAGAAACGAGAACAAGAGGAAGAAGAAATGACACGCTATACAGGCGATGAATTGAGTGAGGATTTTGAATTCAAGATTGTGCGATCTGCCACCGGAGCCTTCTCCAAGCGGGAAAAAGTGGAACAGGTCATCTCCGAAGAGGCTGCAGCCGGATGGAAATTTGTGGAGAAATTTGACGACAACCGCATGCGCTTCAAGCGTCCGGCCAGCGCCCGGCGCAACGATTTCAGCTTGCCCCCTGGCGTGGATCCATACCGCACCACGTATGGATTGAGCGAAGGCGGTCTGGCGTTCACCATCTTCGGATCGATCGCTGTTCTTGGGGGATTGATCGTATTGTTTGTCTGGCTGTTCGGAGGGCTCTGATGTCCCACTTTCCGCATGGGGCTTTTGTGGCCATCCAGGCAGCCAATGAGCAGCGCCGCTGGGACCAGGAAGAGGAGGAAGAAATGACGCGTTACTCTGTTGAAGAGTTAGACACTCATTGGGAATTTAAGAGCGTGCGCTCGGAATCCGGCGCTTTTCGCAAGCCAGAGGTGTTTGCCGCCTTGCTGCAGGAAGAGCAGATCGCCGGTTGGGAGCTGGTGAAAAAGCTGGACGACCGCCGGGTGCGCTTCAAACGCCCGCGTGATGCCCGCCGCCGGGATGCGACCCTGCCACCGGGATTTGATCCCTACCGGACGCATTACGGCGGGTCGTCCGCTGCCCGGATCATTATCTTGATCACGGTGGCACTTTTGATTGCGGTGGGATTTGGGGTGACACTCCTGGCCAATGTGGGTGCGATCTCGGGTGCTACGCCGGTGATCATGATCACCGTTGGGGTGATGATGATGATGGTGTTGATCGCGCTGATCGCTCTCAGGAGAACTCAAAAGTAATCAGAAGTAGTATTCCTGGTGAACCAACGCCTGGCGCACCACGCCAGGCGGTTTTTGTACCTTACCAATTTAATTTACGGGCAGGGAACCAGCAGCCAATCTCCCCAGGCGATGTCAACCGGTTCCGAATCTTCCCGGGCGCTGGCATCGAGTACGTAATAATCCACTCCGGCAGTCTGGCAGGCTTGCTGGCGGTCTGGTCCCGCCAGGGCATAAAACTGGCGCACAAAATTGACCCGCTCCCACCATTCAAGCACCTCGCCGCCCAGGTAGGGGTGGCTCTTCCAGTCCACGTAGATGGCCCGCTGGGCGCCGAGGCGGTAGTCGCCCCCTTTCAGCGGCACCAGCAGCACAGCTTCCTCAGGCGTTTGGGCGGCGATCCTTTGCATGAAAGGGTATTCGGGCTGGGTGGTGGTGTCGGCATATTCTTCTGCCAACACAGTATAGATGCGGTTGTCCGCCGCGCCCCAAAGCAGCAAGGCCAGCGGGATGGCCGTCACGATCAGGGCTGCGGCCCGCGGCCAGGGTTTCAGCAGGCTGTGAATCAGGGTCAGCCCGGCAATGAGGAAGACCAGTTGAGCAGTGTTGTAGAGGTAGCCGCTCGCCCGCCAGGGGATCAGGATCGCCAGCCCGGGGGCTTCGACCCAGGTTACCAGGACGATGCCCAGCAGCACATAAGCGGTGGTCAGCAGGAAGGCCCAGCGAAGCAGGCCGCGGTCTTTCCACAGCAGCAGCGGGGCGGAAATCAGGATGATGGCGAGGTGCCACCCGTCGGCGGCATCCCACCAGCGGGCTGGCTGGGTGTGATGCGGCACCCGCTCGGTGGCAATGATCAGATTGGCGGCTGCGGTTTGAGGGTCGGTCATTTGGGTGAGGATGTAGATGGCCAGCGGGAGGACAATCACGGCGTAGATTCCGGCAGTCCAGACCGCCTCCTTCCGCTCACCGCTGAGCCACAGATACAGGACGATCAGCCCGGCCAGCACGCCGCTGTGGATCAGGAAGCTGGCATGGAATAACCCGGCGATCCCCAGCAGGGCGGCACTCCAGCGCCAGCGTTTGTATGGGATCAGTGCCAGGGCGGTGAAGATCAGCATGGAAAAGGAAGCCGGCTCCGGGTAGTAGCGGAAGGCGGAGAAACCGCCGAACGAGTAGTAGAACCCGAAGCGTTCAGCGGCGATGGCAAGGGAACTGATGCCGATGGTCTCGAAAAATTTTGAAAGCTGGAAGACCGGCCACAGGGAGAGCACGTAGATGCTGATCACGCTGAGGATCAAGCTTCCCCGGAACACATGGCTGCGCTGTTCCCAATCCCGGAGAGCGAGGCGGAAGAGGGCGTTGGTCATCCAACCCAGGCTGAAGAGGAAGACCAGCCGGAAGAGGATATCCAGCGCTGCCATGCCCTGGTGCAGGATGCCGATGCGCGCCAGACCGGCGACCAGCAGGGTGAAGGCAATGTGCAGCGAGCGGGTGTGGGCAAACCAGTCGGCCTCCAGGTAGGGGTGCTGGCCGGAGAGCCGCAGTCCATGCACGAAGTAGGTGACCTGGTTGTCGACGAACAGCCCGACGGTCGGCTGGGTACTGAAGAAAACCCCAGCCAGCAAGATGGCCCACAGGAGCAATCCTGCCACGGCAGCCCAAAAAAGCCACTGCCTCTGGGCGATCTTGGTTTGGAAGGTTGACAAGATTGACATCGATGGAAGGTATTGTAACATTGATTAAATCGGCGAGAGTGAGGCTCGAAAAGCCGGGCTGGTCAATGTTTCTTAAAAGCGATAAGGAGACTGATTCTCCGGGGCGCACTAAAAACCAGAGCGGATTAAATCTGCGGGCGAAATGCACCAAGGCGCGCAGGTTGGCACAAATGAAAAAATTCGGCGAAAAGACGGTGGAATCAATAACAGAAAGGCTTACAGGCGTTTCACGTGAAACATAGCCAGAATGCTATTTACATGCAGAATTGGTGCAATACGATACAATTATAAATGTTTCACGTGAAACCTATTTACAGGAAAATTGGATGCAGACAAACAGAAACCTGGCACTGACAGCAGCCGGGATCAGCGCCTTGATGCTGATCTTCTTGGGCTTGACCCAGCCAGAGACCTTGATCCCGGCGCTGAACGCTTTTTTGATGATCGGCCTGGGTCTTGGCTTGGGTTTGCTGCTCCACCACCGTTTTGGGCTCCCGTGGGGGCTGTACGGCGTTGGGGCGCTGACCTTTGTCCTCTCCCAGGTGGGGCATATCCCCTTTAACTCGTGGCTGCTTAATCCCTGGCTGGCGAAAATCGCCCCGGGGGCAGCGCCGGGTTCCAAAGATCTGTTGGTTTGGGCAGTTTTCCTGGGGCTGTCTGCCGGGGTGTTCGAGGAAACCGCTCGTTGGCTGGTGCTGGGCTTGTGGCGCAAAGATATCCGCACCTGGCGAAAAAGCCTGATGTATGGCGCCGGGCACGCCGGTATTGAGGCGATCCTGGTGGGGATATTGGCGTTTATCGCCTTCCTGCAGTTATTCCTTTACCGCCAGTTCGATCCCCAGACGATCACCGGGCTGGCAGAAGGAGAGCAGCTTGCCTATCTGCGCCAGACGATTGCCTCCTACTGGGCGGCGGATTGGTGGGGGCACCTGTGGGGGGCTTTGGAGCGTTTCAGCGTGATCCCGGTGCATCTGGCCGCCACGGTGATGGTTTACCGGGCAGTCAGGGAGCGCAAAATCTTCTGGTATCTGGCCGCGGTGCTCTGGCATGCCCTGGTAGATTTCTTCGCGGTGTACGCCTCACAGACCTGGAGTATTCCGATCACCGAGGGAATCCTCTTTGTGCTGGGGGTGCTGGGCTGGGGGATCGTTTTTATCCTCAGGGATTCGCACCCGCCGCCGGAGGCGGTTCAGCAGGAAATTAATGAGACAATACCGCCGGGGGTGTTGATGCCTGCGGCACAAGACCAACCACTCACAATCAATGATTTGGAAGAAAGCCGTTATGACTGACAATATGATCTATACAAATAAACTGACCAAGTGCTTTGGCGATAACCTCGCCGTGGACCGCTTGAGCCTGGAGATCCCTGCTGGTGAGGTGTTTGGATTGCTGGGCCCCAATGGGGCTGGCAAGACCACCACGATCAGGATGCTCTCGGCGCTGATTGGCCCGACCAGCGGGGAAGCCAGGGTTGGCGGGTATGATGTCACCCAGGATGGTTATATGGTGCGCAAGTCGGTGGGTATCCTGACGGAGACCCCCGGGCTGTACAACCAGCTCAGCGCTGAGCGCAACTTGAGCTTCTTTGCCAAGCTGTATGAGGTGGCGGATATCCCGGCACAGGTGGAAAAATACCTGCGCATGCTAGGGTTGTGGGACCGCCGCCATGAGGAGGTGGGCACCTTTTCCAAGGGGATGCGCCAGAAGCTGGCAATTGCCCGTGCACTGCTGCATGAGCCTAAGATTCTCTACCTGGATGAGCCGACCAGCGGGCTGGACCCACAGGCCTCGCGCATTGTGCGCGAGTTCATCGCCGGGCTGCGCCAGGAAGGGCGTACGATCATCATCTGCACCCATAACCTGAGCGAAGCTGACCGCCTGTGCGACCGGGTGGCTGTCTTCCGCTCGAAGCTGCTGGCTCTGGATACGCCCACCAACCTGCGCCGCCAAATCTTTGGCCGCATGGTGGTCTTCCATCTAACCGAGGCGCAGCCTGGTCTGGCGGAAGTTGTGGGGGGTGTGGATTTCGTGCAGAAGGCTGAGATCGTGGAAAATAAGCTGGTCATTACCTTGGATGATCCGGAAGCGCAGAATCCGACTTTGGTGAAACTATTGGTGGAACACGGCGCTGAGATCCGGTTTGTGGGCGAACTGCGCCGCTCATTGGAAGATGTATATCTGCACCTGGTCAACGCGCCAATGGCGGAAGAGCGGGAGGAGGACTGAGATGGATAAAATCCGGGAAATTATAAAGAAAGAATGGTCTGAAGTATTCAAGAACCGGCTGGTGTTGGGATCTGTGATCCTGATGCCGCTGGTATTCACGATCATGCCGCTGGTGATCTTGCGCGGTATGCAAAGTGGTGCGGATGTCGAGATGGCGGATATGGCTTCTGGTCTGCCGGATAATTTTTCTCTGATGTGTGAGGGATTATCCTCAGCTGCATGCGGACAGTTTTTCGTCCTGCTGCAGTTCCTGAGCTTGTTTTTGCTGATGCCGATGATGATTCCGGTGACAATTGCCTCCTACAGCATTGTGGGTGAAAAGAACACCCGCACGCTAGAGCCGGTGCTGGCCACCCCGATCACCACGCTGGAGCTGCTGCTGGGTAAAGCCCTGGCCGGGGTGATCCCGGCGCTGACGATCACCTGGTTCTCCTACGGTGTATTTGTGATGGGGACCTCTATGATTGCGACCGATAAAGCCCTGGTTGGAGCAATCCTGTCGCCGATCTGGCTGATCGCCATCTTTGTGATCAGCGCGCTGCTCTCGGTGGCCGGGGTGAGCCTCTCGATCATGATCTCCTCGCGGGTCAACGATCCGCGGGCAGCCGAACAGCTTTCCTCGCTGGTGGTGATCCCGCTGCTGGCTGTCTTTATGGGGCAGAGCTTTGGCTTCATCCAGTTTGATCTCACCCTTGTCGTCTGGGCGGCTTTTGGTATGCTTTTGCTGGATGTGGTCTTGATGTATTTTGCGATCCAGCTCTTCCAGAGGGAGACGATCTTGACCCGCTGGAAATAGCACAATTGTTCTATAAAGTTTAATAATAAGGAAGTATTCAATGCATAATAAAATCTTATATACCCTGCTGGCGGTGAGCCTGTTGGCGTTGATCCTAGCAGCACCCGCCCTGGCCCAGGAAGAAGCGCCGGAACTGGAAATTGACCTCAACCGGGACTTTGGCTACGGCGGGTTTGGCAACCAGATTCAGGGCAACTTCTCGATCCGGGTGAGCGGACCGGATGACCTGGCGGAAGTGCAGTTCTATCTTGATGAAATCTTGCTGGGCACTGACCAGGAAGCGCCGTTCAGGCTGCAGTTTGTGACTGATGATTATGCCCCTGGCATTCACCAGATATATGCTGTCGGCACCCTGGCGGAGGGCACCCAACTGCGCAGCCGGGAGATCACCGCTGACTTCCTCAGCGCGGAGAGCGCCGGAGAAAAAACTATGGAACTGCTGGTGCCGATTTTGGGGTTTACCGTGTTGGCGATGGTCATCGCTGCACTGGTGCCGATGCTAACCGGGAAGAAGGGCGGCAAGGTGACCCTCGGGAATTATGGGTTGGCCGGCGGAGCAGTCTGCCCGCGCTGCACTTTCCCGTTCAAGCGGCATTATCTCAGCCCGAACATGCTGGTCGGCAAGCTGGTGCGCTGCCCGCACTGCGGCAAGTGGGCTATTCTTCCGGCGGCCTCCTCGAATGCGCTGTCCGCCGCTGAGGAGCGGTATCTGGCTTCTCAAGTAGAATCGTCTGAGGTGGAGCTACGCCCCGAAACGAGCCTGAAAAGCGCCCTGGACGATTCCCGCTTCGAGGATTGATCAGCAATAGAAGCCAGATGAGCACTTCAACCCAGAACTAAATTAAGAAATGGGAAAAATCCTGCAAGTAATCTGCTTGCAGGATTTTTAATCGGGTCAAGGAGACCGTCAAGGGGATCAGGGGGTTGGAGATTTGGGACAGCAGCCGCTGGTACTATTGGCTTGTTTAAAAAACGGCAAAAAAAAATAAATCACGCTACACTACACTTATGGAGAGCCAATCACATGCCACGACCGAAGAATTGGTTGACCAGATTGTCAGCCTGAAGAATCTGCTGGGACAATTTGGCCGTCTGATTGAGATCAGCCTGGCGTTGAACACCACCCTGGACCAGGAGCATATCCTCCACATGATCCTCAATACGGCGGTTGAGATCCTCTCCTGTGAGACGGTCTCGATCATGCTGTATGACGAGAACAGCGCAGAACTTCATTTTACGGCTTCGACAGATTCCGAGACCGACCGCCTGACCCGCATCCCGGTGCCGCTGGATAACAGCATTGCCGGGATGATTTTTACACTCAATTCACCCCAGATCATCAATAATCTTTCAGAGGACCCGCGACACTTCAATCTGATCAGCGAGGAAATGGGGATCCCTCACCAAACGCTGGTGGGGGTGCCGATGCGCCTGCACAACAAGGTCATCGGCGTGCTGGAAGGGATCAACAAACGATATGGCGAGTTTACCGATGAGGATGTGGATATCCTCTCGGTGATCGCATCACAGGCGGCTGTGGCGATCAACAATGCCCGTATGGTGGCGTCGCTGCAGGCAGCTTATCAGGAACTCAGCCAGATTGATAAATTAAAATCTGATTTTATTGCAATTGCCTCTCACGAACTGCGCACGCCGCTGTTCCATATTCTGGGGTATGCGCAGTTGCTGGAACAGGATGCCAAGGGAGTGGATGCTGAGAACCTGAAACAGGTGGTGAAATCTGCCCATTTGCTGCAAACTCTGGTGGATGATATGACCAACATGAACCTTTTGGAGACGCGTTCTCAGCAGTTGACCCGGGTGCATGTGCCCATCCAGGATGTGATTGAAGATGCCTATCGGGAGGCGCTCTCTGCCTTTAAGGATAAAGACATAGAGACGCTGTCCAACCTGCCCAGAATGGAACTGATGGTGGATGCTGACCCGGAGAAGCTGCGCCAGGCCTGCGTAAATTTACTCAACAATGCTGCCCGGTTTACCCCAGAGGGCGGGCGGGTGGAGATCTGCGCCCGCCAGTATCTGGGCCAGGTGCATGTGACCATCAAGGATAATGGGATCGGTATCCCGCCTGAGAAGCTGGAAACGATCTTTGATCGGCTTGTACAGGCGGATGCGCACACAACCCGGGCGTATGGAGGGCTGGGTTTGGGTCTGCCGATAGCCCGCGGGATCATCGAGCTGCATGGCGGGCGTATCTGGGCGGAGAGTGAGGGCAGGAATAGGGGTGCTACCTTCACTTTCACCATTCCGATTTTGAAGGTGATGCCCTTCATCTTGGATGAGGAGTGAAAGCAGATCAAGCTGATCTGAAAGAAATGTCGGTGTGATTAAATTGAGTGGATAGATTTGATTAAATTCGGAGGAAAAGGGTTTACAAAAACAGAACACTTGTGCTATAATATCAGAACAAACGTTCGGTTAGAACCCACAAGGATCCCCTGATGATTGAAGAAGTATTTCTCAACGATCCGGCATCTCGATACTGGCAAACCCCAAGCTCACCTGCAAAGGCAGAGCGTGGGGGCGAGAAGCTGGCAAAACCATTGGCTAAAAATCTCCCCTGGCTGGAAGAAATCCTAGCTCAGCAGGCTGGTTTCCCTCAATTATCTCTGCTGCTGGGAATCAGTGACGATGGCCTGCCGATCGTGCTTGACCTTGAAAATCCAGAAAGCGGTTCTTTTTTAATTGCCAGCGACAGCGGGTTTGATAACACCCGTCTGCTGCAGAATCTGGTCATGGCTGCGCTCAAGGGGAACCATCCCTATGACCTGCTGGTGCACTTGATCACACCGCATGCCGACAGCCTTGATTATTTTCTCCGGGCACCCAATTGCCGGATCGGCTACCAGCCGGTTGACCCGGAAGTGCCGATTGTACTGGAGGAGATGGTCAAGATGGTGATCTCCCGGCAGCATGATCACAACCTTGGCAACAGCCACCTGTTGGCAATTGATGGGCTTGACGTGCTGTGGCAATCTGTGGATCCGCAGTCAAAACTGCGCCTTGACTGGCTGATCCGCAACGGGCCAGCGGCTGGTTTCCGGATGATTGCCACCCTGGACACCACTTATCTCCCCCAGACTTCGAACCGCACGATAGACCTGTTCCCCTCCCGCATCATCGGCCCGATTCGCCGCGAGAATGACGCCCGGTTCCTTTCCGGGTTCAACAGCCGTTTCCTGTCAAGATTATCAGCGGGGGAGGAATATTTGCTGATCACCGGCGAGCAGGTGCACAACTTCCAGGTAATTCAATCAGAGGATTTGATTGATGCTGAGATTTAGTTTGCACAATTCTCAAAGGAGGATGAAGATGATTTCAGGTATGCTCTGGTTTGATAACGATAAAAAGACCAGCTTCGCAAGCAAGGTGGATCGAGCGGTGCTGTATTACAAAAAGAAATACGGGCAGATGCCGGATGTGTGTTTTGTTCATCCCCAGATGGTACCGGAGGACAAAGACACCCCAGCTGCCAACTTGGAAGTTAAAGCCAGCCCCGGCATCCTGCTGCACCACTTTTGGATCGGCACCAAACATTCTGTAGATAAAGAAGGTAGCTAGCCAATAGCTGCAGCTCGCTGCTGCAGCTTGCTTCGCCTCTCTTCTCTTCTCTCCAGCCAAAGCCCGCGGATATTCCGCGGGTTTTGGGTTAATGAGCCCTCCTCAACGAGAGAGCGATGGTTATCCATGGATAGATGATGGTGAGGGGAGATGGATCACCCATCGACTTGCTGAATGCAAAGGGATTATTGGATGGAATTTGTGTGTGAACGACAAAAATAAAAAGCGATCATTGGCGCGGATGGGGGAATCCTGGAAGGAACCGGAAGAGAGGGGATTGGAAAACTCCGCCTTTCAGCGGGCTTTCGAATCGTGCTGACAACTGGCTACTGTTTGGCGCTGAGTTCCATGACCAGGGTTTCGAGGGCCAGGTCGGGTTTGATCTGGCCGGTTTTGATCTGCAGGTCGAGGGCCTGCAACTGGAGGTAGATGCTTTCCAGCGTTTTCAGCGGCAGGGTACGGGCCTGATCAAGCATCTTCTTGGCCCGGTAGGGGTGAATTTTCAGCTGCTTGGCGACTGCCTGATCCTGCCCGCCATTCTCGTAGATCTCACGGGCTTGCAGCACCAGCCGGAAATGGCCGACCAGGCTGAAGAACAGGCTGAGATGGTCGCGCTCGTCCAGCAGCCTTTCCAGCATTTCCAAGGCTTTGCGGCTGTTGTGGGAGGCAATCGCATCCAGGAAGGCGAAGTAATCCACCGGCCCACCGCCAAAAGCGGCGGCGGCTTCGACATCGTCGATATCGACCGGGCGCTGGTAGTTGACATAAGCGAGCAGCTTATCTACTTCGAGGGCGGCCATGCGGGGGGAGTCTTGCGCACTTTCGGCCAGCAGCGCGGCGGCCTGGAAGGTGAACTCGCCGCCCTGTTCGACGGCATATGTGCGGACCCAGTCGGCCATTTTGGCTCCTTGGGGGAGGGGGTAATCCCGCACGAAGGCGCGCTCTGGCTCCTGGCTGGCCCATTTCAGCAGCCAGTGTTTGTCGGGGAGGGTTTTGTACTCCACCAGGGCGAGGGCGGTGGTCTGCGGCAGACTGCCCAGCAGGGAGATGAATTTTTGCTGGTCGGCATCCGATATGAAGCGTTGGGCGACACCTTCCGCCACCACCAGACGGCGCGGGGCGAGGAACGGCATGGCGGCACTGGCGGCGCGGATGCTTTCCAGACCGGCGTCCTTTTCCAGCCAATTGGTGTTCATCTCCGCCATGGAGGGATCTCCCAGCCTGGTCTGCATCAAGCGGATGAATTCCTTGATACCGAAATCATCCTCACCATGAAGCAGGTAGACCACAGGTGCCGGTTTTGACATTTAGTCTGCGGTCTCCACGCGGTGGGCAGTGCGCCCGTTTAGGAATGTGCGCGTCACCCGCAGGATGCGCAGATTCCCGGGTTCGCCGGAGGTGGTGATCTCACGCTGGAGCTTGAAGCCCAGCGGCTGGGTGAGGATCAGGGCGAGGGTGGAGAAGACCATCGCCAGGGGGAGGCGCTCCAGTTTATCGCGGAGTTTGGACCCTGATCCGGCAAAGGCCAGAAAAGCGGCCAACCCGGCGAACACGCCGGAGGTGGCAAAATTGGTGCCGCAGTTGGGATGCACAGCCAGCTCAGACTCGCCGCTGCGCATGCGCTCGAGGGCCTGCTGCACCGTTTCGGTCAGCTCTTGGGTGCCGACTTCGCCCAGCAGCCAGAACCCGCCGGCATCGGAATGCCCGGCCAGCGGGCGGCCGGGTTTGGCTTTGGAGAGCAGGTGGATGGTGGCGTGCTCCAGCCCGTGGTTGCGCCGGATGCGAGAGATGGTGGGGTACTCAAGAATTGGTTTCATGCTGGCTCCTGGTTGGGAAAAACTACTCCCACTCAATGGTGGCGGGGGGCTTGGTGGTAATATCATACACCACGCGGTTAATACCGTCCACTTCGTTGACGATGCGGGAGGAGACACGCGCCAGCAGGTCGTGCGGCAGGCGGGCCCAATCGGCGGTCATGAAGTCCTCGGTGGTCACCGCCCGCAGGGCGACGGCTTCCTGGTAGGTGCGCTGGTCGCCCATCACCCCCACCGAGCGCACCGGCAGCAGCACGGCAAACGACTGCGAGGTGCCGGCCAGCTGGCTGGACTCGTCCCGGTGCATGCGCAGCAGACCGGCCCTGTCCAGCTCCTCGGTGAAGATGGCGTCGGCCAACTGGAGTTTGCGGATGCGTTCAGGGGTGATCTCGCCCAGGCAGCGCACGGCCAGCCCGGGCCCGGGGAAGGGCTGCCGCCAGACCATCTCGGCGGGAAGACCAAGGGCTTCGCCCAGCCGGCGGACTTCATCCTTGAATAAATAGCGCAGCGGCTCGACCAGCTTGAAGTGCATCTCCTCCGGCAGCCCGCCGACGTTGTGGTGGGTTTTGATCTTGTGGGCCTGGGCGCGCTCCGGGGCGCGCGACTCGATCACATCGGGGTAAATGGTGCCCTGCACCAGGAAAGGCGGCAACCCCAATGACTGGGCCTGGTGCTCAAAATGGCGGATGAAGCGCTCCCCGATGATCTTGCGCTTGGTCTCTGGGGCTTGCACCCCGGCCAGGGAGCGGAAGAAATCCTCGCGGACATCCACGGCGATCAATTCCATCCCCAGGTTCTCCCCAAAGGTTTCAATCACCTGTCTGGCCTCGTTGAGACGCAGCATGCCGTGGTCCACAAAGACGGCGACCAACTGGTCACCGACTGCCCGGTGGACGAGGGCAGTTGCCACCGAGGAATCCACCCCGCCGCTGACCGCAGACAGCACGCGGGCATCCCTGACCTGCGCTTTGATGCGGGCGACCTGTTGGTCGATGACGGATTGGGGCGTCCATTCGGGTTTTGCGCCGCAGATCTGTCGGCTGAAGCGTTTCAGGATCTCTGTTCCGTTGGGGGTGTGGGCCACTTCGGGGTGGAACTGCAGCCCGTAGAGATGGCGGGACGGGTCGCCCATGGCGGCATAAGGGGCGTTGGCGGTCTCCGCCAGGGGGACAAAGCCCTCTGGCAGTTGTTCGACCCGGTCGCCGTGCGACATCCAGACCTGCTGGGCACCGGCCGGGATGAGCGGATTGTGGAGCCGGGTGGTCAGCTGTGCGGCGCCGTATTCGCGGTGCTGGGCCCCAGCCACCACCCCGCCAAGGGCGTGGGTGAGGGCCTGCATCCCGTAGCAGATGCCCAGCACGGGCAGCCCGCTCTCCAGCACGTAATCAGGGAGCTGCGGCGCGCCGGGTTGGTAGACGCTGTTCGGCCCGCCGGAGAGGATGAACCCGGCCGGGTTGTGGTCCATGACCACATCTTGGGGCATGTCCCAGGCGTACAATTCACAATAGACCTGCGCCTCACGCACCCGCCGGGCGATGAGTTGGGAATATTGCGACCCAAAATCAAGGATGATGAGTGTGTCCAAATAAGGCCCTATTCCCGGAAGATGATCTGGCCGTCTTCCATGGAGGTGATCGAGACCAGGGCCCGGATGGGAACACCGAGTCCGCCCAGCATGATGCGGCCTTCTTCGAAGGTCTTCTCGATGAGGGCGCCGATGCCGACCAGTTCGGCTCCGGCGGTCTCTGCCAGGCGGACCAGCCCCAGGATGGTGGCTCCGCTGGCGAGGAAGTCGTCGATGATCAGCACCCTCTCTCCGCCGGCCAGATATTCGGGTGAAACGATCAGCTCGACGATGCGGCCTTTGGTGTGGGAGGGGGCGAGGGTCAGGAAGACCTGGTCGGGCATGGTGACCGGCTTGGATTTGCGGGCATAGACCACGGGCAGGTTCATATGTTTGCCGGTGAAGACCGCCGGGGCGATCCCGGAGATCTCAGCCGTCAGGATTTTGGTGGCGCCAACATCGGCAAAAATGCGGGCAAATTCCTGGCCGCATTCATCCATCAACACCGGGTCCACCTGGTGGTTGATAAAGCCGTCCACCTTGAGGATTCCGCCCCCCAGGTTTTGGCCGTCCTTGATGATCCGTTTTTTAAGTAACTCCATGATTGCACATCCTCGAAGTGTGTAGTTGTTTGGACAAGCGAAATTGTAACACCACTATGGGTGAAGTTCGATTGATTGATCAGGCTGGCGAAGAAATGATCCGAAAAGTTTCAAACGGCAAATCCACGTTGGCTTCATTTAGCTTTCGAAAGACACGCTCGCGAAGGGTGGACCGCATCTCTACATGCTGCCGTTCATTCTCCAGCCATGCCTGTAGTTCCATTGCCACGTTATAGTCATTCAATGCGGTAACCACCACTCGCGGTTCGGGTTCGGACAGGAATTGCGGATCTTCTTTTACCACCTGGAGAAGCAACTGGCGGACTTGATCCAAATTCTGGCCAACGCCGACAGTCACCGGGATATCCAGGCGAAGGTTGGGGAAATTGGTATAAGAGGCAACAGTTTTGTTGATCATCTCGTTGTTGGGGACCGCCAACATCTTGCCGTCGCTGGTAATGATCCGGGTAGACCGCAATGTGATTTCCTCTACATGGCCGTAGAACTCACCCACCTCGACAAGATCACCGATCACAAAGGGGCGGTCGAGGAAGATCAGCAGTCCGGAGATGAGGTTGGAGAAGGCATCCCGGGCAGCAAACCCAATCGTAACACCCGCGATCCCAATCGAAGCCAGCAGGGAATCAATGTTGATTCCGACGGCCGATAGGACTGCGAGAATCCCAACGATGATCACGGTGTAATGCACGATTGTGCTCACAAAAGTTTGGGCGGTTTGATCCAGGCTGGATTTCTTGATGATCGGCTTGCTTACCCGGCGAATGATCCGTTGAATGAGCAAAAAGACGAGCAGGACAACCAACCCAACGATCAGACCGGCAACAAGATCACCGATCTTGGTCCCCAGTGTTTCGGGGTTGAAGATTTCAAACAAACGATCAGTGATGCTTTCGAAGAAATTATTCATTTGGCGCCTCCGTGATTTGTGGGATATATCTGACAGCCACATTATATCCTTAGAAATTGAGGCGCTGCTTGACGGCTGCTGGGTGGATGGGGTTTGTTTTGCGGAGCAAACGCCAATGCCAGGGTGTCGGGGGTATTTGCTTATCTGAGTTTATCAGTATCCGTCTGCCCTCGATCTGGTTTTACGGGCAATCCAGCTGCCAATACTGGCAGGTCGCCTCGCTAAAAGAGGACTGCGGGTCCATCAGCATCCAAGCACGCGCACAGATGGAAGCCACGATGGATAATTTCCTCAGTGCAGTTGCCCGCTCCCTGCGGGAGGATGGGGTAGCGGTACGCACGATCACCAGAGGGTCTCTGCCAGTGCGGACGATCGTCTTTACGGCTGAAGAGGAAGATGTAGATATAATCCTGCTCACCTCGCGCGGCCGCGGGGGTTTTGACCGGATAATGATAGGCTCTGTGGCGGAATCAGTGGTGG
>JAFGDK010000065.1 GCA_016932165.1 Anaerolineales bacterium
CACTTGCCCAACACCGGGTACAATAAGGATATGGAAATCCAGCCTGAACTCGCTGAAAAAATCAGTCACGCCCAATACATCGTTGCCCTCACCGGGGCTGGCGTCTCAGCTGAGAGCGGCATCCCAACATTTCGAGAAGCGCAAACAGGCCTCTGGGCGCGTTACAATCCGATGGAACTTGCCACCCCCCAGGCATTCCAGCGCAACCCCAAACTTGTATGGGAATGGTACCAGTGGCGCAGACAGCTGATTGCAGGGGTTAAGCCCAACCAAGCCCATCACGCCCTCGCAGAACTCGCCCGTCGCGTCCCGCAATTCACCCTGATTACCCAAAATATCGATGGACTTCACCGGCAGGCGGGCAGCCAAAACATCATCGAACTTCACGGAGACATCACCAAAACAAAATGCTTCGATCATCACCACCCTGTAAGCAATTGGGAAAACAGTGCGGAAATACCGCCTCGCTGTCCGCAGTGCGGCAGCCTGCTCAGGCCAGATGTGGTCTGGTTTGGCGAGAACCTTCCCCAAGAAGCGCTTGCTGCGGCTTTTTCCGCTTCTGAATCCGCCCAGGTTTTCCTCTCGATCGGCACCTCCAGCCTGGTTGAACCCGCCGCGTCCCTCCCGTTAATTGCCAGCCAAAACGGCGCTATCCTGATCGAGATCAACCCGGCAGCCACCCCAATCTCCCACCTTGCACAGCTCACCATCCGGCATTCAGCCGCGGCATCACTTCCCACATTTGTGGATCAGCTTTGGCCTGAAAGGATCTAACCATGCCAGTAACCAGTATGCATCTCAACATTGAAACCAACGGAAATGCCGAAGTTCACGATATCACCAACGCTGTCCAACAGGCGGTCAACGATTCAAACCTTGCCAACGGCACCATCACCGTCTTCGCGCCCTCTGCCACCAGCGCCCTCACAACTCTAGAATTCGAATCCGGCTGCGTGCGTGATTTCCAGCGGCTGTTTGATGAAATTGCCGATCCGGAACGGCACTATGCCCACAATGCCCGTTGGGGTGATGGCAACGGGCACAGCCATATACGCGCTGCACTTTTAGGCCCATCTCTTACCATCCCATTTATTAACCACTCCTTGACCCTGGGTACCTGGCAAAAGATCGTCTATGTAGATTTCGATAATCGCCAGCGAAGCCGTTCACTTGTCCTCCAGCTTATCGGCGAATAATCCACAGGAGTAGAAAATGCCCTCAAACGAACTGAAAGAATTTATCCACCAACTGCCCAAAGCTGAACTTCATATTCACCTCGAAGGCGCAATCACCCCGGAAACCGTCCTAAAACTTGCTAAGCAAAACAAGATGCAAGATACACTTCCTGCAAAGGATGTCGATGGCTTGCGGAAATGGTTCCAATTCTCAGGTTTTGATCACTTCGTCAGCATTTACGTCACCATTCAGAATCTGCTCCGCACCCCGGACGATTTCGCTCTCATTGCCTATGATTTGGGCGCCGACATGTACCGGCAGAATATCCTGTACCGGGAAACCACATTTACGCCCCATACACATATCGATTATCAGCACAAGGGCTTAACAATTCAGGATATCCTCTCTGGGCTTGACCAAGGACGGCAGCAAGCCCATCAGGATTTTGGGGTTGAAATCCGTTGGGTCTTCGATATCTATCGCAACCTGGCATTCATCAACAGTCCAAATAGTGAATATAACCCTGAACCAGCTGAGAAAACCCTTCTCTACGCCCAGGCCGGACTAGGCCATGGCGTGGTCGGTTTTGGCATTGGCGGAAATGAAGTTGGTGCCCCATCTGCCCCCTTCCAGGAGACTTTTTTACAGGCAAAACAGTCAGGATTACTCAGCGTTCCTCATGCCGGGGAAACAATGGGGGCAGAATCTGTCTGGGAAGCAGTACGCGTACTGCAAGCAGACCGCATCGGGCACGGTGTCCGTTCTATTGAAGATCCCGAACTGATCGAGTACCTTCGCGATTACCACATCACCCTGGAAGTAAATCCCACCAGCAACCTGTGTCTGCATGTCTATGACTCGATCAAAAACCACCCTTTCCAGCGTCTGGATCAAGCCGGGATCCTGGTCACCATCAATACGGATGACCCCCCTCTCTTCAACACCACACTTCTTGATGAATACGCATTGATCGCCGATGCTTTCGGCTACGGCAAGCAAGATCTTGCCCGTTTCACCAGGAATGCGTTCCTTGCCACTGGGGCAGACCTGGAGACCAAGCAATCTCTGCTGGAAAATTTTGATTCGCAAGTTACGAACTTACTCTAAGATCTACTCAATAACTGGACTGATTTAGACCAAAAAAAGAGGTGAGATTTTCACCTCTTTTTATTCTTGATCATTGTCAGGGTAGTTCCCCCTGTTTCTGGAAAATCAAACTGTACTTCGTCCATTAGTTTTTTCATCAGAAACAAACCCGCCCCTCGTTCCCTTACTTCAAAGAGAGGGATACCGACCTCCAATTCAGGAACATCTTCAGGAGAAAATGGCTTGCCAGAATCTTTCAGAACAATAGTAATCCCAGTCTCGGATGATTGGCAATCACACTCAATTTCACCTGCTAATTCCTCACCATAGGAATGCTCAATGATATTGGAACAGGCTTCATCTACTGCCAGCTGGACTGCATAAGTTTCTTTTTCATCGAAACCTGCCAGTTTGGTATTTTCAGCGATAAAATCACTTATCTCAGCCAGGCTGGAATACTTGCCTGGAAACACCTTGGTAGGCATCGGCTAAAATGAACCGACCGCACTCACAATATCGTCAAAAACCTGGAAGTAATGGCTCATCCCAGCCATGTCTAATGATTCCAGAATTTTCTGGGGCACATTTGCCAGCACCACCTCACCGCGATTATAGCGTTTGCTGGCCTTCTGCGTCTGGATCAACACCCACCATCCTTTGCTGGACATAAAGTCCACATCCGCCATGTCAAAAACAATTTTGTAGGTACCTCTTTCCTGCACTTCCTGAAAAGCTTTCAACAAGCTGTCCCCTGTATTGCTGTCGATCCGGCCATCCATTTTGATCAATGAACAGTGTTTATAATCGGTGGTGGTTATTGACATACTAATCTCCTTAAGTCGCATGTTGAACAATGACAAAAATTATAACACGAGAGAAAATAAGCTTTGTAACTTTTTATGGAACCCTTTTTCGGTTCTCTCAGTTCAAACTCAATCATCAGAGACTTGTTTAAATCCACTACCAGCCTACTACAAACCATGATAATCACAGATCATCACAACAAATCAATTGAAGAAAACCACAATATCCGCTAAACTAGAGAAAATGGAGGTGTGCATGGGAGCTTTGAAAATCGTTGGTTACATTTTTGCCGCCATTCTGATTTTATTTGGCGTTTTATTCATCTTGGCTGCATTTGGAGAGACCTGGAATCTGGGTTGGGCTGTAATCGGAGCAATCTTGCTGATTGTTGGTTTTGGTATTCTCCTGGCGGTCAGCCTGCTTCTCAAGAAAGCGGATTCAGCTTCTAATCAACACCAAACGACTCTTGAAGTCAACTTGCCTGGCGATGTCAACGTCGAGCGCTTCAAATGCGCCGACTGCGGAGCCCAGCTGACTATGGACAACGTCAAGATGGTTGCCGGTGCCCCAATGGTCGAATGTCCTTACTGTGATGCCGCCTACCAGTTGACAGAAGATCCAAAATGGTAATGCACAAGGATATCAACATGCGGAAGAAACTTAACCGTATCACTGGCTTCGTGCTGCTCCTCGCCGCGTTGACCCTGATCAGCGCGCCGGTTTCTGCGCAGACTTACGCTTTTACTCTCGAACAGGAAATCATCCACGTTTATTGGGAGAGTGATGGCACCCTCTCCCTGACTTACGAATTGGTGATGCATAATTCCAACTACGGCGATCCGATTGATTACGTCGATATCGGCATGCCCAATGCCAATTTTTCAATATCCAATGCCACGGCCTCAGTAGATGGAAAGCCAATCAACCACCTGGCCGCTTCGCCCTACGTTACCAATGGGATTGAAATTGGACTTGGGTCAAATGCAATCCAACCAGGAGAAACAGGCACACTTCAATTTTCCATCACAGGCATTAGAGATGTGCTTTACCAGGATTCTGATGACAGCGATTATGTCAGCGCTGTCTTTTCGCCCTCATGGATTGATTCTGAGTTCGTCAGCGGCACCACCGATATCAGTATCACTTACCATCTGCCCCCTGGCGTCACACCCGAAGAACCCCGCTGGCACACGCCAGCAGCGGGCTTCCCGGAAACCCCCTATGCAGAACTTGATCCAGAAGGGCGCGTGACCTACACCTGGCGCAACCCGAATGCGAACGGCTACACCCAATACCTGTTTGGTGCTTCATTTCCTGCCAGCTATGTGCCTGCAACTGCCATCTCCACACCCACTTTTTGGGAGAATATCGGAATCGCTCCCGATGATCTCATCGGTGGGGTCTGTATGTGCTTGTTCGGCTCCATGTTTGTTGCCATCCCCGCTCTCTCAATTCGCAATGCACAAAAGCGGAAGATGAAATACCTGCCTCCCAAGCTGGCAATCGAAGGCCATGGGATCAAACGCGGCCTCACTGCCGTCGAAGCTGCTATTGTCCTCGAACAACCAATGGACAAGATCATGACCATGATTCTCTTCTCCACCATCAAGAAAGGTGCCGCTAGAGTGATCAGCCGTGATCCATTGACAATTGAAACCACCGATCCGCTGCCAGAAGACTTGCGCGCATACGAAAAAACTTTCCTCACCGCAATGACAGAAACCAATAAAGCCAAGCAGAAAAAAGATCTTCAGGAAGCCATGGTCAGCTTGGTGAGGTCAGTCGCAAAAGCCATGAAAGGTTTCAGCCAAAGAGAAACACGCAATTACTATAAAAAGATCACTGAAGCCGCCTGGGCACAGGTGGAGGAAACTGGGACACCTGAGGTCAAGAGTGAGACCTACGACAAGGTCATGGAATGGACTATGCTGGATGATGATTATGATGACCGCACACGCCGCGTCTTCCGGACAGGCCCAGTTTTTCTGCCTACCTGGTGGCACCATTACAGCCCTGGAACGATGACATCAACATCAGGACCATCAAAAACTGCCGCCCCAACTATGCGCCCCACACCTGGTGGTACAAGCATGCCCTCCCTCCCCGGTTCTGAATTTGCCGGGTCTATTGTCACAGGTGTGCAGGATTTTGCCACCGGCGTGATTGGCAGTGTTGGCGCATTCACCAGCGGTGTAACCAATCGTACCAACCCGATACCGAAAAGTTCCAGCAGCGGGTCGCGTTCAGGGGGAGGATTCTCAAGCGGGGGTAGTTCATGTGCCTGTGCCTGTGCCTGTGCTGGTTGTGCCTGCGCTTGCGCTGGAGGAGGTCGATAATGGCAAATATCATCGAATTCATCAAGCAGGCTTTCGTGCCAGGAGAAGCAGAAAAACCGCTCCCCACCGGGGTTTTCCACTACATCACTCCACCAGACCATCCGAGGAATCTACGGTTGCATCTCCGCCTTGAGTCAGATGGACGCGGATTGCTGATTGTCAACGCCTCAACAGTCTTACACCTTAACCAAACCGCGGCGGAATTTGCCTATCACATCATCAGACAAACTCCAAAAGAAGATGCCGCCCGGGTTGTTCAAAAACGTTATCAGGTCAGCTACACCGATGCCCTGCGGGATTTTAACCAGCTTCAAGAGCAGATCGATGCCCTTATCGATACACCTGACCTCGATCCAGTCACCTACCTGAACATTGAACGGCTCTCCCCGTACAGCGATGAAATCTCTGCGCCCTATCGCCTGGATTGCGCCCTTACATACCAGGTGCCGCCAGGCGCATCCCCAGATGTAGCACCCACAAAACGCGTGGACCGAGAGTTGACTACCCAGGAATGGCAGCAGATCATCGCCAAAGCCTGGCAGGCAGGCATCCCGCATCTTATTTTCACCGGTGGAGAGCCCACTTTGCGGGATGACCTTCCAGAACTGATCTCTTTCGCTGAAGAACAGGGACAGGTGACTGGCCTATTGACTGACGGTCTGAAACTGGGCGATTCTAATACCCTCCAGGCCCTGCTGAATGCTGGACTGGACCATACCATGATCGTTCTCCATCCAGAAGATGAAAAAAATTGGAAGTCATTGGCCAACTTCTCCTACTGGGCAGAAACCATGAAGGAAGATTTATATGTCGCCGTACATCTCACCATGACCACCCAAAACAAGGATGAATTTGAAACCCTGATCCACAAGCTGGCGGCAGCGGGCATTTCAGCTCTCTCCCTCAGCGCTGCAGACCCTAGTCTGGCTCCTGATCTCGAAAAAGCACAGCAGTCCGCCTACGACCATCATCTTGATCTGGTTTGGGATATCCCGGTTCCATATTCACAAATCAATCCAATCTCCTTGGAGCTGGCCAAAGATGCAGCAGATTCAACAGAAGTGGTCAATGGGGCTGGCATCGGTTGGCTTTATGTAGAACCAGATGGGGACGTCCTCCCTGGCCAGGGAATTGATCATGTTCTGGGTAATTTACTCACCGATCAGTGGTCAGATATCTGGAAGGCAGTCAAAGACTGGCGAAGATGATCCTGGGTGTACCAGAGAATACAAAACCGTCCCGATATTCCAAGCCGGGACGGATTTTTTATAATCGATTAATTGTTAAATTACATTCTTACTTTGTTCAAACATCCGGGCATAAACCCCATTCAACCGCATCAGATCATCGTGATGCCCCTGTTCTACCACCCTGTGGTCTTGCATCACCAGAATTTCATCTAACTTTTCGAGCCACAAAAACCTATGTGAGATCATCAGCACACTCTTGTCGGATAGCTGATCAAGAAAGGTATTCAATACCAGCTCCGCATTAACCGCATCAAGATTTTCAGTTGGCTCATCCAACAAATAGATCGGTGCATCCCGCACCAGCGCCCGGGCCAGGGCAAGCCTCTGCCGTTGTCCACCGCTCAACATTACCCCAAACTCGCCAGTCATAGTCTCCAGCCCATCGGGCAACCCCTCAACAAATAGGCCCAGCCCAGCCTTCTCAAGGGCGAGGAAGATCTCTTCCTCAGTGGCATGAGGCCGCCCTACACGCACATTCTCTGACAGACTGGTATTAAAGATGAATGGATTTTGTGGCACATAACCAAAAACCCTTCTTAAATTCTCCAGTGAATACTCCTGGATATCAACACCGCTCAAGCGGATCTCGCCCTGATCAAATGGCCACAGGCGCAATAAGAGATTGATGATTGTACTCTTCCCTGCCCCGCTCGGTCCCAGAATTGCCACTTTCTTCCCCTGTGGCAGATCAAGATTAAAACCAGAGATCACCGGTAGTGTATTAGGTCTATACGTAAATGTAAGATTTTTTATCCGCAAATCAACCTCACCAGAGGAAACCGTTCGGATGCCGGTCTCAATCACCGGAATACTTCGATCTGCAAGCTCGAACAAACCCTCGCCTACCTGAATGCTCTCCGTTAAATTCTGGAAAGCGTTCGGCAGCGGCGTGATCGCCTCAAAAGAGGCCAGTGTCCCCAGGACAATCACTGCCAGCAGCTTGCCATCCAATCCCCCCTGATTCACCATCGGGATGGCGATCATCAGAAGGAAGAATGTCGCCAGGTTGATCCCCAGAACGACCAACGCAGCCATGGCACTCTGAATGCGATTTTGCGCTCTTTCTGCCCGTTTAATTCTTTGTCTAATTTCTAAAAATTTTGACAAATAACGACCTTGCAATCCATATACCTGGATTTCCGCGCTGCCTTGTACCCCATCAACAATCAGATTTGCCAAGGTTTCACGACCTTTGCCGATCACCCGGCTTGAGGCTGCGCCTAATTTTCTGGCCGCTAAAGGCGCTGCTACACCAGTTATAACCTGGAAAACCAACAGCACCAAAGCCATCTGCGCCGATAAACTGCCTAAAAACCATAATACCGCCATGGAGGATAAGATTGCCACCAGCGGTGGCGCCACAACCCTTACATAAAAATCCTGTAGGGTCTCAATATCCCCAGCGATTTTGCTGTACAGCTCGCTGCTCCTCTGATCCTCTAACCCGGCAGGAACCAGAGGCTCAATTTTTTCATACAGCCAGACTCTCATCTCAGCAAGGACACGGAAGGTAACCGTATGGGACACCACCCGCTCAAGATACCGGAAAACTGCGCGAGATATCCCAAAGAAACGCACTCCGACAATCGCCACCTGTAATTCAGCCACACTGGGATGCAGGGCCGCATAGGAGATCAGGTATGCTGAGGTAGAAATCAACGCTATCCAGCTAACTGTCGTCGCCCACCCAAGGCTGACCGCAAGCGCAACCAGACGCCATGGCTCTCTTAGAAATCCCAACAAGCGTAGGATCGTTCTCATTTCCCACCACCCGCCGCCATCACCAGATTCCGGTAGGGGCCGGGGATTTTTTCCAGCGAAGTTGGCATCCCTGTTTGTTTCACATATCCCTCATCCAAAAAGATGATTAGATCTGATTCCCGGATTGAGGCTACCCTGTGCGAGATGGTTACCACTGTGCGGCCGGTTTTCAGTTTCGATAAGGCTTCCTGGATCTTTTCCTCATTCTTAGGATCCAGGCTTGAAGCCGGTTCATCCAGCAGGATTAAACTGGAATCGCGCAAAAATGCCCGGGCAACCGCCAACCGCTGGCCTTGACCACCGCTCAATCTCGCTCCACGCTCCCCGATAATCGTTGCATAGCCCTCTGGTAAACCACTGATAAACTCAACCGCATTTGCCAACTTAGCCGCCCGGAATACCTCTTCCTCTGTCGCATCTGGCCTCGCCATCCAGATATTTTCCAGCACGGTACCGTAAAATAGATAAGGAAACTGAGACACCCAACTTACACTTTGCAGCCACTCCGGATGGGAAATACAATCCAAAGGAACATCCCCGACCAAAATTTTGCCTTCATCAGGTTGAATAAAACCCAGCAGCAAAGAGAAAATCGTGCTTTTACCTGCCCCGCTGGGTCCGATCAATGCAGTGTGCTTTCCCGCCGGAATTGAAAAGCTTACCCCTCTTAGAGATTGCCGTGCCCCATCCTGATAAGCAAACTTAACATCCTCAAACCTGATATCCTCACCGTGTGGAAGATTGGAAACAATTTTATGTTCCTGTTGATCATCTTCATTCTCTATCAGTCCGAAGATACTGGTTGCCGCAGCAATTCCATCCATCCCAGAGTGGAATGCCGCCCCAAGCTGGCGCAGTGGGAAATAGAACTCCGGCGCAAGGATCAGAATAAATAACGCTGATGCAAAATCAAGTCTGGCATACATCAACCGCAGCCCAATCTGCACTGCCACCACCGCTGTGCTGATCGTCGCAAGCAGTTCTAGCGTCAATGCCGAGAGGAAAGCAATCCTCAACACCCCCAGCGTTACAGCGGCATACTCCTCGCTGACAGACCGCACCACCTTGCCCTGATGCCTGCTGAGACCAAATACCTTCAGCGTCCGCAAACCCTGAAGCACATCCAAAAAATGTCCGCTTAACCGGCCCAACAATTTCCACTGCTGGTTGGTTTGTTTTTCCGCTTCTTTCCCGATTAAAAACATAAAGAGTGGAATCAGCGGTGCAGTCAGTAAAAATATCAATCCAGTCAACCAATCCAAAGGAAATATAACCAATAGCACAGTAAACGGCACGATCACTGCCAGCCCCAGCTGTGGCAGATAAGTGCTAAAGTAAGCATCAAGCCGCTCCACCCCCTCAATTATGGTACTGATAACCTCCCCAGTCCGCTCCCCAGTTAGCCCAACCGGGCTGGTCTGTAGCACCCGCTGGTATAATTTCTCATATAGCTCACTTCGAACCCGGATAGAGACCTCCCCCGCACTGGCCTCGCGCAGAAACACAAAAACGACTCGCAGCAGGATTACTATTGCAAGCAATACAAAGTTCATCTCGTTTTCTGACAGCGTCTCTCTCTCAATAAAAACCCCCGAGATCACCTGGCTGAGCAACCAGGCTTGAACAACGATGGATGCCCCTAACAACGCGCCAGACAAGATGGCCCCCAAAAGAGGGAAAATTTGCCCGCGTGCCTGGCTCCAGAGACGTCTGTCAAACATAATCCAAGTTTACCTTATACGGCTTTGTTCCCAACAAATCCGTTTTAGGGGATGGCTCTCGATTGCCTGGCAATTGGAACCATCTCACTTTCATCTGTCCAATTTAAAAAGGGGCAGAGAATCAAATCCCTGCCCCAATCAGTTTCCTTCTTAACCTAATATTCCAAATGCTGCGGATCAGAAGTCACCCGCCTGCCAAATGTCCAATATGTCCAGCCCTGGTAGAGCAGCATTAGCGGCACGAAGATCAAAGCCACGATAGACATCACTTTCAGCGTGTATGGGCTGGATGAAGCATTATAGATCGTCAGGCTGAAATCCGGGTTGGTGGTTGAGATCATCACATTCGGGAAGATGCTTGCGAAATGGGTCACCACGATTAGCGCAATCGTTCCTGCTGTCATCCCAAATGCCAGGCCAAATTTGCCCTGTCCAATAAACACGTAAGATAACACCAGCAGCACCGCCGCCAGAATTGGGATGATCACCAGAAACCCTAAACGTGCCATAAAGCCATCTACCATCAAAAGGCTTAACAGCAGCATGAGTCCTGCCAACACGAAGGCGTACACCCACAACTTCTTGGAGAGCGCTTTAAACCTGCTCTCCAGTTCACCCGTCGTCTTCAGACTGAGGAATAGGCATCCGTGAAGTAGCATTAGGGCAACTGTCGAAATCCCGCCAACCAAGGCATATGGGTTCAGCAATGCCCATAAACCCCCTGTGTAAACCATATCAGCGTCAATCGCCAGGCCGCGTGTCAGGTTCCCAAAGGCTACGCCCAGAAGCAGAGCGCCAAGGAAGCTGCCGGTGAAAATTGCCCAATCCCACAGATTACGCCATTGCGGATTCTTATCTTTGCTGCGGAATTCAAACGCCACACCCCGCAGGATCAATCCAACCAGCAGCACGAATAAAGCCAAATAAAACCCGCTGAATAGGGTCGCATACCAATGCGGGAATGCCGCAAAGGTTGCGCCGCCAGCGGTTAACAGCCAGACTTCATTTGCATCCCAGTGTGGTCCTATCGTGTTGATCATCACCCTTCGTTCTTCGTCATTCTTACCAGTAAAGGGCAGCAGCATTCCCACACCGAAGTCGAACCCTTCAAGGATGAAGAACCCGGTGTATAAAATCGCGATCAGAATAAACCAAAGGATATTCAAGTCCATTTCAATCTCCTCCTCTTCTTAATCCATACCAGGCGCTATCAATGGTTCTGCTGCCTGCCCTGTTTCGTGAATTTCATCATTTGGACCAGCCTTGGCAAATTTGGTCAGCAGGTACACATCCGCCGCCATCAGAACCCCATAAAGCACCACATAACCTATCAGTGAAAGCCAAAGAGCCCCGGTTCCCACATTGTTCGAAACTGATTGTTCCAGTTTCAGAATGCCGTAAACCGTCCATGGCATTCGTCCTACTTCGGTCATGATCCAGCCAAAAGTGTTGGCCAGGTACGGCAAAGCGATTGCCAGCAAAAAAACCTTCCCCAGCCAATTTGGGAGAGCGAAATCTTTCTTGCGCAGCAGAAACAGACCAAGGGCTGCCAAACCAACCATCGCCGTACCAGCAAACACCATGATCCTGAAACTCCAGTACATCAAGCCGACAGGAGGTACGTAATCATCAGGGCCGTAAGTAGCGGTCAGCTCCTCTTGTAAAGGATTAATTCCCTGCACCAGACCGTCAAACCGGTTATAGGACAGGAAGCTCAATGCCCCCGGTACCCGCAGGTCAATGATTGGGTCTTCTCCTCCGATAGTGAGAATCGATAAACCAGCCGGATCTTCAGATTCATACAACATCTCGGCAGCAGCCATTTTCATTGGCTGGGTTGTAACCATATGCTGGGCTTGCTGGTGGCCAGTCAGGCCTACTAAGGCAGCCGCAATCAGCCCGATCACTGCAGCGATCTGGAAAGACCGCTTAAACACATCCACATTCTGCTTACGGAGCAAATGATACGCACTGATACCCATCACAAAAAATCCAGCTGTGGTCAGTCCTGCAAAAAAGGTATGTGGAAACGCCACCCACAGCGTCGGGTTTTTCAGCAAAGCGAAAAAATCCACCATCTCTGCCCTTCCGGCGGCTTCGTTGATCACATATCCAACTGGCTCTTGCATGAAGGAGTTAGCCAATAAGATCCATAGAGCTGAAATGTTCGCCCCAATAGCTGCTAACCAAATGGCAGCCGTGTGTACCTTTTTGGGTAATTTATCCCACCCAAAGACCCATACGCCAATGAATGTTGATTCCAGGAAAAAGGCTAATAACGCTTCAATCGCGAGTGGTGCGCCAAAGATATCCCCAACATAGCGTGAATATTCCGACCAGTTCATCCCAAATTGGAATTCCTGAACGATGCCAGTTACCACCCCCATTGCAAAGTTAATCAGGAAAAGTTTTCCCCAAAACTTGGTCATGCGTTTATCCGCCTCATCCCCGCTTCTCAACCATCTGGTCTGCATGATCGCAACCATGATTGACAAACCAAGTGTAAGCGGCACAAAAAAGAAGTGGTATATCGTAGTCGCTGCAAATTGCAAACGAGCCAACAGTAATCCATCCATATTTTGTCTCCTTCCTCCATTTTTAGGGGTAAATAAATCAAAACTACCATAATAGTACCAATTATGTTAGTTTAGTTTAGGGACAAATGTCCCGATATAAATGTGACATCTGCACAACTGCACACCTGCACAACTGCACAGATGATTAACTACTACAGTTTTTACAAAAAGGGGGGAAGCCGTTGATGTTGCTTCCCCCTCAAGTTTTAGAGAGGACCCAAATTACCTGGCTGCAACTAACTCCATCCGCACAACACCCAATCTTTCGAATACTGTCTTAGCAATCATGGTCATCAGTGCGTATCCAAGGGCGGGTTTTTCGGCTGCCAGCACAAGCAGTTTTTTGGCATCCACCTTAATCGCCTTACTGTACTTTGTTGTAGTGCATGTTGCCGTGTATCTAAATGGTTCCATCAGTGCAGAAAGCCCAAAGGGTTCGCCCGGATTAATTATACCGACATAAAATTCCTTGCTTTTATCGGAGACCACGCTATCGACCACACTATAGTGCAGATCAACTTCACCTTCTGCTAAAAGATAGACGAAGCCAGCTTCAGTATCAATCTCAAAGACAGTCTCTCCTGCGTCAAAATTAACCTCGTCTGCGATCATCGCTACGTCTTCAAACTCTGCATCCTTCAAGAAACCAAAGAAACTGTACTTCCTGAGGGTCTCAGGTGATATCATAGATTTTTTCCTCCCGGATATTCGTATCCACTAACTCTTTGACCAATTTTACAGCTGTTGGTACTGCCCTTTCCACCTCTGGCGATAACTCTTCAGAGAAATCATACACAAATTCGGCTTCCACCGCCACAATCCAGACATCCTCTGGCAACACCAACCCCATTTTGCGGCCGACTTCCAATGCGGTTGCCAGTGAGGCATCATGGATCGCGGTGGTATGCCCATATGAATAATCTGGCAGGCTGCTTAGTGGGAGGCTGTAGATGGTGCCATTTGGGTTTTTACCAGTCAAGATCGAATCCACAACGATCACATCCCGGTAACCTTCCATCCTTTCCATCAGTGAAAGCCCGCCCAGGGAATAATACTCAAATTCAATCCCTTTATTCTTCCGGTCTTTAGCAATATATTCGGCTTCTACCTGCTCTACCACTCGCCAGCCTACACCGTCGTCCCCCAGGATCGGATTACCCAGCCCAACCACCAGGATTGTTTCAAGCTTGCTCATCATGCTTCAATGGTACCGGATTAATCAATAGCAAAAAGGGGCTGGAGTTTCCCAGCCCCTATGTTTGTCGCCAGGCTAACAGTACTGCCGCAGCACTTCAACAGTTTCGCCATTCACATCAGTCACCTTGACTTCGAGTGGCATCTGACCTGGCAGCGAATGCGTCGCACAGCCAAAGCAGGGGTCATAAGACCGGAATGCCATTTCCACCCGGTTCAACAACCCTTCGGTCACCACAGTACCAGACTTGATGAATGCCTGTGCAGCTTTCTTGATCGACATGCTGATCGGGGCATAATTGTTGGTGGTGCCGACAACCAAATTCACCTTGGTTGCCACTCCGCGTTCATCAGTCCAGTAGTGGTGAGTCAGCGTACCGCGCGGGGCTTCCACAATCCCCACACCCTCACTCGGGGTTTGTGTGGGAACAGTGTGGTAGTTATCCGAGGTGATTTCGGGGTCAGTCGCCAGTTCTACCCAGCGTTCAGCTGCATACAGCAATTCAACCAGGCGCGCCCAGTGGGTGACCAGCTGCTGGTGCACCGGCTTACCCCCAAGCGTATCATACAATTTCTCGTAGGCTTCCTGTGCCCTTGGGGTTGCCATGCCATCTGAAGCATTCAGTCTGGAGAGCGGGGTGGCAGAATACACACCTGAATCTTTTCCACCCACGAAACCTTTCCAGCCCACCTTCTTGAGGTATGGGAACTTAAGATAAGACCACGGCTCAACACGTTCGGCAATCCAGTCCGTATATTCTTCCGGGGCATACTTCCCAAGACGTTTACCATCAGGATCTACCACGCTGACCTTGCCATCGTAGAAGTTGACCTTGTTCTTCTCATCTACCAGACCAATGTAATGCATGGGGACAGTATAAATGTCGCCCAACACCAGATCAAGATACTCCTGGTTCTTCAGCACCAGGTCTTCAAACAACTGAAGACTGAACTGACCGAATTCAACCGCATAGCGGCCCAATTCTTCAATATGCTTGCGCTCTTCCTCGTTGATCCCGCGGGTCAGACCACCTGGGATAGAGGTGCAGGGATGCACCTTACGCCCGCCGATGATCTCAACCACATCATGGCCGGCCTTCCGGGCTTTGATCACCTTGCCGCCAATTTCCAGGCCGACTTTGTGGATCACGCCCAGAATGTTCCGCTCAGCTACAGGGGCGTCCGGTCCCAGTATAAAGTCCGGACCTCCGAGAGCGTAGAAGTGGGTAGCATGGTCAGTCACATAAAAAGCCATGTACATCAACTCTCGCAGCATCTTTCCGGTCCTTGGAGGTTCAACCCCATAAACTGCATCAGCAGCCTTAGCGCCAGCCATATGGTGCGCTTCAGGGCATACCCCGCAGATCCGGTTGGTGATGATCGGAATTTCTTCTACCGGCCGTCCCACACAGAACTGTTCAAATCCTCTCAGTTCCGGGATCTGGAAATAGGTATTGGCGACATTGCCATCGTCATCAAGAAAGATCTCGATCTTTCCATGTCCTTCCAAACGGGTAATTGGATCAATGGTTATTCGTTCCATAGTTCACTCCTATTTTCCATTCCAGGTGGCATTTCCGGTCCGCAGAAGCGAGTGCGCCAGGTTAAATTTATAGAAAGTTCCGGCTGGATCAACAATCCCATCCAGAATTCGATCAATTTCATCTGGGTCTCGGCTGTCGATCACTGAAGCCACAGCAGTCATCATTCGTGCGCCAAAATCTACAACCCCTGCAGCGGGTCCGTAGCAACCAATGCATGGAGCCCCAGCCGTTGGGCACTTGGCCCCGCAGCCGCTGGCAGTTGCCGGCCCGACACATAAGATTCCTTGCTCCAGGAGGCAAAGATCCGGATCAATATCATCCACCAATTGGATTCGTCTGAATTCCTTGATCTTTTTCACATTGCGGGTGCGTGTGCACTCATCGCAGCATGTTGAAGGCCCCACCCCAATTGTCGCTCCCTTGGGCGGCAGTTCAGCCTTCCCCTCCAATACCTGAATGACCAGATCAATCACCGCCTCAATCTGGTGGGATTCAGGCGGGCAGCCAGGCATGTAATAATCCACATCCACCACCTGGTCGAGTGTGCGCAGCACCGGCTCGAATACTGGGATTGTGATCGTACCCTCAGGCATTTCAAAGCTGGGTTGAGGATAGACCCCATCAGGGTTCTCTGTGCTCACGGTCGAATAGACTGTTTCGAAGATTTGATCCTTGGTCGAAAAGTTCGCCAACCCTGGATTACCGCCTTCCACTGCACAGGAGCCGAAAGCCACCAGGATTTGGGATTTCTTTCTCAGCAGTTTGGCCAGGTGCTCATTCTCTTCCGTGCGGATACCGCCATTGAACAGCGTCAACAGGATGGAACCATCTTCCATGGCTTCTACATCCTTGTATTTCGCATCCATCGCTACTGGCCAGAAGGCAATATCAAAATTGGCGTCCACATCCAGAATCTTCTCGTGAATGTTGAGGACCGCAATTTCACACCCGCCGCAGGATGCAGCCCAGTACATCGCAAATTTCGGTTTATCACTCATCCTGCCACCTCCTCAACTTCCTCAACTACCGGGTTGATCTCGGGCGTAGACCGAGCTGGCCAGTTGAGCGGGCCAAGCTCTCTTATCTCCTCCACGAACACACCAATCTCTCTCGCCAGCTTAACACCTTCTGCCGCACTCGCCCAAACCAGCTTAACCCGGTCAGGATTGATACCAAATGGCGCCAGGGTCCGTTTGAGCAGTTTTACTCGTCTGAGTGCTTTGTAGTTCTGCTCCAGGTAATGGCATTCTCCAGGATGGCAGCCAGTGATAAGCACACCGTCTGCTCCCCCCGCCAGGGCCTTCAAGATAAAGCTTGGATCGATGCGGCCAGAGCACATCAACCGGATCAATCTGACATTGGGCGGGTACTTCAATCTGGCTGTGCCAGCCATGTCAGCTGCCCGGTAGCTGCACCAGTTACATGTAAACCCAATGATCAAGGGTTCAAAATCTTTTGTCATTGTTTCCTCCTTCCACCTAAGCCATCTCTGGCACTAAAGCTGATTTTTCCAGGAAAAGCAAGCCGTCTATCTGAGCAAATACTTGCTTGTCGCTGAACACGGTGCCAGTGATTGCACCGGCAGGGCAGGCGGCGACACACGTACCACATCCCTGACAAAGTGCTTGATTGATCTCAGAGACCATCTGATCCTCATGGAAGAGAATCGCATTGTACGGGCAGAGATCGTTACAAATCCGGCAGCCTGAGCACTGTTCCTGATTGATCATAGCCCGAACAGGTTCCAGAGCCAACTCGCCTCGTTCGATATAGGAAAGCACCCGGGCTGCTGCCGCAGACCCCTGCGAGACAGAAGCAGGAATATCCTTCGGGCCAGTCGCTGCCCCTGCGATGAAGATGCCTTCTGTCATCGTGGCAACCGGATCCAACTTGGGATGCTTTTCGGTGAACCATCCATTCGCACTGCAGGCAATTCCAAACTTATGCGCTGTTTCATACGCATCATGACGGGGTTCCAGGGCGGCAGATAGGATCACCATATCCAATGGAATCCTGCGCTGCTTGCCAGCCAGTGTATCTTCCACCTGGACGATTAACTTGCCCTCCTCCCCGCTGATCCGGGCAGCATCTGTAACTTCAGCCACCTTTCCCCTAACGAAGAGCGTGCCTTCATCCAGCACTCTTTGGTAAAACTCATCGTAGTCCTTGGCCGGTGTCCGCATATCAATGTAGAAGTTGTATACCGTTGCACTGGTACGCTCATCCACCAAATGGGCAAATTTCAAGCTCTGCATACAGCAGATGGCCGAGCAATAATTATTGTAATTCCTGTCCCGGCTGCCCACACAATGGATAATCCCCACTGATTTCGGCACTGTCTTGCCATCCCTGAGCAGGATATCGCCGGAGGTCGGACCCGCTGCATTGGTCATGCGCTCGAACTCCAGGCTGGTAAATACATTTGCCAGCCGTCCATAACCATATTGCGGAATCCTGCGGGCATCGAAAAGATCATATCCTGTAGCCAGGATGATGTTGCCAACATTGATCTCAATGATCTCATCTTCCTGTTCAAAGTTGATCGCATCCGTTGGGCAGAATTTCTCACACACCCTGCAGGTGCCCTTTTCAAAGTAAGTACAGTTTTCCCGATCAATTACCGGATATTTCGGCACAGCCTGGTCGAACGGGGTATAAATCGCCTTGCGGTAGCCAAGACCAACCTCAAAGACATCATCGATCACCTTCTTGGGGCATTTCTGCTCGCAGATACCACAACCGGTGCAGGCATCGGTATCCACACAGCGAGCCTTCTGCCGAATAGTGACATCAAAATTCCCAACAAAGCCATCCACCTGCTCCACTTCAGCATACGTCAGCAAGGTGATGTTAGGATGCGTCCCGGCTTCACTCATCCGAGGCGTGAGAATACAGGCCGAGCAATCAAGCGTGGGGAATGTTTTGTCGAATTGAGCCATGTGGCCGCCAATTGAGGGCTCCCGCTCCACCAGGTAAACCGGGTGACCGGCATTGGCAATTTCCAGCGCCGCCTGGATTCCAGCGATCCCGCCGCCAACCACCAGGGTTGGCTCCGCAATCGGAACGATAATCGGTTCCAGCGGCTCGTGCATTACCACCCGGGAGACTGCGCCTGCCACTACAGCCTTGGATTTCTCTGTAGCAACCACCTTGTCTTTGTGCACCCACGAGACCTGCTCACGGATCGAGGCCAACTCTGTCAGGTAAGGGTTCAGACCCGCACGTTCCGCTGCAACCCGGAAGGTTTTTTCGTGCAGGTGCGGCGAGCATGCTGCCACTACCACCCTGGTCAGCCCCTCCTTTTGAATATCGGCCTGGATCATATCCTGACCCAGGCTTGAACACATGAACTTATAGTCTTTGGAAATCACAACACCCTGATCGCCGAGATTCTCTTTCGCCCATCTTGCAACTTCTTCGACATCCACTACGCCAGCGATATTTGTGCCGCAATGGCAGACATAAACGCCAATTCTCTCTTTATTCTCAGCCATTTCAGTCACCTCCACCATTCTTGCCAGGCATTTGTGGCATTGGCAGGCCTTCTTCCTTCACTCTGCGTTTCTTGGTTGCTGCTGGTGCTTCATCTACTTCCACATCAATCTTGGCCAAAGCCGGGCGTGGGTCCACAAATTCTTGCCCAATGCCCAAATCTTTCGCATCGATACCAAATGCTAACCCGATTAATTGTGTGAAATATAGAATCGGCATCACATAATCTGTCTTGAAATAGCGGTTTGCTTCCGACTGGTAAGCGTCAATGTTCAGTTGGCACATTGGGCACAAGGTAACCATCAAATCCGCTTCATACCTGGTCGCACCGTATATTAACCGCCGGATCAGTTCATAGGCTGTCTCACCGCTGATCTGCGTCATGTGACCGGAGCAGCAGTGGGTTTTCATCGGGAAATCAATCACTTCCGCTCCGAGTGCTTCCAGCAATTCTTCCAGGATCATCGGGTATTCGTGGCTGTCGTAGTATCCGTGAAGATCAGGCCGGACAATCATACAGCCGTAATAGGCCGCCACTCTCAACCCCTTCAGAGGTTTGACCACATTAGCCTTAATCTTCTCTAACCCAATCTCGTTATAGATTACATCCAGCGCATGGCGCACTTCAATCGATCCTGGCGTATAGCTCATATCGCCCGCCGCCAGGGCATCATCGATCCTCGCTTTGAAGATCCTGTCCTCTTGCAGGTAATGATCGGTCTTCGAAAGGTTCAAATAGCATGCGCTGCAGGGAGCCACCAATGTATGAGATTCGGCAGACATACTTTCTGCTATCGCCAGGTTGCGCCCAACAAGCGCATGCGAGGCTATCCGATTCACGGCGCTATATTCAGTCGCACCACAGCAGTTCCAATCCTCAAGCTCCACCAATTCCATGGAGAGCTTATCCTCAATTGCCTTCAAAGACATTAAATAAGGGATGGCGCTCTTTTCCATCGAGCAGCCTGGATAAAATAGATATTTCATAGTTCTGCCTCCAGTTCCTTTGCCCGGTGCAGGATTTTGGACAACTGCGGCAAATTCTTGATCTTGGTGGGTGTTAGATCCATCCGCCTTTGCGTGAGCAAGCCCAGCCCTAGTTCCATCACTCCTTGAACACTGTTGGGCATGTGCGAAAGCGCATGGCGGGATGCCAGACCGAACTCAAAGCTTCGGCCAAATCTGTCCACATAACCAATAAAGGTTTCTGAGAAATCTCTGGCTGTATTGGCATGTGTCCGGGGATCGGCAACTGCAAGCGTTTTGATAGTGTACATGATATCTGTGATCTTAACTTCCTGAGGGCACCGCACTGTACACAGGTAGCAAGAAACACAGAACCATGGCGTATTGCTATTTAATACTTCTTCCTCCAGTTCCGCCCGGAGCATAGCAAATAGCTGCCGTGGTGTATGGTCCATATCCTGCCCGGAAGGGCAGGATCCACCACAGGTGCCGCATTGGATACACATCTCCAATCGCGAATCACCGGGTGTCCGGTCTTCAACCCACTCAATCAGGGTACGCCCTTTGAGTTGGTCGACCCAGGGACCTTTTTTGGTTTGTCTGTCGACTAAAACGGTCAAATCACACCTCCTCTACTGGTCTGTTTCGTGCAATTCTTCACATTCTAAAAAGCCGCCCCTGATGGAGGCGGCTGGATCAACTTGTTTCCATTGGATGGGACAGATAATGAGGGGATATGTCTCTGTTTCTCATCCGTCTCCTGTGAATATGCACATTCTTTCCATGTTTACAGTTTAGAGAGTTTAGAGACTAAATTATAGAGACATATGTCCTTCTCTGCCTGGGACATCTGTCAGTATTGTGAATTTTTTAACTAATCAGCATTATTTTCCCTGATTTTAAGCCTGTCTGATATTTGTTTTTATCTCAGAATATCTGGGCAACTTCGTATCATATAAAAACAACGCCCACACTTCTCTAATCTGGCATTATAATTACGCCGAACTGGATAAGTCTTATGCATGAACTAGCCGTCACCGAAAACATACTTGAGATCGTTAAAACCCATGCCGAAAGGGCCAACGCGAAGAAGGTTACAGATATCTTCCTGGTAATCGGACAGTTGTCCTCCATCGTTGATGACTCCGTACAATTTTATTGGGACCTGATGACCGAAGAAACAATAGCCGAAGGGGCAAAGCTCCACTTCCGGCGGCTTCCAATTCTGATCCAATGCAAGGATTGCAAGAATTCCTATACCCCTCAAGGAGCTAGTTTGGCCTGTCCCCTTTGTATGAGTGAGAAAATTACCATTGTCCAGGGTGAAGAATTCTATCTTGAAGCCATTGATATCGATAAGTGATTTGAGGAAAGATGAGCAATAGAATTGAAATTGTAGAAAACATCATGGGAGCCAATGATAGATTGGCCCTCGACAACCGTACACGACTAAACGCCAGCCGTACATTTGGCATCAACTTTATGGCCTCTCCCGGCGCGGGAAAAACTTCCCTGATCGAACAAACCGTTCCAGCCCTGAAAGACAAATTCGCCATCGGTGCAGTAGATGGCGATATTGCCACCACCATCGACGCAGACCGGGCGGCAGCAGCTGGCGCGGCGGCTGTCCAGATCAACACCGGTGGAGAATGCCACCTTGATGCCGTCATGCTTCGGCAAGCCCTGAATCAATTGGATTTGAACTCCCTCGATCTGCTTATCGTAGAAAATGTCGGCAATCTTATCTGCCCGGCCAGCTTCGCATTGGGCACGCATAAAAACATCCTGATTGCATCCATCCCTGAAGGGGACGATAAACCCTACAAATATCCAAACATTTACAGGGGGTTAGATGTTCTCGTGATTAACAAAATTGATCTGTTGCCCTACATCCCCTTCCAGATGGAGTACTTCACCAAAGGTGTTGAAATGCTTAACCCCGGTTTGAAAACTTTTCCTCTCTCCTGCCAGAGCGGCGAAGGAATCCCGGAGTGGACCACTTGGCTGGAAGAGCAGGTCAATGCCTTCAAGGAGAATACTCCATCACCGTGATCAAGGCTGTCCACATCCATATTACTGGCATCGTGCAGGGAGTAGGATTCCGCCCGTTCGTCTATAACCTGGCCGTTCACCACCAGATCAAAGGTTGGGTACGCAACACCTCCGCCGGTGTGGATATTGAAGCTGAGGCAGTTCCCGATCAATTAGGTGCTTTTCTACGCGATCTGTCAGCCAAAAGCCCGCCCCTCTCCCAGATAGATCAGTTCACTACAAATGAGATTGAAACTCAAGGCTTTGGTGAGTTTAGCATCATCCACTCCGAGAGTGATCCCAACGCGTTTGTCCCCATTTCTCCCGATGTGACCGTATGCGCAGACTGTCTCGCTGAAATGTCCGATCCATCAGACCGCAGATACCGCTACCCATTCATAAACTGCACCAACTGCGGCCCTCGCTTTACCATCATTCACGATATCCCCTACGACCGGCCTTTTACTACCATGGCTGGCTTCCCGCTTTGCGCAGATTGTCAGGCGGAATATGAGAATCCAGCTGACCGGCGCTTCCATGCCCAGCCAGTTGCCTGCCCGCAATGCGGACCGCATATCTGGTTGGAGGACACCACAGGAAAAACCCTGGCACAAAAAGAGGAGGCCGTCCAGCTATCCAGAGCCATGCTAAAAGAGGGGAAAATCCTAGCAATACGGGGCTTGGGTGGTTTCCATCTCGCCTGTGATGCAACCAATCCAAAGGCGGTTGAAACGCTTCGCCAGCGAAAGCTCAGGGTTGGGAAACCCTTTGCAATCATGTACCCTAATCTGACTGCGGTTGAAAAAGATTGTAACCTCTCAAAAGGAGATATCGCACTTGTCACCAGCCGGGAACGCCCGATCGTCATCCTGCCCCAAAAACCTGAATCCCAAATTGCCCCCCAGGCAGCCCCCGGACAAAACACTCTGGGTGTGATCCTTCCATACACCCCGCTCCATTTCCTGATCATAGAACCCGAACCGGGTTTCCCCACCGCCCTCGTGATGACCAGCGGTAACCTCAGTGATGAGCCGATCGCTACCACCAACCAGGAAGCGCGCCAAAAACTCTCCACAATGGCAGATGCTTTCCTGCTGCACAACCGCGGAATCTACATCCGCTGTGATGATTCTGTCATCCGCACCCGTGAGGATGGTCATCAGTATCCTCTGCGCCGCAGCAGAGGATACGCCCCCAATCCGATCCGAACCAAATGGGAGATGCCCCAAATTCTGGCTGCCGGTGCAGCCCTGAAAAACACTTTCTGCCTGACCAAAGGGCCGTATGCCTTTCTATCTCATCATATCGGAGACCTAGATAATTATGAAACCCTGGTTTCCTTTGAAGAAGGCATCTCACATTACCAGAAACTTTTCCGGCTGGAACCAGAATGCATCGCCTACGATTTGCATCCAGACTATCTTTCTACCCGGTATGCCATCCAGCGTGCCCAATCAGAGGGCCTTCAAGCTCTAGGGATCCAGCACCACCACGCCCACATCGCCGCTTGCATGGTAGAAAATAACACCCCAGCAGAAACACAGGTGATCGGGCTCAGTTTTGATGGAACTGGATATGGCTCGGATGGCACTATCTGGGGAGGTGAAGTATTGATCTGCGATTACCGGCAGTTCAATCGAGCTGTTTGGCTGGAACCAGTCCCCCTCCCTGGCGGGGATGCCGCCATCAAAGAACCCTGGCGCATCGCCCTCTCCTGGCTGATCAAAGCCGGCATTCAACTGGATGACGATCTACCACCAATTGGGTCCATTGACCCCCAAGCCATTTCCCTCGTTCAAAATCAGATTGAGAAACTGATCAATGCGCCTCTGACAAGCAGTTTGGGCCGGCTGTTTGATGCTGCCGCCGCCATGATCGGCATAAGGCAGACAGTCAGCTATGAAGCTCAGGCTGCGATTGAAATGGAAGCCCTCGCCAGCCCCGCTGAAACCGGTTGTTATCCTTTTGAGATTAACAAGCAGATCATCAACCCGATTCCCGCAATCAGCAGCCTGGTTGAAGATCAGCGATCTGGGATCGCAAAGGAGATCATTGCTGCCAGATTCCATAATACAATTGCAGAGATCGCCTATCAGACCTGTCTGAACCTTCGTGAAGAAACTGATCTCAACAAGGCGGCTCTCAGCGGCGGAGTCTGGCAAAATATGGTACTCTTAGAAAAAACCTCACTAAAACTTGAACAGGCTGGCTTTGAAGTTCTGCTCCACCGCCAGGTACCCGCCAACGACGGCGGACTATCTCTTGGGCAGGCAGCCATCGCTTACCATACGATTATCAATTAGGAGCTAGATATGTGTTTAGGCGTACCCGGCAAGATCATTGAAATTTACCCCAAAGACAATATGCGCATGTGCAAAATAGATTTCGGCGGCACGACGCGTGAGGCCTGCCTGGATTTTATCCCCGAAGCCAAAGTGGGCGATTACACCATCATCCATGTCGGTTTTGCAATCAGTTTACTCAGCGAGGAAGAAGCCGCAGAAACCCTGGCCCTTCTGCAAGAGATCGCCGATATTGAAGAAGAACTGGGGCCAGACCCTTCCCAGAAGGTTTGAAATGAAATATATTGATGAATTCCGCGATCCTGAACTGGCAAAAGCCACGCTGGACGAAATATCCCGCATCACCACCCGCCATTGGGTAATGATGGAAATCTGCGGCGGCCAGACCCACTCGATCAAGCGCTTTGGACTTGACCAGCTGCTAACTAAAGATATCGAATTAGTCCATGGACCCGGATGCCCGGTATGTGTTACCCCGCTGGAGCAAATCGACAAAGCCCTGGCAATAGCCTCCCGCCCAGAAGTGATCTTCACATCCTATGGGGATATGCTGCGCGTCCCCGGGTCAGGGAGAGACCTGTTCGCCGTACGCGCCCAGGGCGGCGATGTTCGTGTGGTTTACTCCCCTCTCGATGCACTCAAAATTGCCCACGATCACCCGGAAAAAGAAGTGGTTTTCTTCGCCATTGGGTTTGAGACCACAGCACCAGCAAATGCTATGGCTGTTGCCCAAGCCAAACTGATGAGCCTCCAAAATTTCAGTGTCTTGGTGTCTCATGTGCGCGTCCCCCCTGCCATGCATGCCATTCTGGGATCCTCCGCCAACCGTGTGCAAGGATTTTTAGCTGCTGGCCACGTTTGCGCTGTAATGGGCTACTGGGAATATCCCCCTGTGGCTGAGAAATACAAAGTCCCCATCGTGGTTACCGGTTTCGAACCGTTGGATCTGCTCCAGGGCATTCTCAAAACAGTGCAAATGCTGGAAGCGGGGCGGTTTGGCGCAGAAAACGCCTATACCCGCGTGGTGACCTTTGAAGGCAACAAACCTGCTCAGGCAATTCTTAAAAAGGTTTTCAAAGAATGCGACCGTAAATGGCGCGGCATCGGCACAATTCCAATGAGCGGTTGGTGCCTCTCAGATGAATATGCCCAATACGATGCCGAATCACGTTTTGACGTCAGCGCCATCACTCCCGAAGAATCGCCGATTTGCATTGCAGGAGAAATCCTCCAAGGATTAAAAAAACCGCCTGACTGCCCGGCATTCAGGGTGCTATGTACTCCCCAGAACCCGCTGGGAGCCACCATGGTTTCATCCGAGGGAGCCTGCGCCGCATATTACCGCTATGACAACCCCAATGTTTCCCAAGGAGATTAAACCAATGTCCGAGAAAGATCCTGCGGTTGACATGCACGGTGCTGTTTGCCCGGTACCGCTGCAGCAAAAATCCACTATTGTGATCGGTCATGGCAGCGGCGGTAAAATGATGCACGATCTGATCTCTGAAGTGTTTATTCCTGCCTTCGGAAACCCGATACTAGCAGCAGGCAACGATGCCGGTTTAGCGCCAGCAGGATCCAATTCCCACTACGCTATTAGCACCGACGCCCATGTGGTCAAACCCCTCTTTTTCCCAGGCGGCGATATCGGCAAGCTGGCTGTATGCGGCACCGTCAATGATGTTGCCATGCTCGGCGCAATTCCCAAATATCTCGCTGCGGGCTTCATCCTCGAAGAAGGGCTGGATATAAGCATCCTTTCACAGGTGGTTCAATCCATGAGGGAATCTGCCGAGGAAGCTGGAATCCAGATCGTAGCTGGTGATACCAAGGTGGTAGAGAAAGGAAAAGCTGATGGGCTTTACATCACCACTGCTGGTTTTGGAGAGATCATCCCTTACCCTCACCCGATCGGAGGGCAGCATGCCCAGCCAGGCGATAGGGTGATCCTTTCAGGCACTTTGGGCGATCATGGCATTGCGGTACTGGGTGCCCGTGGAGATCTGGGCTTTGAATCTGATGTTAAAAGCGATATTGCCCCCCTCAACCACCTGATCCATGCCATCCTCCAGGTCTCCGATAAGGTGCATGTGCTCCGAGACCCCACCCGCGGAGGATTGGCTACCAGTCTGAATGAGATCGCGAAACAATCACAGGTTGGCATCATCCTTGATGAAAAGACCATCCCAGTCAAACCAGCAGTCCAATCCGCCTGTGAGATGTTGGGGTTTGACCCCTTATACATCGCCAATGAGGGCAAACTAATTGTGATCTGCGCTGCTGAGGATGAAGAAAAAGTTCTAGCAACGATGCGCAAAACTGATGATGGCCAGCAAGCTATCGCAATTGGCGAAATCATCACTGATCCTCCTGGACGAGTCCTGATGAAAACCCTCATTGGCAGCCACCGGGTGGTGGACATTCTAGCTGGAGAACTGCTCCCCAGAATTTGTTAACATATTTTTGTTAACGACCAAATGTTAACAATCTGATAAAATCAATAGTGTAATCTTATCGAAAATCACTTAGTTTCGATAAGGCAATTATGGTAGAGAAAATACTTGTTATCGAAGATGAGATCGCTCTCAGTGAAACCCTGGTGTACAACCTCAAACGACAGGGGTATGATGTCCATGCGGCCATGGACGGGCACGAAGGCCTTTCGCTGGCCCGATCCCTGAAGCCCGACCTGATCTTGCTAGACCTTATGCTTCCCGGCATTGATGGCCTTGAAATTACCCGAATCCTGAGGAAAGAAGCCAAAACCCCAATCCTGATCCTCACCGCCCAGGGCGAAGAAATTGACCGCGTGCTTGGTCTTGAACTCGGCGCGGATGACTACATGGCAAAACCCTTCTCGATGCGCGAGCTGATTGCGCGCGTCAAGGCCATCTTACGGCGCATCCAATTAGACCGCAATGGCGCACAGGAAGAAACCCTTGAAGTCCACCATTTTGGCAATCTGACCATCAACCAGCGCAAACATGAAGTCTATCTGGATGAAAAACCACTCAAACTTAAGCCAAAGGAATACGATCTTTTACTTTATCTTTGCGCCAACCATGGTCATGTCCTTACTCGCAGTCTTATTCTAGAAGAGGTCTGGGGGTGGGACTTCAGCGGCGGAACTCGCACCGTTGACGTCCATATCCGCTGGCTGCGCGAAAAAATAGAAGAAGACCCCAAGAACCCGGTCCGGATTATCACCGTCCATGGAGTTGGCTACCGCTTTGACGAGTGATTCATGAAATATCGCAGTCTGCGCTGGCGCATTGTATTGCCTCCCCTGATCATTATGTTCATAGGGGGCATCCTGCTCGGATATCTGATCCCAGAAAGGATCATCGAAAGTCAGATCCATTTCCAGAAAGAACAACTTTCCCGTGAGATAAAAGTATTCAGCCAATATGTAGCTGTCCAGTGGGATTACAAAAAATTTAATACCTTTTCGCGAGATTGGGCAGATAAGATTGGTGCAGAAGTGCGTATTCTTAGCCAGGTGGGCACGGTGATCGGCTCCTCCTCGCTTTCCCAACCATCTAGCACCATGGCGCTTCTTCCTGAAATGCAGCAGGCAATTGCCACCGGATCAGGCGTTGCTATTAATCAAGGGGTTGATGGAACGCCAACGTCGATTGCAGTAGCCGAAGAAATTATCGTAAACGGCGTAAGGCTTGGATATGCTCATGCCGAATTTTCCCTCACCTTATTGATTTCCTCCAAGAACAAAATCCGTGATGGTATCTGGTTCAGCTTCCTGATTGCAGCTATCTTCATTGAAATACCATTATTAATCATCACCTCCAGAAGCGGATTACGACTATCACGTATCACAGATGCCACCAATCAGATCGCCAGAGGAAACCGTGATGTCAATCTCTCACCTGGAATCCTGGATGAAATTGGTGAGGTTGCCTTCGGGATCAATCGCCTTGCCAGCCAGATCGACAAACAATTCAATGCCCTTTTGGAAGAGCAAAACAAGATCAATACCGTCCTGCTCCATATGAACGAAGGCATCATGATCCTGGATGGAGAGGGAAGAATCAATCTCGCCAACTTGGCTACCCTTGAGATATTCGACCTCATGGATACCCCTGTCATCGGTGCCAGCCTGATTCGGGTGGTGCGCAATCATCAGGTAATAGAACTTTGGGAAGAATTTCTCAAGGACAATCAAGACCAAATCTCACTGATTGAATTGCCGGCCCGTAACAAAATTATTCAGGTGAGTATTACGTCGATGACTGAATCTTTGAGCAATCATTCGCTGGTCGTCATCCAAGATCTGACACAACTGCGCACATTACAAACCATCCGCCGGGATTTCATCAGCAATATCTCCCACGAACTACGGACACCCATCGCATCATTGAAGGCCCTGGCAGAGACCCTCCAAATTTCTGCTCTTGATGATCCGGACGCAACGAGAAGATTCCTCGACCGAATGGAAATTGAGATCGAAGCCCTCGCCCAAATGGTCTCCGAGCTGCTCGAGCTGACCCGGATTGAATCCGGGCAGGTGCCCTTGGAACTCCAAAGGATTGATGTAAACCTGGTATTAAAGTCATCAGTTGAACGCATCTCGGTTCAGGCTGAACGCGCAGAAATTGACTTGAAATACAAACTCACTGGCGAACCGGTTTTCATCCTCGCAGACCCGCCCCGCCTGGAACAGGTCTTTGTCAACATTATTCACAATGCCACTAAATTCACCCAACCAGGGGGGAAAATTCGTTGCAATATCGATACGACACACCAATCCGCAATCATCACGATTACAGATAATGGCCGCGGCATCCCATTGGAGGACCAACCGCGCATCTTTGAACGCTTCTATAAATCCAAGCGGCCCAAACAAGGTTCTGGTACCGGGCTCGGGCTATCCATCGCCAAGCACCTGGTTGAAGCCCACGGCGGTAAGATTTGGGTCGAAAGCCAGTTGGGAAAAGGTTCTACTTTCTTCATACGTCTTCCTCTCCAATAACTACTTTTCACATTTTTATAAACATTTCTCATCCCATTTAACTGAGTTACGTTAAACTCCTCTTAACATTCACCTGACCTGTTGTTAACAAAGTGTTCCGAGGTTGTTAAACGCCCTTTGATACTATTCACCCATTACACTAGATCTTTAGGAGGATCGATTTATGAAAACCAAGTTCCATGTTATCGTGGCCCTGTTCGTAATCTTCGCAGTGCTGTTAACCGCCTGCGGTGGGAACGAAGCCACTCCGGTGGTTGAGAATACCACCGAGAATAACACATCTGCAGCCAATAACTCCACTGGAGAAGCTGCCGAAGAACCAGCCAATCAACCAGCTGAAGAACCCATGGAAGAAGAGATGATGGCGTACGATGTTGCCTTCTATCTTGATCCGTTGGCCCAGGCTGGCGATGTGATTTCTGCTGGCAGCTCCACCGTCTTCCCATTGGCTTCCAAGATGGCCGAGCGACTGAC
>JAFGDK010000066.1 GCA_016932165.1 Anaerolineales bacterium
ATCCGATTTCTTTTAGTTGACACCCATTCTCATTTCATGTAAACTGTATTTTGCTTGTAGTTTGACAGAAGTTCCATAGAAAGACCTCATCTTGATTTGGAACCCATGTAGTACCAAGCATTAATTCTTAGAAAGGAGTTCCAAATCGTGAGTGACACCAAAGAAACCGGCACGGTAAAGTGGTTCAATGGCCAGAAAGGCTATGGCTTCATTGAGCGAGACAGCGGCCAAGGTGATGTATTCGTTCACTTCAGCGCCATCGTTGAAGAAGGATACAAGAACCTGGACGAAGGCCAGCGAGTTCAATTTACCGTCAAAATGGGCGACAAAGGCCCTCAGGCGCAGGAAGTTTCAAAAATCTAGATTGATTTTTCATCTTTAGCGCACTACAGACCAGAGAAATTCTCTGGTCTGTTTTTTTGTGCCCTGACAGGATGACGCAGGCGGCTTTATCCTGGAGTTACCTGCTTCAATGCTTGCCAGATCCGCTCCGGCGTGGCAGGATTCTTGCTCAAGTCTGCCCCGCAAGCATGCTGGATTGCATTCCCCACGGCTGGCGCAACCCCATCCATTGGAATCTCGGCAACCGCCTTAACCCCAAATGGGTGACTCGGTTCAAAGGTCTCAACAAAGATGGTCGTAAGTTCCGGCATCTCATGGGCGGCGAAGATATGATAATCACTAAAATCCCTCTCCCGCATGATACCTTTCTCATCGTAGACCATCTCTTCAGAGACAGCATAACCCAACGCCTGGGTCATCCCCCCCTCGATCTGCCCTGATGCGGTTACCGGATTTACAATGATCCCAGAATCCACCGCCATCACCAGCTTATCAACCGTCACCATCCCGGTTTCAATATCCACCGTCACTTCCGCAAACTGGGCGGCAAATGGCGGTGGCGCTACCGGTGACACATACGAACCAACCGCCATGATCTGCACCTGATCCTCATGGTGCAAAGAGTTATGAGCAATTTCCGCCATGGTCACCGAGCGCCCATCCGGGGCGGTCGCCAAACGGTTTTCCAGCACAATTTCTGTCGGATCCACAAGTGCATATCCCCCTTGGGAATTCAACATCTTCGCGGCTCTCATCATCATCTGTTCAGCAACTGCCTGGGCAGCCCGGACGACTGCCCCGCCTGAAATATACGTTGTGCTGGATGCATATGCCCCCTTATCAAATGGGGTGAAATCTGTATCAGATGAATACACCACAATATCCTCAACGGGCACCCCTAGCACTTCTGCCGCCATCTGTGCCAGCACCGTATCAGATCCTGTACCCAGATCGGTAGCCCCAACGAGCAAATTGTATGAGCCATCATCATTCAGCTTGATGCTCGCCCCACCCATATCCAGGTAGGGGATCGCAGTACCCTGCATCACCAGGGCCACCCCGACACCTTTGCGCAGGTGCGGCTTGCCTGGCACTTGCTGCCAATCCTTATTGCTGTATTTGCTGTCCCAACCGATCGCGGCTCGACCCTGCTGCACACATTCGACCAAGCCATTGGTTTCAATTATCTCAGGACTCGGCTCACGCCCCTCACTCCAGGCTGTGCTGAAGGGTTGCAACTCACCCGCCCGCAGGGCATTCTTCAGCCTGAAATCGATCGGATCGAGTTTAAGGGCGCGGGCAATCCGTTCCATTTGGCGCTCCACTGGCCAGAAGCCCTGCGGCACCCCGTACCCCCGGAAAGCCCCTGAGGAGGCGGTGTTGGTATACACAATATCGGCAATGAATTGGATATTCGGTTTTTCACGGTATTTACCATCCCCCACATATAACGCCATCGATTTATGCCCGGTATTGCCAGTCACCGTTAGGGCATGGCAGCCGTAGGCTCCGGTATCCGAAAGGGCGTACATCGCATTGGCGGTGATCGTGCCGTCATTTTTCACACCGGTTTTCAGTTTAATTCGCATCGGATGCCGCGAGCGCGAGGCGATGAACTCTTCCTCGCGGGTGGTCTCATAGCGCACCGGGCGCCCGGTGGCAATCGTCAGGTGGGCGGCCACATCTTCGATCTGCACCTCTTGCTTTCCGCCAAAACCGCCTCCAATTCGCGGCTTGATCACCCGGATGCGCTTGATGGGCAAACCGAGCACCGGGGCTAAAATCCGCCGGGCGTGGAAAGGCACCTGTGTGCTCGTCCTGATCACCAAGCGGTCATCCTCATCCCAATAAGAGACCACAATATGCGGCTCAATATGCGCCTGCTGCACTTTGGGGACTTCGTACTCATGCTCAAAGATATGATCCGCCTCTGCGAAGCCATGTTCTACATTACCAATGTCAATATGAATATGAGCAGCCAAGTTGCGGCTGGCATCCGACTGATCGAAGTCCACATACTCCGGCTGATCATGCAGGATAATCTCATTGTCCAGCGCCTCCCCCATATCCAGAATGGCCGGAAGTGCTTCGTAAGTAACATCAATCAGCGAGAGCGCCTGGATGGCGATCTCTTCCGTTTCAGCCGCCACAAAGGCCACCCGGTCGCCGACATAACGCACCTTGTCATCCAGTGAGAACATATCCAACGGGCCGGGGATCGGGTCGGACTGCCCAGCCGAGGAATAGGCCACTCGCGGGATATCCTCATGGGTTAAAACCGCTGCCACACCATCCAGGGCACGCGCTTTACTCGCATCGATCTTCTTAATGCGGGCATGCGCAAATGGGCTTCGCAACACCTTGGCAACCAGCATGCCGCGTCTTTCAAAATCATCGGTAAATGCAGGTTTCCCCTGCACCAGTTTGATGGCATCCACCTTGATCTCTGGCTTACCAATCTGTGTACGGGTCTCAGAATCCGGCGCAACCATCACCTTAGGCAATATCCGGACAGCCGTGCGCGTGCCGCCTGGCCCTATCGCGGGAGGCGGCGCAGGCGGCAAACTATCCGGCCTGAACAAGGCTTGCAAAAGTTCGGATTCACCAGTCATTTCTCCGGGTTTAGCTTCGCCCCGCAGCACAGCGGCAGCGTGCAGCACAGCCTGTACCGGTTTGACATATCCGGTACAGCGGCACAGCACCCCTGAGAGTGCGTCTCGCACTTCAGACTCAGTTGGGTCTAAAGTGCGCGCTAAAAGCTCTTTGGCGGCCAGAATCATCCCAGGGGTGCAGAAACCGCACTGTACGGCGCCGCTTTCCGCAAAGGATTCTTGCAAAGGGTGCAAACCCTCTGTCCTTTTCCAACCCTGTTCCGGATGTTCGCCCAGGGCTTCGATTGTTTCGATAGCTTTCCCATCCGCTTGGGCCGCCAATGTCACACAAGAATTGACCACCTTCCCATTCAGCAACACCGTGCAAGCGCCGCACTCCCCTGTCTCGCAGCCATGTTTGACGCCAAAATACCCCATCCGGCGAAGCACTTTGAGCAGGGTCTCATTTGGCGTGCTTTCAACCTCTATTTGACTGCCATTGATCGTAAGATTCAGTTTCATCGCGCCTCCAATCCCAACACTTATAATGCCGTCCTGACAGTTAAAAACCCGTTTCGTTCCTGATTTGCCTTAGCAATTGCATCAGCTGAACCCAACACAGCTATTACCCCATTCTGAGCCAGCTCATCCAGCACATTCGCCAGGGCTTTGAAATCTTCCACCGATGTACTCAACACCTGCTCCCGGATTTCCTGACGGGCCTGATCGGAATATCCCGCCAGGTAGCGCAGCATCGAGGTATAACCCTTGGCATCCGGCAGCTGGTAGCTGTCCATATCACCGATCGTACCAATGATCGACTTCACCAGTTCCGAATCAGCCAGCTCCAGCCTGCGTAGGAAACCCGCTGTCCCGTCATAATTCTCCAGAGTATTGATCACATGTGGATCCCGATAGGAGATAAAATTAAATGCCCCGGAATACAGATCAAACGAGATGAACCCACCATACGCCCCGCCCTGCACCCTGATCTTCTCCCAGATATAGGTTGTGCCCAGGTATTTTCGAATCACATTAATACTGCCATCTGGCTGGAAGCCAAGTTTATAGATATTCGCGCCCTTGCCCACATAATTGATCTGCGCTGGTATTGTTAACCCCTCTGCAGGAACTGGTCTTCTAATCTCCCAGACTTGGGCAGGTACATTCTTCAGCGGAATGGTATTGAAGAAATCTGACAGGTGCTTTCGTGCCTGTGGCCAATTCTTCTGATCCAGGGTCACGTTGAGCATCATCGTCTGGCGGTTGACCACTAGTTCTCGGATTTGTGTAAATTTCTCAGCCACGCTGTCCCAATCATCCTCAATCTGCTTCAGCAGCTGGCGGGAAAAGAACAGGTTTTCAATCCCCCCTGTCTGCTCAGCTAACCAACCCGCCGCTGAATGGGAAGCGCTCAAGCGCTGATCAACCACCCGGTGCCCCCCCGGCACCAAGCTGGCTTCCTTCCGTGCCTTGCGCTCGGTTAATATCTGCCTGAAACGGTCCTGGTTGTCGTACTGGGTGGTCAGGAGGATATCCTCCATGATCGCCAGCATCTCACCGACCTGATTCATTGTGGATTTCCCCCGCACCACCAGCCGGGAAATGACCTCATCGGTGTTGAATTTATTCTGGATCAGCAAAGAGGGGGAGATGCCGCCCGTTTCCCGTCCAATTCGCTGGGATAGCTGGACAAAATCTTCCCTATCAGTACCCATTTTCACCAGGCCGCTGGCAAACAAGCTCAGATAAGGCAGCAAATCTTGCGGCACACCACAAAGGTCAAAGCTGAGGTCAAAATAAGCAATCCCATTGGTGAAAAGGTCATGATAAAGCACGGTCACGCCTTCTTCTTCCAGCACTTCCAGCGGGATGGTCTTATTGTGCTTATCCAAATCTTCCAAGGCAAGGGTTGGAAGGGTTGCCAGAGCCTCTGGAGTATCCGGCGTTTCCTGGATTTCGATCAGTTTCTTTTCATGATCAACCACCGCCTGAAGTTCTTGTGAACCAAACGCTTCCTGGATCGCCGTCAACCGGGATTTTTCATCCTCCGCCAGATGCCGGTTATGATCAGGGTCTGGTTCCAGGATTACCGTGCTGCGGTGCGAGTTATCTAGCAAATAGGTCTGGATCAATGACTCAAAATAGGTTTTTCCATCCGCCAGCCTCGCTTTGATCGCCGCCAATGGCGCTTCGAAGGCCATAGGGCTGAATGGATCCCCGCCATACTGCCAGGTGGTCAGCGCCGATAACATCAGCCCTATCCCCCGGGGAAATGAGCCAGTATTCCTCTCACGCAATTGAAACTCGACCGAATTCATCGAAGCTGCCAGCATATTGGGATCAATCCCATTCTTTACAAGCCTGGTCAAGGTTTCAAAGATCAGTTCCTCAACTTTGGTGGTGTTCTCTTCCAGCATGCCTTTAAGCCCAGTGGAGAAGGTCAGCTGCCGCAAATAGGACCCCAATCCACCGCCTACCAGATCCTCCCCATAACCGCTATCGATCAAAGCCTTTCGCAACGGGGATGCCTGTGTCCCCACCAGGATATGGTTTAAAATCCCCAATCCCAGCACTTTCTCAGGATCAGTTTGTTCATCCAATACCCAGTTCACGGAGACATAATATTTTGGCTCTTCTTCCTCACCAACTGCATATGGCTCAGTCAGATGGAGGGTTTCCTCAAATGGTTCCTGCAGCGGAATCACAGAATCTACCTCAAGGTATGAATAACCCTCTAGATAAGCTGCCATCTTCTTCAATCGTTCTTCTTCCGGATCATCCCCATACCAAAAGACGTAAGCATTTGAGGGATGGTAATAGGTCTCATGGAACTGTTTGAACTGCTCATAGGTCAGGTCGGGGATATTGCGCGGATCACCGCCTGAGTTGTGCCGGTAGAGGTTATCCGGGAAGAGGGATTGCTGGCTGATCTCCTCCAGCAGACCATTTGGATCTGAAAGGGCACCTTTCATCTCGTTGAAGACCACTCCCTTGTAGATCAGGTTTCCAGATTCCTCATCCATGCCCAGATGCCAGCCTTCCTGGTCAAGGATATGCGGCGGGATAAGTGGGTGGAATACCGCATCGATATAGACATCTACCAGGTTATAAAAATCTTGCAGGTTTTGGCTGGCACATGGATAACAGGTCTTATCCGGAAAGGTAAACGCATTTACGAAGGTTTGCAGCGAGCCTTTGATCAACTCCACAAACGGCTCCTTGACAGGATATTTTTCTGATCCATTCAGCACCGCGTGTTCCAGGATATGGGCTACCCCAGTTGAGTCTTGCGGCGTGGTGCGGAAGGTAATCCCAAAGACCTTGTTCTCGTCATCGTTCACCATCGAAAGTAATTGCGCCCCGGTGGCAATATGCCTGAAAAGCCGCCCGGTGGTATTGATTTCAGGGATTTCCTGTTCTTTTACCAATTCAAAGCCGTGAAAATTGCCCAAAGTATTCTCCATTCTCCAAGGTAATCAATATATGGTCCAACTGACCTGTCCGACTCAAAAAAGCGCTATTCAAACTCTTCCAGGCAGCGCTGCGCCAGCACCCGGGCCATCTCCGAACGGTACTCTGCCGAAGCCCACTGGTCTCCAGCGGTCAGATAAGCTGTTTCTGCCCCATCCAGCACACCCTGATTTGCTTCCCCATCCAGGATCGTGATCGGTGCTTTGCCGTAACCGCCTAATACCAACCGGGTTCTCCCGGATGGCCAGCGGGCTGCAGCCCCAATCATCACCGGCTTATCAGCCAGGCTGCGAGCGATGAAATGAAAAGCCGCCTGGATTTGAGCATTGATCCGAATCTCAGAGATCACTGCCCCGGGCCATAACCCTCCCCGCAGCGGTAAAAATTCTCCCAAAGGCACCACTGCATCATTTGGCTGCCAGACCAGATCGGCATCCATTGCCAGCATCATGCTCAAGTACGGCGACCTCCCACCCCCGGATACCAAACCGCCTGCTGCAGTTCCGCTCTGGCGCAGGTTATAAGCCGCCTCCTGCTGAATTGCTTTTCGCAAAGCTGGTTGAATCGCTCCATGATCCAGTATCATTTGCAGGCTGGCTGTAGCCCCAATACGCAATTCCCGCCCTCGTTGCTCTATCACATCCCAACCCAGAGCTTGCAAGTCCACCACCGCATAATCCTCTGGTGAAGGCGCGTTTAACACCGTCCCCCCGCCCAACGGAACAGTTTTTGGTGTTTGATTGGACAGAAGCAAAAGGGCTTTTTCTAACGTTTCCGGGCGGTAATATTCCAGGATCATTTATGTCTCCTTATTTACAGGATCAATCAGGTACAACTTTCCAACTCATCCCCCCAAAATCGGTCTGGTCGGTGATTTCTTGCGGCACCTGAAGCAGCAAACCTTCCGCTTCAGCACACAACTCTCCATCCGGGCCAAATAAAAAAGAGGCGCATTCCGCAATTTTGCCACGGTCGCGGATCACTTTTCCCACCAGGTGCAGCGGTACGCCCAGCGGCGTTGGTTTCCGATACCGCGTGATCAGCCTTCCGGTGAACATGAAACGGTCCGGATCATCATACATCACAGCTCTTGCCAAGGTCTCATCCAATATCGTGGCCACGATCCCTCCGTGAGCCACACCCGGATATCCCTGGAATTGTTCGGGAAGGATTACTTCCGAAACCACCTGTTTCTGTTCATCGATATAGAAGGACATTTGCAACCCAGCAAGATTCTCAAATCCGCACACAAAACAATGAGAAGCATTGGGAAGTTTAATATTCACAATAAAATTATAACCCAGGGGGTAGTGAAACTCAAAATTCGTCTGGACAATTAAGGGAAAAGATAACCACTTATGTGTTCTTGGGGCAAGGTTCTTCTCAAAAATGAGGCGCTGGGATATCCAGCGCCTCTATTTCTGATCTATAAATTTTTAATTCTGCGCAAACGTATCAATCAACAGCTTAAAATCACCGCCCACCGGATAAAGGATAGGACAGGTGCAACCGTTATCAATGTATTCCTTAACCTTTTTACGGGCTTCATCTGGCGTACCGGATGCCGAGATTCGGTGGATTAAATCATCCGGAACCAGATGCTTGGCAGCCTGAATCTGCTCATGGGTGGCTGGCCAGCCTAAGATCGACTGGATTTTTTCCACCACATCCATCGAGACCCCCGAAGCCTTGGCGATATGCGGCTGCTGGGCCAGATACTGGGTCAGCAGCTCCCGAGTGTAGTCAATCGCCTTATCATGATCATGGTCCACCGAGCAGACCACCAGCTGCGGCCGGTCGATATCATCCAGCGTGCGGCCGGCTTTCTTCGCCCCGGCTTCCAGCATCTCCAGCGCCATGAGGTTGTATTCCGGGGGCACACAATAGTTCAACACAGCCCCATCGGCAATCTCACCGGTCATCTCCATCATTTTCGGACCGGTCGCTCCGATCATGATGCGCACATCGCGCGGCTCGCGCCGTCCGTGGACCACATCCAGTTCAATCCCGTCCACGTAGTGGAACTCTCCGTGATAAGTGACCCGTTCCATGTTAAGTAGCCGGCGGAGTACTTCGACCGTTTCCCGCATGGCGGTCAGCGGCTTACGGCGGTCAATCCCCACGTTTTTGGCCAGCGGGTCCCACCACGCGCCAATCCCGCAGATCACCCGGCCCGGAGCCAGGTCATCCAGGGTCAGGAAGGTGGCTGCCAGCAGCCCGATATTTCGCGTCCAGTTGTTGATCACCCCCGACCCGATATCGATTCGCTCTGTTACCGCGGCATACGCCGCCATTGGCACAATCGCATCCCGCACCAACCGAGACTCTGCCTGCCAGACAGCTTCAAACCCCTTCTCTTCGGCATAGCGGACATAGTCCAACCCGTCACGTAAGTCATGTGAATCCTGTAAATACAATGCCACTCGTTCCATCCAAGCACCTCCAATTCTTATTCTGCCTCTATCTTACCCGATTATCAGGGGAATTACAAAGTTGTCTGGACAGACTATCAAATCCTGCGAACCAGTCACAGATATGATACAATTATCTCAGCCCCATTCATACCGAACTCAAGATCGTAATTCAAGGCCAGTGCTTCGAAATATGAGATGATCCCATGAAAAGGGCAAACCTGCTATTACTTTCCCTCTTGATTACTATCTCCTTGATCTCTTGTTCCATTGCCCCTCAAAATGGGGATGAACCAATAAAGCTAATCACTCCCGGAGATCAGATCGGGGACATGACCATAACTCAAAGCATTGATGTCCCCTACCGGAGCATCTGGTCATTTTGTGAGATCATTGACGAGTATAAGCCATACTCCTATTCAACCCAGTGTGAGATACCTGCAGTATCCAACCTAGATATTCAATTAAGTTGGGTTGCCACAGAATCCAAGTTCCAATCGAATTGGGAATCAATTTCCTGGAAATTACTAATCGATGGAGAAGTGATTGACCTCAATTCCTTCGATTGGGTAGAAACCACATTCCCACAACATGGCGAAGACAATTTTGAAAGGTTATGTACACTGACAATTTTGAACCTGACGCCAGGCAGACATACAATGGTTTACTCCGTAACCTTTGATACAGCCATTGATGATGGCTTCAACATCTACCAGGCTGGCACATACGAGCAAATTGTGAATTTCACAGTGCAAGACAGAAAGGATTATCCCCCACTCTCAACAGATGAAGACCACGGTCAACACGCATATTCCTCCGGGGATTCCCGGCTCGATTACTTGCTTTATCTACCGAGTTCATACGGAGAAGATCTGCAGCAGGAGTGGCCGCTGATCGTCTATCTGCACGGAGCAATCTGGCGTGGGGGCACCCCAGAGATGCTGCTGGGAGAATCACTTCCAAATATGTTGGATCAGGAAGATGATTTTCCTTTCATTGTACTTTCCCCTGTGGGTGAAGGTGAATATGAGTTTTGGACCACCAAACAGATGATTGAACCGCTATTTGCATTATTGGATGAACTGCAAACAAAACTCAACATTGACTCATCCCGAATCTATCTAACCGGAAATGATACGGGAGGGAACGGCGTATGGGCGATCGCTTTACGATATCCAGAATACTTCGCTGCCCTGGTTCCGGTTACCGGGTATTATGGATATCCACACAAGGTTCCGAACAATATCTGTGATCTCAAAGAGGTCCCTGTCTGGGCTTTCCACGGCCAGAGGGATGAGGTAATCCCGCTGGAAGCTGGACAACAATTAGTAGATGCCCTGAACGCCTGTGGGGGCAATGCCAAACTTACGGTCAGCAATGATATGAATATCGATGTTCGATTTAATGTTTATCAAAATGAAGCGATATTCGATTGGCTATTAGATCAATCGCAGGATTAGAGAAATCACAATAAATTGCGTCCAAAATCGAAGGACAGCCTCCTTCGATTTTTTTTACCCTCAATCATTATGAAATCGGTCCAGATTAAATTGGGGACAATTATCCTACCAATTACAGGACATCTGCCCTTCCATTATTAAAGGAATTGAATTAAGATTAGGTGAAGCATAACATTTTGTTTTAAAAGATATGGATAACTATAACACTCACAGCGAAAACGCAGAAATGTACTTGGTCAGTATGGCCATCCTGGCCGAATCCGGCACCCCCTGCCCAATTCCTCTCCCCCGTCTGGCTGAGGAGGTGGATGTCCAGACCGTTTCTGCTAACCAGATGGTGCGCAAGCTGGCCGAGGAAGGATTGGTCACCTACCAGCCCTACAAAGGGGTTTCGTTTACCGATGCGGGGGAAAAAGCCGTTTCACTAATTCTGCGCAACCGGCGTTTGTGGGAAGTCTTCTTCGTCCGCCAGTTGAATTTCACCCCCAGCGAAGCGGATGCGCTTGCCTGCCGGATGGAACACATCACCCAGCCAGAAGTCGCCGCCCGTCTGGCTGAATTCCTTGACCATCCCACCACCTCGCCTTCTGGCAGAAAGATCCCGGATTTGAATCATATAGTTTACTCCCCCTCCAGCATCCCGTTAACCGATCTCCATCCCGGCGATCAAGCTGAAGTGCTGGCAATTAACCTGGGTGAGCCAGAATCTGCTTTTTTGCGCAGCGAAAATTTAATTCCCGGCACACAGGTGGAAATGCTTGCTCACAGCAGCAGCGGCGTAGCCCTCATCCGCATAGAGGAACAAACCCTTACCCTTACCGGTGAGCTGGCTGCCGGAATCCTCACCGCACCGATCAAGGAGCCTCAAAATGGGTAACAATTCAGCAATTCCCCTGTGTGACGCGCCTATTGGCCAGCCGGTTAACCTAATAGAGATCATCGGCGGTAAAAAATTGCACCGCCGTCTGGTTGAGCTCGGTCTCACCCCCGGTGTCAGGCTAAAGGTGATGCAAGATTCAGGCGGACCGCTGATCATCGCCGTCCGTGATTCCCGCATCGCCTTAGGGCGCGGCATGGCACAAAAAATAATGGTTTCATTTACTAATACTAAGGAAGCTGCATGAAAACGATCAAGCTTGCATTGGCTGGCAACCCAAATGCCGGAAAATCCACCCTCTTCAATGCCCTGACAGGCGAAAACCAGCATGTCGGCAATTGGCCTGGCAAAACTGTGGAGAAAAAAGAAGGCCACTTCCAACACAAAGGAATCAATGTCCACATCATTGATCTGCCTGGCGTGTACAGCCTCTCCTCGTTTTCACCTGAAGAAGAGGTCACTCGCGATTACCTCGTCAGCGAAAAAATTGATCTGGTGGTTAACGTGCTGGATGCCTCTAATCTGGAACGAAACCTTTATCTCACTATTCAGATCAAAGAAATCGGCATCCCCATGATGCTGCTGCTCAACAAAAGCGATGTTGCCACTCAAAAGGGCTACAAGATTGATGTTGCCAAACTCTCGGATCAATTGGAGATTCCCGTGACTGCCGCGATTGCCAAAAAAGGCACCGGACTAGAAGATTTCAAGGATCAGATCGTTGCCCTGACTTCTGTTCGGGAGGCAAATGTGGCATGAGCATGCAATATGCTCCTGAAATTGAAGCCGAGATAAAACTGCTCACTGCTCAGATTGAAAAGGACGAGCACCTTTGCAGTCTCTACCCGCCTCGCTGGTTGGCAATCCAGCTGCTGGAGGGTGATCTCACCCTCCTTAATCACAGCCAGGCAAACTCCCCGGTGATGCAAACTCTGCAAGCCAGCCAGACCCGACTGATTGAGACCTTCGGCCCAGACTTGGACATCACCCTGCCTGACCAGCGTTTCCAGTTTGTGCAGTCTATTCTCAGCAATACCCTGCAACGCCAGGAAGACCAAGTAACTTTCTCTGATAAGCTGGATCGTTTCTTTGCCAATCGCTATCTTGGCCTGCCGGTCTTTTTATTCATCATGTACCTGGTTTTCAACATTGTCCAGAATGTGTCTGCCCCCTACCTTGACTGGATCGACAGCTTCTTCAACCAGTATCTAGCAGGATGGATCATTAATTTGCTCGCGGCAATCAATGCCCCTGCCTGGCTCAATTCCTTACTGATCGACGGCATCATCGCCGGGGTCGGCGGGGTACTGGTATTCGTACCCGGACTATTCACCATGTACAGCATGTTATCGATCATGGAGCAAACCGGATATATGTCTCGGGCCGCTTATGTAATGGACCGCTTTATGAGCAAGATCGGGCTGCACGGCAAGTCCTTCATCCCTATGATCCTCGGTTTTGGTTGCAACGTCCCTGCCATTTACGCCACCCGCACGATTGAAAAGCGAGAGACCCGCCTGTTGACTGGGCTGTTGATCCCCTTCATGTCCTGTTCAGCCAGGCTGCCGGTTTATCTGATCTTCGGCATCGCCTTCTTCCCTGAACGCGCCAATCTTGTGATCTTCCTCCTTTACCTGATCGGAATCCTGGTAGCCTCCGGGATTGCAATCATCGTCTCTCGTTTGGTCTTTCAGGGAAAATCGCTCTCCATCATGGTGCTCGAGCTGCCGAGTTACCAGAAACCAGACCTGAAGACCATGCTTAATTACGCCGGACGGCAAACCTCTGAGTTCATCCATAAGGCGGGTACATTCATCCTTGCCTTCTCAGTGCTCTTATGGTTCCTATTGAATTTGCCATGGGGTGTTGAGAACACCCGTGACAGCTACTTCGGGAAGCTTGGCGGCATCCTCGCCCCAACCTTAGCCCCGGCAGGCTTCGGCAACTGGGAGGCCAGCGGCTCGCTTGTTACCGGGCTGGTGGCCAAAGAGCTGGTCGTCTCCTCTTTGGCACAGGTCTATGAAATTTCTGACGAATACATTTCTGACCAGGTGGAACCCAATAGCCTTCTACAAGAATTAGGCGAATTGGGAATCGGATTCAGCATCGCCACCGTGGATGCGGGAAAATCCCTGCTTGAGGCAATCACACCAGGCATCCCCCTGTTCCCCGCCGACCCGGAACCGGAGAACCCAGCCCTCAGCAGAGCCTTGCAGCGTTCATTCACCCCCCTTTCCGCAGCTTCCTACCTGGTATTTGTGCTGCTATATATCCCCTGCGTGGCGGTGATTGGCGCACAACGACAGGAATTTGGCTGGAAGTGGGCTGGCCTATCCGTGTTGATCACTATGGTCGTACCCTGGGTTCTGGCAGTACTCGTCTACCAGGGAGGCAGACTCGTCGGTCTGCAGTAACGGTATGTTGAGCCAATTACTACACATCATCCAGCAAGAGGGTCCAGACCATTCCCACGCCGACCTGTGCCAGCGCCTGGAAATCTCGCCTGAAACCTTACAAAGCATGATCGATATTCTCATCCGGAAAGGTAAATTAACCCTAGATGCAGCACCGACTTGCGGTGGAAATGCTTCCTGCTCCCGAAAATCATGCCCCGGACCGGGGAAATGCGAACTGGTGCTAATCAAACCTGTCACCGAGATCAAGATTGAACCATAGGCCGTTGTGTGGTTGGGGGGGAACACAGGTAAAAGCCGCTGCAACTGAAGCGATCCCCCGGATAGGGTAAAATGTCAGCATGTCCAAAAGACTGGCAACCCTCCTTTTTGCACTGATCTGTGGATTAGCTCTCACGCCCTCTGCCAGGGCGCACCCAGCCGATATCAACTTCCACAATTACGAGATCACCCTCTACCTCGATCATATTGAGATCGTTTGGGGCATCCTACCCGGCCCGCTGGCTACTGAATTCCTATGGGGACAGGTGGATACCAATCTAGATACTGAAGTGTCCTCACATGAAGCCATAACATGGGCTGAGGATCAGTTGGAACTACTCACCACCCAGCAGAACTTCCAGCGGATGGAGTTGACCATCGATCAACTAATCTGGCCTGATTCGATCAATGCACTCCGTATCGGTGAGCAGCCGGTATTGATCTTCCTCTCCGCCGACTGGGTATCCCAGCCTATAGACAACAGCAGCTTTGAATTCCGCAACGAATCGCCCAACAGCCTGCATTGGTTTGCCATCCAAACCGGAGATCAAATTGCCTTCTCCACCCCCAATCAGAATGGCAACCTGCTGCTCTTCCGCATCAATCCCAGCGAAGGCATGCTGGATGCTGATGCCCAAATCCTCACCGAATGGGAAAGCGGTAAACCGGAGATTCCTGGTCTGGTGGCTTCCTTTGGCCTTGGTGATCTAGCAGAACAGGCTTCCTCTTCGTCCAATCGCCAGCAGGGTGTCATTGGTATCCTGGAAGGGCTGATCCTCAATAACGAGACCTCCCCCCTTTTCTACATCAGCGCCTTCAGCCTGGCATTACTTTTAGGCGCTTTACATGCTCTCAGTCCCGGTCACGGCAAGACCATCGTGGCCGCTTATCTGGTCGGGGCATCTGGCAAGTTCTACCATGCCATCGCCCTCGGCAGCGTGGTAACCCTGACCCACACCGGGTCTGTGTTCGCCCTCGGGCTGGCCACGCTGGCCGCTTCATCGTACCTGATGCCTGCAAGCATCTTCCCCCTGCTGGAGATCATCTCCGGCCTTTTGATCATCATCCTGGGAATCAGCCTGCTGGTGCCGCGCATCCGCGATTGGATCAAAAAACGCACCCTTGACCAACGCATTGATCAACTGATCCCCGCAACTGAACAAGCCGCTGGCGAAGGGCAGGAACGTCTGGTCATCAACCAACCGATTGAGGAAGTAGGCCCATCCCACAGCCACACGCCTGAGAGCGGTAAATATATCCCCATTCCGCGCCGCCCGGTGGTCGGGAATCCGCTGCAAGGGATTTCATGGCGCTCGCTCATCACCCTCGGAATCAGCGGCGGCCTGGTCCCCTGTCCAGATGCGATCGCCATCCTGCTGATCGCCGTCACCCTCAACCGGATCGGCTTTGGACTCTCTCTGATCGTTTCATTCAGCCTTGGGCTGGCTGTCATCCTGATCATCATCGGATTGATGATTGTTGAAGGCCGCCGGCTGTTTGAACGCTTGCGATGGTTCAACCAGGTTGCCTTCATCATGCCGGTCATCAGCGCGCTGATCGTACTCGGTCTAGGCGCAGTCCTTACCGTCGGCGCTGCTCAGAATCTGCCCCCTGGCGCTTTCGCCAATCTTACCCTCCCCGCCAGAGCCCCAGATTGGAAGGAAATGCGCGCCCTCTACATGAACACTGATGAAAAGAACCGCTACCAGCTTTTTACCGTCAGCATGGACGGAGCAGACCCGCTACAAATCACTACTGCCGCTGAAGGCGTTTCCGGCTACTCCATCGCCCCGGATTTTTCTGCTGTGATCTACACCATCAACCAGGGTGCGCTTGCATCCTCCATCTGGCTATGGAACCTGGACAGCGACGAACACAAACTGGTGATGGACTGCTCACCCGATTACTGCAACTCTCCTATCTGGCCGCCCTCTGGGGATAAGCTGATCTACGAAAGACTGCCAAACCCCACTGACCCTAATGCATTGGGGATCAGCTCAGTCTGGTGGCTGGAACTGGATTCCGGCGAGACCGCTCCCCTTTTCCAGGACGCCGGTTTTCCCGCTTTTTACCCCAAATGGTCAACCACCGGCGACTGGTTGAGTTACTCCTCGATCAATCCCAACCAGATCAGGCTGTATCACCTCGAAACAGGCGAAGGTCTGGAAATCCCCGTGGATGGCAACCCCCAGGTGGTCTGGCGCCCTGCCAGGAATATCATCCTTTATACCGAGTATGTCCTCATCGATGATCTGCAAATGAACAAGCTAAAATTGTTTGACCTGGAAACCAGAGAGACTCGCTTGCTATCAGATTCAAACACCCTGGATGAAGTCCTGCCCAATTGGTCCAACACCGGCGATCAGATTGCTGTGGTACGGCGTGTATGGATTGAGGGTTTGGCTGAAATCGGCGACCAAATCTGGCTACTGGACCCTGAGACCGGCGAAGAGCAACAAATCACTTTTGAGGAAGAGATCATCCATGGACAAGCCACCTGGTCCCCAGATGGGGAAGCGTTGATCTTCCATATCTACAATTTAAACAACAAAGGCAATCCGACAGAGATTCAGGTATTGGTACTGGCAACCGGCGAGATCATTACCATCGCATCGCCCGGCACCTCCCCTCGATGGATCCCTTAGCCCATACTGTTAATCAGAGGGATTCCATCATGAGCAGTGCTAAAGCGGAAAGGATTACAATTGGAGGGACAGTGATTGCCGGGATCCTTTAACTGAGAGTTTAATATGGGTGAAATCAAACCTTCAGCATGTCTGGTTTGCCGTAAGCACAGAGGGCAATATGATCTTGCTGGTGGGATCATTTATGAAGACGATCTTGTTTTTATCTCTCACGC
>JAFGDK010000010.1 GCA_016932165.1 Anaerolineales bacterium
ACCTTTTGTCACCTTTTCGTACCTTGACATTTTTACCAGGGCAATTAGCACCTGCTGATCGAGCCGTAAATACAATCAAACGCACTGGAAATCACCTCAGTGCGTTTCATTTGTCATGTTGATATTTCAGGTGAAAAGGGGTTTTCCTCAGTACCAGATGACTAATCACCCGGTGCCTGACCTTTTGGCACCACATAGATCAGCGGCAGGCTCAGCACGGTGACGGCATACTTTACGATCAGGTTGAAGAGGAAAATCTCCCACACCACAGACCAGGGCAGCACAAACCCGAACGCGCCCACAGCAAAGATCAGGTTATCTACCGGCACACTTACCGAGTTGGAGACCAATACCCGAGCCCATTGGAATTTCTCGGTGATCCTGGAGACAAACCAGTGATAAATTTCCGTGTCCAGCAGTTCTGAGACCAGCTCGGCGGCAATTGAGGCCAGCACAATCCGCCATACCGGGGCTAGAACAGCGGAGAACTCTGCTTCCAATCCCCAATCCAGGTCTCCAGGGACACTGGCAGCCCACCTTAAATACAATGACATGAACAGGTTGATCGCCCCGGCAGCCACGATCAAGACTCGGGTACTGCGTTTCCCAAGCAATTTATGCACCAGGTCCCGCAGCGTGAAGGTGATTGGGTAAATGAAGGTGCCCATGTCCACGGCCAGTCCGGCGACCACGCCAATTTTCAGGCTGGCGATATCAGCAAGCATCTGGGCGGCAATGTAGGCGGCGACAACAATTACAGCAATTCTGGGAATTGAAACTTGTTTTTCTTCCCCTGGTTGGTTATTCATTTCTTGCACCTCAGTTTTTGTAAGGCGGGGTTCTGACACCGCCGTAGTTTTGGTACCCCGGGTAGCTACAACCGGGAAAGCAGGGCGGGATTATACCAGCAATTGATTATTTTGCGTATAATACCCCTATGAACTTAATCCAAGAATTCCTCATCGGCGTTCGGTTTGTGGGGCTCAAGGCTACATTGCAAACCATGCTCTATTCCCGTTATCGAGATCAGGTAGATAAAAAATTTTCGTCCCCAAAAGTTGTTAGTACGGGAGTCCGACCGGAGGAGATTACAGGGGTGCAGTCGTTTCACAACGGTGCCTATTTCTCATTCAACCATGGAATTCGATTGGAAGTAGCATTTCTCTCCGAAAATTCGGTCCGCCTTACCTGGAGTCCGGGGCAGGCTGCGCCAAAATATGCTGTTGGTGGAGACGAGACAATTGCCCTGCGTGTTGAGATGGATGAAACTGAACCAGGTTACCGGTTGTCTACCGGTTCTCTGGCAGTCATGGTTCACCCCGATGGCAGTATTTCGTATCACCATAGCGATATCCAAATCCGCCAGGACCAGCCGCCAGTCTATCAGGCACCCGCCTGGAGCGCAGAAAGTCCGCTTTCTGATGAGGCAGTCATATACGGTCTGGGTGAGCAAACCTCCTTAAATCTCCGGCCTGGCAGCTACCACTTATGGAACACCGATCCATCAGGCAGCTATGGCCCGGGTGACGAACCAGTGTATGTCAACATTCCTGTGTATTACTGCCAGCAATCTGCTGGTAGCTATCTGGTATTCTACGAGAACAGTTTTGAAGCCCAGGCAGAATTTGATGCCAGTGCCCGCATCCGATTCAACGGCGGCGCGCTTCGAATGTATTTGTTCTCTGGAGAGCTTCCCATGGCGATGATGGAATATACCCGGCTCACCGGGCGCGCCGGGCTGCCGCCGAAGTGGGCACTGGGATTCCACCAGTGCCGCTGGGGTTACCGCACTGCTGAAGAAGTCCGGCGGGTCTTGGATGGTTTCAAAGAACACAACCTTCCACTGGATGCCTTCCATTTTGATATTGATTACATGGATGGTTACCGTGTCTTTACGGTGGATGAAGAACGCTTTGCCAGATTTGATGATCTTCTGGCAGATATGAATCGCGAGGGTGTTCATCCTGTGGTAATCATCGACCCAGGTGTCAAAATAGACCCGGATTATGGGGTTTATTCCGAGGGTATGCAGGGAGATCACTTTGTCAAATTGCCGGATGGCAAACCTTATCGCGGCTTGGTGTGGCCGGGTTGGGTGCATTTTCCCGACTTCACCAAACCTGAAACACGGCGCTGGTGGGGGAGTTATTACCAGCGGTTTATAGAGGACGGTGTTGCTGGCTTCTGGCATGATATGAATGAGCCAACTTCATTTTCTGCCTGGGGCGAAAGCAATTTGTCCCGGAAGACAGTCTTCAGTTTTGAAGGGCGTGAGGGAACCTTGGATGAGGCCCACAACCTCTACGGGCTTCAGATGAATGCCGCTGCTCACAATGCCTTGCGGATTCTTCGACCAGATTCCCGTCCATGGCTGCTGACACGTTCAGGGTGGGCTGGTTTGCAGCGATATGCCTGGAAGTGGACTGGAGACACCGAATCCACCTGGGCAGCCTTGAAAATGACCATCAGCACGGTATTGGGGTTAGGCATATCTGGGATTCCGTACTCAGGATCAGATATCGGCGGTTTCTCCGGTAATCCTGATGCGGAGCTGTACACCCGCTGGTTCCAGATGAGTGCTCTGATGGCATTTTTCCGTAATCACGCTGCCATTCACTCTGAACGCGGTGAACCATGGCAGTATGGTTTTGCTGCCACCGAAATCTGCCGGGAGATGCTTTACCTGCGCAAAAAGTTAATGCCTTATATCTATTCTTTGGCCTTTGAATCATTTGATACAGGTGCTCCGCTGGCACGCCCTCTGATTTGGGCTGATCCAAAAGACTTGCGCCTTTGGGAGCTGGATGATGCCTACCTTCTTGGCAGCGATATTCTGGTGGCTCCGGTTTTGGAAGCAGGTGCGGAGGCAAGAGAAGTCTTCCTGCCAGAAGGAACCTGGTATCACTATTGGGATGACGAAGTATTTACGGGCGGCCAAAAAGTAACCGTCGCTGCACCTTTGACTCAGATACCATTTTTCTTCAGGGGAGGCAGTATTGTCCCCATGCAGGAAGAAGACCAGATTGCACTGCATATCTTCATCCCTCAAGAAGAAGGTGAGACCAGTTCAACTTTTTATCAGGATGCCGGGGATGGATATGGCTCCTTCCGCAGCGAACTTCATATCCTGTCCCTCCGTAAAAATCGTCTATTTATCCAAAAGCGTGTAGAAGGCACCTACAGCGGGGTCGACAAATACCGCCTGGAAATTCATGGGGCAAAGCCGGTCTCTATCCGTGTAGATGAGAAAAATGCTGATTGGACATCACAAGGTTTGCAGGTTGAACCTTTCGAGAATTTGAAAATTATATTAGAATGATTTCTGCAAGGATCGGGGCGGAGTATTAAAAAGGAAAATGTAAAAAATTGCCCTTGCAATATTAACCTTGTTCTGCTATAATGCAAACTTGGCTATTTTGGCCCTGTCTGTATTTAAGCGCGTATATCGGTCGATGACAGGCCAGAAATGCATGAAGGTAATTTAGTGAATTACAGGAATTCTTGTCTAAAAAATCCCCAGGAGAGTATTAAATGACGGATATGCTGCCGGTAAAATCGTATTCTCGGATCAATGTCCAACTGCCGCTGCCGAACTTGATCGAGGTACAGCTTGAATCTTTCGAGCGATTGAAGGCATCTGGGCTTCAGGATCTGTTCCACGAAGTTTCCCCGATTGAATCCTACAATGGCGGAATGCGCCTTTATTTCCCCAGCTATGAACCTGAAGCAGACCAATGGAATCTGACCTACTGGTTTGATGAACCCAAATACACCATAGAAGAGTGTATCGAGCGTGACCTCACCTATTCGTGCCCGTTGTATGTATCCGTGCTGCTGGCAGGTCCTGAAATTGCTGAACCGATCCGGCAGGAAATCTTTCTGGGCGACTTCCCGGAAATGACTCCCAAAGGCACGTTCATTATCAATGGTACCGAGCGTGTGGTGGTATCTCAGCTGATCCGTTCGCCTGGCGCTTATTTTGAAGACCCGCGCGACCGTTCCACAGGCCGCGTTCAGGCGACCTCCAAGCTGATCCCAGACCGGGGCGCCTGGATGGAGTTTGAAACCCGTAAGGCAGATTATCTCACCCTCAAATTCAACCGCAAGCGAACTATCCCCGTGACCATCTTTTTGCGGGCGCTGGCTGTGATCGATGATGGTATGAAAGAATCTCCGATCAAGGAAGGTACCGATGAAGAGATCGTGGCTCTGTTTGAGGATGTGGATAACAACCCAGAGCGCATGTATATCGCGGCCACTTTGCGCCAGGAACCCGATTGGGATGTAGATGGAAAATTCACAATTGCAGAGCAGGCTTTGATTGAGTTCTTCAAACGCATGCGGCCTGGTGATCCGGCCACTTTGGAAAATGCCCGCGAATTTTTAGAAACTCAGCTGTTTGACCAGCGTCATTATGACCTGGAGAAGGTTGGACGTTACAAACTCAACCAACGGCTGGAGCTGGAAGGCATCGTCCCGCTGACCAACAGAACCGTAACCAAATGGGACTTTATCCAACTCGTCCGCCGGATGATCAACATTAATAATGAAGTCATCTCCCCTGATGACATTGACCACCTGGGCAACCGCCGGATCAAAACAGTCGGCGAACTGATCCAGAACAAACTCCGCATCGGTTTGCGCCGCATGGAACGGGTGATCAAGGAGCGCATGTCGATTCGCGATCAAGAGCAGCTTGCTCCGATCACCTTGATCAATATCCGACCGGTGGTGGCAGCTCTGCGGGAGTTTTTTGGTTCCAGCCAGCTTTCCCAGTTTATGGAACAAACCAACCCATTATCTGAGTTGAAACACAAGCGCACGGTATCTGCCCTGGGCCCTGGCGGTCTGCGCCGGGAACGGGCGGGCTTCGATGTGCGTGACGTTCACCACTCGCACTACGGGCGGATCTGCCCGATCGAGACACCCGAAGGCCCCAACATTGGCCTGATTGGTCGTCTGGCTTCGTTTGCCCGGGTGAATGAATATGGCTTCATCGAAACGCCCTACCGCGAAGTGATCAAGTCCCTGCCGCCAAAGGACCAGCGTCTGGTGGGACGTTTGCTCTCTGATGATGTGGTGGATCCCAAATCCGGGAATGTGGTCGCCAAAGAAGGCCAGCGTGTGGATGATGAGCTGGCCAAGAAAATTGCCAAGCTGGATATCGGAGAGGTTGAGGTTGTGCCGTATGTCTCCGATGAGATGAAGTATCTCTCTGCCAATTACGAAGATGATTTTTTCATTGTCCAGGCCAGCACTCCGATCAACGAGCACCGGGAATTTGTCCGCACTCGAATGTCCAGCCGGCACAAGTCAAATTTCCAATTCTCCGATCCCGCCGAAATCGACTTTGTCGATGTTGCCCCTCATCAGTTGGTCGGGATCAGTGCGGCATTGATCCCCTTCCTGGAACACGACGATGCCAACCGCGCCCTGATGGGCTCAAACATGATGTCACAGGCAGTCCCGCTGGTGCGCCCTGAAGTGCCCACCGTTTCAACTGGTGTGGAATCGTTTGCCGCCCAGGACTCAGGTCAGGTTGTGGTCGCTCGAGCGGATGGCGAAGTAACCTCAGTGACCGGGAAAACGATCACCGTGCTGGAGACAGACTCAAAAGAAGAAATCACCTACAATCTTCGTAAATACCAGCGCTCTAATCAAAATACCTGTATCGACCAGCGCCCCGCGGTGGTCAAGGGCCAGCGGATCAAGCAAGGTGATGTGATCGCCGATTCCTCGTCAACCCAGGGTGGAAACCTGGCCCTTGGTCAGAACGCCGTGATTGCATTCGTTTCCTGGGAGGGAGGGAATTTTGAGGATGCCATTCTGATCTCTGAGCGGATGGTGCAGGAAGACCGTTTTACCTCCGTACACATTGAAAAACACGAAGTAGAAGCCCGCGACACAAAACTTGGTCCCGAAGAGATCACCCGAGATATCCCCAATGTGGGTGAAGATGCGATCAAAGACCTGGACGAAAACGGAATTATTCGCATTGGTGCCGAAGTTGGACCCTCCGATATTCTGGTTGGCAAGATCACACCCAAAGGTGAAAAAGAGCTCACCCCAGAAGAGCGCCTCCTGCGGGCGATCTTTGGCGAGAAATCCCGCGATGTGAAAGATACTTCGCTGCGTATGCCGCATGGCGAGCGCGGTAAAGTCGTCGATGTCCAGGTCTTCTCACGTGATGACGATATCGAGCTTTCAGCCGGCGTGGAACAGATGGTGCGCGTCTCTGTCGCCCAGCGCCGCAAGATCACCACGGGCGATAAGATGGCCGGACGACACGGTAATAAGGGTGTTGTCTCCCAGGTGGTGCCTGTGGAAGATATGCCTTTCCTCGAGGACGGCACCCCTGTCGATATTATCCTCAACCCGCTGGGCGTTTCCAGCCGTATGAACATCGGCCAGGTGCTGGAGGTTCATCTCGGGTGGGCAGCCCGCAGTATGGGATTCCGGGCGGTTGTGCCGGTCTTTGATGGCGCAAACGAGAGCGAGATCGAAGCGGAACTGGCCCGCGCCTGGATGATCGACCAGGCCTGGAAAGACACCAACGAGAAAGCCTGGGAATGGGTCATTGAGAGTGATCCCGATTATGACCCAGAAATGTTCCAGGATGATGATGAAGTCCGTGCGCTGTACATGGAAGCCTGGCTGGGTGAAAAAGGATACGATGTATACCGCCTGGTCTCCGACCGGATGTATTCTCGTCACTCGGTCTTGAAGGAATGGCTGCGGGATCATGGTATCAAGCCTGAAGAGGTTCTGGATTATGGTGAATTTACTGTACCAGTTGAAGAAAGAGCTGCTCAGGGCGAACGTGCCATCGAAGCCTGCCTGAAGATCTACCTTAAAGGGTTCGATATCGACTACGGGGAGATGACCGGTAAAGAATTGTACGATTTTGCCTTCAACCGATCGTTCTACACTGGCAAGCCGCTGCCGATCTTCGGCAAGCAAATCCTGCGCGACGGCAAAACTGGCAAAGCCTACGATAACCCGGTAACCATCGGCGTGATGACCATGCTCAAGCTCCACCACCTGGTGGAAGACAAAGTGCACGCCCGTTCCACTGGCCCGTACAGTCTGGTGACTCAGCAGCCCCTGGGTGGTAAAGCCCAGTTCGGCGGCCAGCGCTTTGGTGAGATGGAAGTTTGGGCGCTGGAAGCCTACGGCGCTGCCTACACCCTGCAGGAAATGCTGACTGTGAAGTCGGATGATGTGGTTGGCCGCGTCAAGACCTACGAAGCGATTGTTAAAGGTGACCCGATTGAAGAACCGGGTATCCCGGCTTCCTTCAAGGTGCTGGTTAAGGAACTCCAGAGTCTTGGTCTCTCGGTAGAAGCGGTTACCGATGAAGGGATTATCTCCTTCGGGAAAGAACAGGACCGCAGCCGGGTCCCTCGGATTGAAACTGGCCTCCTCGGACTGGGGCAGGGATGATCCTTTTTGAATTAAAGTAACTCCTTTTTTATAAGGAAGACATAACCAGACGGTGAATCAATTGCCGTCTGGTTTTTGTTTGGGTTGCATTTCCTGTATAATAGGAACAAACATCCAAGGACACATCATGCAGGGACGCATCTTCATCAGTTACCGCAGGGCGGACAGCCAATACGCCACCGACCGCATTTATGAACGGCTGGCAGAGGTATTTGGTGAAGGTTGCGTCTTCATGGATATCGATGACATTCCCCTGGGGGTCAACTTCAGAGACTATATCGACCAGCAGGTCAGCACCAGCTCGATCGTCCTGGCGGTGATCGGCGACCACTGGCTGGATGCGCTCGATGCGGAAGGAAAGCGCCGCCTGGAGAACCCCAGCGATTTTGTCCGGTTGGAACTCGAAGCCGCGCTCAGGCAGAGCATCAAGCTGATCCCGGTTTTCATCGGGGATGTGCAGGCAATTCAAGCCAGCAAGCTGCCCAAAAGCATGCAGGAACTCCCCATGCTGAATGCTACCCGCATCCGGCGCGGGCAGGACTTCCTCCCCGATGTGGACCGCTTGATCCGTGGGATTCAAAAAATTAGCCAGGAACAGGATACCCTGCGGGAGCGGAACAAGGCCGCCCTGGCAGAGCTGAAGCAAAGCGCTGCGGAGATCAAGCGGCAGCTCTCTCAATTCGAAGCCCTGATGATCCAGGAGATGCGCAAGCGCACCCAGCTGGAGAAGCAGGCCCAGAAGATCGAAGCCCAGGTGGAGGGCTCGCTGTTGGATCCCGGCAAAACCTTGCAGGTGGATGTGGAAGCCGTCCAGCAGGAGATCGAGAAGCTCAATGAAGGACTGTATGAACTGGCCTTGCAGGTGGAAGCCCGCAAGCAGGGACGGGTGATCGAGGAAGACCTCTTTCCGGAGGTTGAAGAACCTGCGGTTGAACCCGTTTCTATCAAACCAAAGCCAGAAAGGAAGCCCCGCCAGCCAAAAGCAGCCAAACCCAAACCTGAAATCGGGAAAGCGCTTGCCAAAGTCCCCATCTGGGTGTGGGGCGCAGCCGCGGTGGTGATTATTGGGGTGGTCTTGGGCGTGATCCTTGGCCCGGATCTCTATCAGAGAATTTCAACCTCGCTGGCGGAATCAAGCTCGCCAACGCTTAGCACTGAAGTTGAAGATGCGAGTACAGGAGATCAAGATCAACAGAGCAGCCAGGATGAGCTCGCGGTAAATCCTATGGTGATCAATTGGATAGATCAGATCAAAAGCACAACCCCTGATTTCATCGAAGATTTCTCCATTCCTCAGGCCAGATGGTACCATGATTATTATGGACTCGGTTTATCCAGCCATGATGGCGGTGTAACCGAGGGGGTTCTCCAGATCGTCAAGGACACCGAGGATATAGTGGAAATACGTGTAGGCAGTTATCCTTTTGGTAGTGATGCCTTGCTGCAATTTGAGTTCACACCTTTGATGTTCGAACAAGAAGCTGCTCTGTGGATCTCATTCCCTGAGAACTCATATATTGGCGTTTCCCTGTTATTTCAAATGGATGGTACCTGGGAATTATTTACCTACGAACGAAACCTTCGAACAGTCATTGCCCGGGGAAACATTAACCCATTGGAATTTAATCAGACCTATATTTTCGAGATCTTTACTTACCATGGTTCCACCGTGGTAAGGTTGGATCACCAAACCTTCATTTACGAGGTTGATCAGGCCATTCCAGCAGTAGATGCAACGATTGCCTTCATTCACAAAGGTGCCTTCGAAGGAAACCTGGATAATATCCAGGTCTGGGATCTCACAGAGATTGCTTTGTATGATGATGTGAGTGCCTCACACGATGTACGGGCAAAGGATTTTTATTCGCCAATACGAGAATTTCTGGCAGCCACCCCACCCACCAACGAGGATGACTTTGAAGCCTACCGGGAATATTGGGAAGAAATGCAGGTGAACTTCAGCGATACCAAACCTGTTGAGCTGGCTGCACTTGTACAGGATGGCGAGGTTCGTCTCAACTCTGTGGATGACCTGGAATACGGTAATTTTGAATTAAATTTCCCTGAGTTGACTAGGCAAACCCACTCCTCGTTTGCCATCCAGTACGATTTTAGATTCAATGAGCCAGGGTCTTCAAACTTGAGTACCTCTGTTGATACATCCTGGGGACCGGAAGACAATCAGGAGCATTACAGCGCTTATTGTGATTTTTATCAGGACAGCCAGGAAATCTTTTGTGGTTTATATGAATTGAACGATTCTGGGAAATTCTTGGAGGTTTACAACCGCAACTTGTCATTCTATAAGGACATGGATCAGGCCTTCACCTTCTTGGCGATCTTTTACCAGGATCAGTTTGCTCTCTTCCTGGATGGCTACTTCATGGGGTATGTAGATAGCCTTGAGCACATTGAGCAGACAATTGCCATCAATTTCGGGAAACAGAATCCTGATGATGAATTTCAGGCCCGTTTTGACAATATCAAATACTGGGATCTGAGCAACTTTGTGACCTTTTTCAATGACTATTTGCCATCTGATCCTGATCAGGTCTCTCATTTTGCCTACCAGCTTCTATCCTATACAAATACCCAGCCTCCAGATTTCGAGGAAGATTTTGAGACGCCTCAGGCTTATTGGAATGAGATGCGGCTTGATTCATCCGAGAATAACCCGGTTTATTTATCGGCTGTGGTTACAGAAGGTCCAGGTGCGCATGCCTTCATCGATTCAAGGGCGGAATTTCTCGAAAGTCATGATGTTGCTTTTAACTTTGAACAAGTGAGGGCTGAGTCCTTTGCTTTTGAGTTTGATTTCAACTTCAACTCCAGCGGCATGCAGGAATCTGATCAGTTGGCTGTGCTTTTCAGCCAGGCAATCGCCTCAGATCAAGAACATTCGAAAGAATATCATTTTCTGATCAGCCCTTCCCAGGAGGACAAATTTGCTTGGTGGATCGAATCCTGGCCGGGTGAGCATGGTACGGATTACGATGTAATTGCTTCGGGCATTATTGAGGCTCCCGAATTCCTCAACTCAGCGCACAAGTTAAGTGTGTTTGTCCGTGATGACCAGCTCCTGGCGCTCTACGATCATAAGGTGGTCGCTTTTTACTCCGGTCTGGATCTCACCACTGCTGGTGTTCTCGTGGACATATATTTTGATCAGCCTGGTCTAACTATGGATTTTGATGACGTCAGATTCTGGAACCTCGATGGGGTGAATTTGGAATATTTATCCAACTGAGGGCTTCTCTCTTCATTTAGGTTAATCTTGGGGGGTTTTATTTTCAATTCAGACCGGGTTGCATGCTTGTGCTCATTCAATTCTCACAAAATTCCCTCTCCCGATTAGGCAAAACTCCTTGACGGACTGGAGTAAAAAGGTTAAAATCCTCATTCGTGGCTGTGATTTAAGAACGCATCATGGGTCAATTGCCCTGTCATAAAAAACACGCAGATCGAATC
>JAFGDK010000011.1 GCA_016932165.1 Anaerolineales bacterium
GATTTGGCAAGATACCTTCACACCAACCCAAACGGATGATACAATATGCAACCGTTTGCATTATCCTTCGAGGTGAAACTCTATGAAGTCATTCAGAGGTACTCCAGCCAATCACTTTGATATGCCAGAGAAAATTGATCGCCTGGGGAAATTGGCCTATAACCTGTGGTGGACCTGGCGTCCAGATGCACAGCGCTTATACAAATGGATAGACCCTTACCTATGGGAAGAAACCTATCACAACCCGGTTAAGTTCCTGCGCCAAGTGCGCCGGATTGACCTGAACGCCGTCATCCATGACCGGAATTTCATGGAAAGCTACGAGCAGGTTATCGGCGATTTCGATAAATACATGCAAAACAACGACAGCTGGTACATCCAGAATTACGGAAAACCAGAAATCCGGAAGATTGCCTATTTCTCCACTGAGTTCGGCTTGCATGAGACTCTGCCGATCTATGCGGGTGGACTTGGCGTGCTTTCCGGTGACCATGCCAAAGAGGCCAGCGATTTGGGGCTGCCGTTTGTTGGGATCGGATTCTTTTATACCCGCGGTTACTTCACTCAGCGGATCAGTGATGATGGCTGGCAGACCGCCCACGAAGTGACGATGAGCTTTGAAGACCTGCCGGTGATGCCTGTCCTTGAAACAGACGAATCGCCAATGACGGTTTCGGTTGAGCTGCCTGGGCGCTCCGTGCTGGCGCGCATCTGGGAGATCCAGGTGGGACGTGTGCCGCTTTATTTGCTGGATACGGATGTGAAAGGCAACTCAGAGCAGGACAGACGTTTGACCGCCAAGCTGTACAGCAGTGATCTGGACCTGCGCATCTCTCAGGAGATTATTCTGGGTGTGGGCGGGGTGCGCGCCCTCAGGGAACTGGGTTATGAACCGGAAATCTGGCATATGAATGAAGGTCACTCGGCCTTCCTGGCGCTGGAACGCGCCCGCGAGATTGTGGAAAAGGGGGGCACCTTCGATGAAGCTGTCGAATTGATCCGCAGCAGCACGGTATTTACCACGCATACACCGGTTCCTGCCGGAAGCGATGAGTTCCCGCTTTGGCTGATCGATAAATATTTCACAGAGTTGTGGCCGAAACTCGGTCTGGAGCGGGAGGAATTCATTGACCTGGCCCGGCATAAAGTATCTTGGGGAGAAACTTTCAGCATGCCGGTATTGGCGATGAGGATGTCTGAGAAGATCAACGGGGTTTCCGAATTACACGGGCAGGTGGCCCGCAAGATGTGGCAGTTCCTCTGGCCGGAGAAGAAAGTCTCTGATGTGCCGATTACCCATATCACCAATGGCGTGCATACCGGCACCTGGCTGGCGCGCCGGATGGGCGTTCTTTTCGATGAATACCTGCCTGAAGGCTGGCACACCAATCTGGATAATCCAGAAATGTGGGATGCTGTGATGGATATCCCCGATGAAGAGTTATGGCATGTCAGGCAGCACCTGAAACGAAAGCTGGTCTGGTATATGCGCGAGCGCGCTCGCCAGCAGTGGCTTGCCGATACTGTCCATCCAGTGCAAGTGGTGGCATCCGGTGCTTTGCTGGACCCCTATATGCTGACCATCGGGTTTGCCCGCCGCTTTGCCACCTACAAACGTGCCGGGCTGATCCTGCAGAACTTCGACCGGCTGCTGAAGCTGCTCAACCGCCCGAATATGCCAGTGCAGATAATTTTTGCGGGCAAGGCGCATCCTGCAGATGAACCCGGTAAGCTGCTGATCCAGGAAGTTTACCGTAAGGTGAAGAAAGCCGAGACCGGCGGGCGTTTGGTGTTTTTGGAAGACTACGATATGAACCTGGGACGCTTCCTGACTCAGGGGGTGGATGTCTGGTTGAATACACCCCGCCGCCCGAATGAGGCTTCTGGCACTTCCGGGCAGAAAGCTGCCCTCAACGGCGTGCTGAACTTCTCAGTCCTCGACGGCTGGTGGCGCGAGGGTTTTAATGGCAAGAACGGCTGGGCGATCGGTGAGGACAAGGATTACGATGACCCCCATTTGCAGGATGCCGAGGATCTTGCCAGCCTGTACAACACGCTGGAAAACGAGATTATCCCACTGTATTACGACAGGGATTCTGGTGAGAGTTATTCAATGGATTGGATGCGGATGGTCAAGGAATGCATCCGCACGAATGCGCCTATGTTCAGTATGAGCCGCATGGTGAAAGAATACACCACCGAGTTGTATCAACCAGTTATGGAGACTGCTGCCAGAGCAAATGGCAAAGCGGCCAAGGCCAAAAAATTGGCCTGATGAAGATGTAACATCCATCCAGGACCAACCAGTAAGGATGTTAGTGGGACGGTTGCTTACTCCTAGAGCGACCGTCCCAGTGGTTTAATCTTGTTGGGGTTTCGTTGAGAACCCGTAGGGAACGCATTGACTCAAATACGATAAAATAATAGTTATGGAAAATTTGATCACAGATAACGTTTGGATTAATGCCGCAATCATCCTTGGGATGCGGGTAATCAATATGGCCCTCGATACCCTCCGTTTGCGGATGATGGCCCGCGGCCAAAAGGCGCTGACCTTTATATTCGGGGTGATCGAGACCCTGATCTTTGTCTATGTGCTTGGTTCTGTGGTCCAGAATCTGGATAACTGGGTCAACACGATTGCTTACGCACTGGGCTTTGGGATTGGCAGTCTGGTGGGGATGGCGCTGGATGAACGTCTGGCGGTTGGTTATACTCACATTCGGGTGATCAGCCCGGGGCGCGGCGCCCTGCTTGCTGAGACTCTGCGCGAACGCGGTTTCGCGGTCACCGAGTTTGCCGGGCGCGGCCGGGACGGCACAGTGACAATGCTCAGCGTGAGCGTGAAGCGCAAGAACAGTAAAAATGTGCGCGCTCTGGTCGAAGAGCTGGATGAGAACGCCTTTATCACCGCCGAGGATCTCACGCCGGTGCGCCGCGGTTATTGGGGGAGGTAGTTTGATGGTTGGATGGTTTTTGGGTTTGGGAGTTGGGGAGATTTGTTTTTTGTGAGAATTATTACGACCCTGTTCCCGTGTAGCTGTTGACACCCTTCAGCCAGATCCAGTAAGCCAGGGCGAAGGTGCCGATCCCGATCAGGGGGGAGAGATACACGGCGGTGGAGATGGATTGGCTTCCCAGGAAGAATTGGGAGGGATAAAAGGCCACGAACCCGATCGGGATGATGTAGGTGAACAGGATTTTGAAAAAGCCGTCGAAAATCGTCATCGGGTAGGGAGAGAATTCCCGCAAGCGCCGGGCGAGGTCCAGCACCGGCCAAGAGTTGAAGATCCAAAAAGCTGAGCTGGCTGCGATCATCATGATCGAGATGGTCACCAGGGAGGCGGAGAACAGGGTGGCCGCCAGCAGCAGGAGCAGTGGCAAGTTCCAGGACACCTGGAGCTTGATCGAAGCATAGATGAACATCGCGATCCCGAGTACAAGCTGCACTACTCCCTTGATATCGAACATCTCCGACAGATAGTAAAACAACATATTGAGGGGGCGGAAGTAATACTTGATGAAGGTGCCTTCGATCACATGGAATCGCAGCTGCCAGAAATGATCGAAGAGGATCTGGAAGGGGGAGATCGCCAGCATATAAAAGGCATAGATGAAGACCAGTTGGTTGAAGCTCCAGCCGGCCAGATCCGGGATTGAAGCCAGCAGCACCCAGAAGACGGCTATTGTGGTCAGGCTTGAGAAGAACATCCCGATCGAGCTGATGAAGAAATCGTCACGGTACTGCATCTTGGATTTAATGTACTGCGCTTCGATCAGGAAATACAGCCGGAAGTAGTGGCGGAGCCTTTTCATTGGTTAACCTCCCGCCACCCGCAGCACCTTGACCGCCCGGTTGTAGAACAATCGCGCTAAAATCAGGATCACCGCCACCCAGAACAATTGCACACTCAGGGAGACAAGATAGCTGCTGGCGGTTTGTTCCGGCTCTACCAGCATCATCAGTGGCAGGTGGTACATGGCCTGGAAAGGCAGCAGCTTGAGCACTTTCTGAGCTGCCTCAGGGAAGAACTGCAGTGGGATCAGCGAGCCGGAGAGGAACAGGATGATGATATCTTTGGTCGAACTGATCCCCCAGATAGACTCAGTGTAAAACGAAGTCAGGCCGATGATGTAATCGATGGTGGTGTTGAGGATGAAAGAGAAGATTATGGCTACAGGGAAGAACAGCAGGCCGACCCCGGTGTTGATCGGAATCTTGAAAACAAACACCAGGAAGATCAGGGAAGGCACCACAATGGAAAGGAAGTTCATCAGACAGAAGCCTAGCGATTGGGCCATCATCATCCATTGGTATTTAAGCGGTTTAACCAGCGACATAATGATTGACCCTGAGGTGATATTCCAGGAGATTTCCCAGTCGGTCCAGGTTTTCAGCAGCACCATCAATGAGCTGGCGATGGTGACGTAGAGGAAGGTTTGCTCAAAGGTCAGCCCGCGCAGGGTCTGGTTGTCTCCGAAGATCGAGCGCCAGAGGAAATAAGCAATGGTCATATAGACCAGGTTGTTGAGAATGGCAAAGATAAAACCGGAGCGGTATGCCAGGCCTGAGAGAAATGATCCTCTGGCATAAGATAAATAGGCTCTCACAGCAAAGCTCCATCGTAGATGCGCTGGACGACGTTCTCCATCGAGATCTCTACAATGCGGATATCCTCCAGAGCGAATTCAGACATGATCAGGTTGAGTACCTCGCGCAGCGGGGCTTTCTCCTGGTTGATGATGAGATCGGTCCAGAAATCTTCACTTTGGTTGATGTGTACCGCATCCGGGTCTGGAAATTTTGTCTGGATCAAGGCATTCAAGCGGGGAAGGGTTTCCTGGTTGAAGTCGAAGATCTGGGCTTTGAGGGTGCGGTAGACGCCAAAAAGCTGGTTAACGCGCTGCACCGGCCCGTCGAAGAGAATCTTGCCTTTATCAATGATGATGATCCGCTGGCAGAGGGCTTCGATATCGCCTAGATCGTGGGTGGTCAGGATGATGGTGATATTCTGGGTATGGTTCAATTCCCGGATGACATCCCTGATCTTGGCCTTGACGGATACATCCAGCCCGATGGTGGGTTCATCCAGGAAGACCACCTTGGGGTTGTGCAGGAAGGCGGCGGCGATGTCGCACAGCATACGCTGGCCGAGGGATAGGGTGCGCACCTGAACAGGATACAGCTTTTTTATCTCGATCAGATCTTCGAACAGTCCCATCTGCTGCTTGAAGGTTTCGTTGTCCACCTCATAGATCTCTTTGAGGATCTTGAAGGATTCGATTACCGGCAGGTCCCACCACAGCTGGGTGCGCTGGCCGAAGACGACCCCCATCCTGCGGGCGTTGGCGATCCGGTTGGAATACGGCTCCAGTTGGTTGACTTCGATCTTGCCGCTGGTGGGCTGGAGGATGCCGGTCATCATCTTGATAGTGGTGGACTTGCCGGCTCCGTTGGGTCCGATATAGCCGACGATCTCACCCTCATCGATGGAGAAGGAAATATCATCCACTGCTTTAACGGTGCGGTAGTCACCGGAAAATAAATCCAGGAATGCGCCGCGCAGGCCTTCTCTTCTATTCAATACCTTGAAATATTTGCTAAGATTTTGGATTTCGATCAGAGACATTGAACCTCGTTCTTTTTCATATCATCGTAATCTATTAAACCTGGGGAGCGGCGCGGGAATGAGGCTCAGGTGGATTAATTATCAGGTTTTGTTGAGAGAGATGCAAGCGGTAGCTTGACTTTGTCAAGCAGCACTATGCCACAAACTGGCCGTCTTTGTAGACCACTTCACCGTCCACCAAAATTTCGGAGTCGGTGCGCATATCGCAGATCATATCCCAGTGGATGCGGCTCTTGTTCTGGCTGCCGGTTTCCGGATATCCAGCGCCGAGGGCCATGTGGAAGGAGCCGCCGATCTTCTCGTCAAAGAGGATGTTGCCGGTGAACCTGTTGATCTCAAAGTTCAGGCCAATGGCAAATTCACCCACGTAGCGCGCCCCTGGGTCGGATTCGAGCATTTTGAGCAGAAATGCCTGGTTGTGGCTGGCCTTGGCATGCAGTACTTGCCCGTCGATGAATTCCAGTTCCACATCTTTCACCACGCGCCCGTTGTAGATAGTGGGATAGGTATATCTCACCCAGCCCTGGACGGATTTTTCCACCGGGCCGGTGAAGATCTCGCCATCGGGCATGTTGTTCAATCCGCAGGCATTAACAAACTGGCGCCCCTTGACGGAAAGTTTAAGGTCCACGTTGGGGCCGCGCAGCACCACTTTATCCTTGCCATTGAACAGACTGGCAAAATGATCCTGCTGCTTTTCCACTTTTTGCCAGTGGCTGACCGGGTCATCTGTGTCGGCGTGCATGGCGCTGTAGACGAAGTCCTGGTATTCGGCCAGGGTCATACCGGCCTCGTTGGCATAGGCTTCGGTGGGGTAAAGGGTGGTGCACCATTTAAAATCCCGCGTCTGGCCGCGCTCCATCTGGGTGGAGAGAATGTGGGACATGGCCTTGGCGCGCAGCGCCTCCTTCTCCGGGGGGACATCCTGGAGAAGGGTGGTGTCGGTCAGGGAGTGCAAGCGAATGCGGGCTTCGAACTGTTCGTAGGCTAATTTGAGGAACTCCGGGGTCTGCAGCAGTTGAGCTTCCTGGGCATATTTATAAAAGATTGCCTCTTCTCTGGGCAGTTTGGTAACCAGGTATGGATACCCGCCATTCTCTAGAACGCGTTCGATCAGGGCTTCCAGCATCGGTTCGGCGGCAGTGGTGGCTTCGATCACCACCCGGTCTCCCGGCTGGATGTCGGTGGAAAAGTTCACCAAAATATCGGCGTGTTTGAGCATTCGAGGGTCAGTCATCGGGTCTCCTTGAGTCTTGCTTTGTGCTGAACTGCAGGGAGGATTATATCAAATCTGGCGGGCAGTGTATCGAAACAGTGGTATGAAATTTTGCCCAGTTTATCCTTACCTGCTGCTGTAAAATTGCGTATCCCTATTGGCATTTGTTGATCTGGGTGGAAACAGACTTTATTGGCCGCTGCCCGGCTGTTTCCGGCTTTTCTCCAATTCATGACCATCAACAGGGCAAAGTTAAGGATATGGGTGAATGAGGGATACCTGGGTTTTGCATAAATTGGGAAGAAATCGCTTCTGGTTAGGTCCTGGTTGTGGTTAGCTGAAGATAGCTGCCTGCTTGATCAGCAGATTGGAAGCATAAATCAAAATATATCAAGAGTGTACTATACAGGTTTACCCGGGTAGCTAACCGGCTGGAATAAACTTCACCGCGGTATCTTCATGGATAGGCGGCCGCAACAGTTTCCCTGTGACCATGGCGAGCAGTTCCTCGGAAGAAAATTGAGCCAGTCCTAACCGCTCAATAGTTCTGCCGTGTTCCCAGAAATCTGTTCCCCGGATGATCGAGGCCAGGCGGATCAGGCTCTCCATGGCGCGCACCCGGATTCCGAGTTTATGCCCGATTGAAGCCATGGGCACCAGGCTCATGGGAATGTCTTCATTGATATAGCGGTGATTTAAGGTGGGCGGGGCTTGGATGTTGCGATAGCCCTGCTGGTTGCGAATGGTTTCGTACAGGTCTTCACCGGTCGCTTCGTAAGCCATTTTTAACCAATCACAGGCGGTGACAAGATGGATGCCCAGCGCCCTCCCGATTCTCATCCGCTCTCTGTCAATTGCCTCCATCACTCTGGCGATGGCGGGTGTGACCCCCTGGGTATAAAACTGGAAATCACCGCCAGATGCTTCAACCCACCCGGTATTATGCAGCATGATGGTAGGATGGAAAACAGCCCCGATGTTGTCCATCCCGGTATGCAGTACGGTTTTTCCGTCAATGAATTGTGGGAAATAAGGATGCAAGCAATTGAGGACCAACTGGGTTTGGTCTGCGGGGAAGGCAGCCAGAGGTACAGCTTCTTTCACCCGGTGGATGAAGGCTTGGGCTGGTCCCACTGAGCGGGAAGCAAAGATGAATGTTTGCGCCTCTGCAAGGATCACTTTCTGGGTGCAGCCATTTTCTGAGAGCACCTTTTGGAATTCAATAGCGCCAAAGGTTCTACCCGGGTTGAGGACAACGATCTGTCCATCCGACAAGTGGGGTGCCATTTTTTTTGCCAGTGAGGCATGCCCATAAGCGGGCACAACAACCATCAATAAGGCGCTGGATTTTACTGCTTCCTCAATATTATCAGTGACCTGAGGGATATCTCCAAAACCGATAATTTCGCTGTTGCCGTTTAGAGCGATCCCCCCTCTTTCCTTGATTGCCTCAATATTTTTCCAGGTGCGGTTGAACAGGGTCACCCTGGCCCCACATAAAGCCAGATAGGCCGCCATGGCCTTGCCCCCATGTCCGGACCCGAATACAGCGATATTTTTAATTTTGTTCATCCTTCCTCCTAGATTGAATCCTCTGAATACGTTCGCTTTCGCTGATGATCTCCCTGGTATTTTTGTCCATGGGCTGGCAAGCACCACGGTGGTCGTAAGTGGTTGGAAATTCACCTCGACCATAGGGGTTATTGATCAGCTGGGGGGCATCCAATAGTCCTGATGTAACCGCAGTTGCCAACACACCAGGATCAGCTAATGGGTCATCTGAGGTTTGTGAACCTGATTGCTTGATGGCCTCAACCAGCAGTTCTGCTTCCTGTACCAGTTCGCAGACACGCTGTTGGATGTTTTTTGTAGCAGTCAGTTCGAATTTGGAATGCAGGGCATCGTCAATTGCTTTTCGAGCGATGATGCACGATTCCACCACTTCTGTTGCGGTGACGGCATGGTCGGCTTCTGGGTAACCCACCACGTGGACAATATCTGGCCGGATCTGCATCTGGTTGAAGACGCTCACTGCCAGATGAGCGCGCGCCTGGGTGAGATCAACCGGGTAACTGAGCAGCCCGGTGCGCACCTGTTTCCAGATCCTGAAATTTGGCGAAGCCAGGGGTGAAACCATTTCAATAACGGCCAGCATCTTGGCAATATCCATGGCTGCTGAGGTGCCTGGCGGGCTGTTGAACATCAATTGAATAATATGGTCCTTTACCCCGACCGCTTTTGCATTGCAGGCTGCCAGATAGGCGGATACGATAAAGACCACATCGTGGGCATCCCGCATGCCCCAATGATGGGCTTCGTTGGCTTCTACGGGGATATTACGCTCGCCATACCATGCCATCAGTTGTTGGTGTTCACGGATAGAACCTTCTAAATCCCAGGGACCGCGCCCGTCCATACGGTTGAACCAGAATAAGGGGACAGCCGCCCAGGCGATATTGATCGTTTCGACATACATCTCTGCCAACCGGAAAAAATTATCTGTGCCGGAATAAGTGCGCATCAGGGGATAATTTCCAGTGCGGGAGGCGGCAAACAGCCGGGAATAATCCTCAGCAGTTCGCACAGGCACCCCTCCGGCCCCAAAGCGGCGTTTGTCCTGCCGCTCTGGGTTGAAAAAATTCTCCTGCGCATCCTGATCAATCCCAAGCGAAATGACATCCACCATGCGGGATTCAGCGATTTCTTCAATTCCCCTTCTGGTGGCTTCCAGATCTGGCAGCCCAAAGTGATGTCTGATCAGGGGCATGGGAGACTTCCATTGGATTCTTTCAATGGTTTTCTGCGGGAAATCCGTTATGCTTTGTGTGTCTGTTGGCTGTCCTTTGAGGAAGGCAATCACCCCTTCTGTGGTTTCGGAGCCGTCAAAACAGGCATCAAAGAAGCCCATCTTTCGGGCCTTTGCTGCCATTGGCGGGGGGCCGCCAAATGCAAATTTAACCCCCTGGTTTTTGAGGTGATCGGCTTGCTCTGCAAATGAGGCTATCAGCCTTTCCCCATTTTCAGGCGTAAGCCTGTATGAAACCCCGACCAGGTCGGCCTGTTCTGCTGCAGCTGTTTCAATGATCTGCTCAATAGGCGTTGCTGGACCGATGAATATTGTGCGCCAACCAACTTTGTCGGCCAATCTCAGAAAATTAACCACGCCAGCAACATGTACACATTCTCCGATTGCCGCAGCAACGACTGTTTTCATCATTTCTCCTTGTGAGCGATTCCGGATACCTGGCAGGCAGGTTTATCTTGCCTTATCTGTCAACGCAGAAGGTTGTTTATACTGGCCAGGCAATTGGTCTCATTCGTAAGAATGAAAAAGATTTGGCAAGAACTACCAAATCCCAGAGAGAACCGTGTGCGGTTTGCAATGCAAAAGCATTGCTGATCTATTCGTTTAACCCCCCAAGCTTGATCTTAATTTACCATGATTATTGCTGCCAAGTTCTCCTGGTATTCCTGGAAGTTCACTCAAAAACAAGCTTTGAATGCTGTGTTTTGATTATACCAGATCAAGATTAAGGATTAGTAATCTATTCGTTAACCAAATGGTTTGAGATGTGGATCAATCTGCTGTATCGCCTGACCAAGCGACTCGTCGGACAAATGCATAACCCACGAGGCGTATTGGGATATTACTTTTAGACTTCTGACCGGTAGTAGTTTGGGGAAAAAGCGCAGTTTTGCTGGATCGCACCAGACCGTTTACAAGATTGAGCAATCCAGTGCAGTGCGGTTTTATACACCCAGGGTTTTACGCAGGCTGTCAGCCACGCGTGCGGCGGTTCGCCCGTCCCACAATTCGGGACGAACGCCATGCACCCATTGACCGCTGAGGGCTTTCTCCACCTGGCCTTTGAGTTCGGTGGTGGTGACCAGCCGGTTGGTACCCTGAGTGATGGTGATCGGGCGCTCGGTGGTGGTGCGCACGGTCAGGCAGGGGATATCCAGATAGGTGGTTTCTTCCTGGATGCCGCCAGAATCTGTGATCACCAACCGGGCTTGCTGCACCAGAGCCATAAACGGAATATAGCTGACTGGTTCCAGGAGGTGGATATTGATCTCTGCATTCAGGCTGTCCCACAAGTTAAAAGCTTGCAGTTGTTTGCGTGTGCGCGGATGAACCGGGAAGACCAGCGGTAACTGGAGGGCAATCTGGCGCAGGGCATCACACAGCGGGCGCAGGGTTTCTTGCTGGTCAACGTTGGCTGGCCTGTGGAGGGTGACGACTGCATAGCTGCGGGGAGAGAGTTTTAGCGCACCCATGACGGGTTCCGCCTCAATTTTGTCCCGCAGCATCTCATAGGAGTCGATCATGATATTCCCCACCCGCAAGATGTACTCCTGGGGGATGCCCTCTGCAAGCAGGTTATCGTCTGCATCCGGAGAAGGTGTCCACAGCAGGTCGCTGAGATTGTCAGTGACAATCCGGTTGATCTCTTCTGGCATGCTGCGGTCGCGGCTGCGTAGCCCGGCTTCCAGATGGGCGAGCGGCAGCAGCAATTTTTTGGCGGTGATGGCGACTGCCATCGTGGCGTTGACATCTCCGACCACGACCACAAATGCCGGCGGTTCCTGCAGACAGACCTTTTCGTAGGCAATCATTACCCCGGCGGTTTGCTCGGCATGCGTGCCGGATCCGATTCCCAGGTGGATGTCGGGCTCGGGTAAGCCTAGGTCTCGCAGGATATTCTCGGACATATTTTCGTCGTAGTGCTGCCCAGTGTGAACCAGCAGCGGTTTGCACCAATCCTGCCGGATCAGTTCATGGTACAACGGGGCGACTTTCATGAAGTTGGGACGGGCTGCGGCCACAAGGTGGATGACTGGTTTGTGAATCAAAGCTTGCTCCTCTACTGAGTTGAGCAGGATTATAACCCGGATGAGCCAGGTAGTCAGGTGTCCAGATCGTCTGATGGCGTGTAACTTAAATGATTGGCGGGCTAGCTGGCTAGCGACTATTTGACTCCCCGTACATGGTAGAATCATCTGAAGAATATAAAGGCACGAGGAATTATGAAACAACTATTGCAAAGTATGCGCGACGGCGAATCCCGGGTGGTGGATGTGCCGGTACCCACCCCCCAGCCGGGGATGATCCTGATCAAAACGGCAGCATCGCTGGTCTCAGCCGGCACTGAACGGATGGTGGTGGAATTTGCTGAGAAATCCTTGCTGGGAAAGGTACGTTCGCGTCCCGACCTGGCTAAACAGGTGCTTGACAAAGCCCGCCGGGAAGGGGTGCTCTCCACGATTGAGGCGGCTTTCAACCGGCTGGACCAGCCAATGGCACTGGGCTATTCCTCGGCGGGGACGATCGTTGAGATCGGCGAGGGGGTGGAGGGATTCCAGATTGGGCAGCGGGTGGCTTGCGCGGGCGGCGGTTATGCCGTACATGCGGAATATGCAGTGGTGCCTGCCAACCTGGCAGCGTCATTGCCTGATAACGTGGACTTTGAATCTGGTGCATTTGGCACCTTGGGCGCCATTGCCCTGCACGGCTTCCGCCTGGGCCAACCCCAGGTAGGTGAGACCGTGGCGGTCATCGGGTTGGGGCTGCTGGGCCTGATCTCAGTGGGACTGGCCAGAGCAGCGGGCTGCCGGGTATTCGGCATTGACCTGGATGCCAACCGGGTGGAGCTTGCCCGCCAGATGGGGGCTGAGGCGGTTGTGCGCCCGGAGGCGGAAGGGGCGGCAATTGCATTCACCGAGAGCTTCGGCGCCGATGTGGTGCTGATCTGCGCCGATTCCACCTCGAACGACCCGGTGGAGTTGGCCGGGGCGATTGCCCGTGACAAAGGTAAGGTGATAGCTGTCGGTGCGGTGGGGATGGAACTCCCCCGGCGGGTGTATTTCTATAAGGAACTCGATTTCATTGTCTCACGCTCCTATGGGCCGGGGCGATACGACCCCAGCTACGAGGAAGGCGGGCATGATTACCCGATCGGCTTCATCCGCTGGACAGCGGGCCGCAACCTGGGGGCATTTGTCAACCTGATTGGGGACGGGCTTTTAGACATTTCACCGCTGATCAGCCACCGCTTCCCGATCGAGCAGGGCGCCCAAGCTTACGAGATGATTACTGGGAAGTTGGATGAACCCTTCCTCGGCGTGCTGCTGACCTACCCGGATGGGGCTCTGGCCTTGGCCCCGGAACAGAAAACGGTGCGCTTCTCTGATGCGCCGCGAACCAAACTGGATGTGGTCCAGCTTGGGGCGATTGGGGCTGGTAATTTTGCCGGGGCAGTCATCTTTCCGGTGGCGGCCAAACATAAAAATATTGAACTGGTCGGCGTGGCTTCCGGATCTGGTCGAAGCGCCCAGCACGCCGCCAGCAAGCACGGATTCAGCTATGCCACCAGCGATGTGGAGCAATTGATCCATGATCCGGCGGTGAACACCCTGGCGGTGCTTACCCGGCACCACCTGCACGCCGGACAGACGCTGGCCGGGCTGCGGGCGGGCAAGCATGTCTTCTGCGAGAAGCCGCTGGCCCTCAATCGGGCGGAGCTATCCGCGATCGAGGCGGAGCTGGCCTTGCCGGATACCCCGCTGCTGATGGCCGGCTACAACCGGCGCTTTGCTCCTCTGGCGGCGAAGATGCACGCCTTCCTCAAGAGCAGCCCGGAGCCAATGAGCATCCACTACCGGGTGAATGCCGGTTACATTCCCCCTGAACATTGGGTGCACGACCCGGAGCAGGGCGGTGGGCGCATCTTGGGCGAAGGCTGCCATTTCATCGACTTCGTCACCTGGTTGGTGGGCTCGCTGCCCAGTGAGGTCGGTGCTAAAGCATTGCCGGATATTGGCCGCTACCGGGGCGACAATGTGCTGATCCAATTGACTTATCCGGGCGGCTCGATCGCCACGGTCAGCTACATGGCCAATGGGGACAGAAGTTTCTCCAAGGAGCGGGTCGAAGTCACCACTGGCGGCCGTGCGGCTGTACTGGACGACTTCCGGGTGCTGGAGACCTATGCCAACGGAATCCGTAAGGTGGAGAAATCTCGCCTGCGCCTGGACAAGGGCCATGCCGGGGAGTGGGATGCCTTCACTGATGCGATCCTGGCAGGCGGTCCCCCGCCAATTCCTTATGAGCAGCTGGTCGGCGTGATGGCGGCCACCTTTGATGCTGTTGAGGCGCTGAGGTAGTAAATGTCCCTCACCCCTGAGCAGGTGCAGATGATCTGGCCAGAAGGCCAGCGGATACAACCATCTGCGCTGCCGCAGGGCTACACGTTGCGCACCTACCGGCCGGGGGATGAAGCCGGGTTCTATGATTTGATGGATTCAGTTGGCTGGACAGGTTGGAATCCCGAGAAATTGCAGCCCTGGCTGTTCCGCATTCTGCCGGAGGGCTGGTTCTTTGCTATCCATGAGAGGGATGGGGAAATCATCGGTACTTGCATGGCGACACACGATCCCACCTGGGAGGTGCCGTTTAGCGGCGAAGTCGGCTGGACGGCGGTGTACCCCGATCACCAGGGCAAGGGGATCGGGAAAGCGGTGGTTGGCGCGGTGGTGAAGCGTTTTTTGGATGCGGGTTACGCACAGATACACCTGTACACAGAGATCTGGCGGCTGGCAGCTTTGAAGGTCTATCTGCGGATTGGGTTTGAGCCTTATCTGATTCAACAGGAAAGCATTCAGCAGTGGGAAAAGGTTTGTGTTCAATTGAACTGGCCGTTTACAGCTGATGAGTGGAGATCCAGTCCTAATTTTGATTAGATTTTCCAATAACCTTCCATTCAAATTTGTGTTTTCACATTCGTACTAGAGAAGGAATTCACAATCTCTATAAATATGATAAACTTTGTTATATTTATTGTGAAAAATTTTACTGGACGCTGAATTGCCCCTGTGTTAAACTTATTCAGTCAGGTTAACAGCGTGCCGATAGCGAGGAAGTTGGGCACAGTTTTATTCCTGGATTTCAACTGGTTTTCTACATATATAGATAAGGTGTTGAACAATGCTTGAATCGTATTATCCAATTGCTATCCTGATCGGTATTACAGTTGGTCTGGGTATTCTGGTTATGGGGCTCGGACATTGGTTTGGCCCCCGCCGGCCTACCCAGCGGAAGAATGCCCCTTACGAATCGGGGATGATGCCGTATGGCCCTGGCACCCGCCAGATGCCGATCCGGTTTTATCTGGTTGCTGTGCTATTCATCCTCTTTGATGTTGAGGTGATCTTCCTGTTCCCATGGGCGGTTGTTTACCGGGAGCTTGGTTTGTTCGGCGTGATTGAGATGGCGATATTCATCTTCATATTACTGGTGGGCTTCATCTACGCTTTGAAGAAGGGAGCGTTTGAATGGGAATAGAACAAAAACTTGGCAATATGGGTATTGTTACCCACAAACTAGAGGATTTGGTCAACTGGAGCCGCACACGGGCGATGTGGCCGATGCTGTTTGGCCTGGCCTGCTGCGCGATTGAGATGATGGCCGCCCAGGCCTCGCATTTTGATATGAGCCGCTTTGGGATGGAACTGATGCGCGCCAGCCCGCGCCAATCTGACTTGATGATCGTGGCAGGACGAGTTACCCGCAAGATGGCACCCGTGCTGCGCCGTCTTTATGATCAGATGCCCGACCCCAAGTGGGTGGTTTCGATGGGCGACTGCGCCTCCTGCGGCGGCGTGTTCAACAACTATGCCATTGTCCAGGGAGTGGATGAGATCGTGCCGGTGGATGTGTTTGTCGCCGGATGTCCCCCGCGCCCCGAAGCCCTGATCCATGGGATCCTCACCCTGCATGAGAAAGTGAAGGGTGAAACGATGAGGGATTGGTCTTGAAGGTGGCGAATATGGAAAATGAAGCTCTGAAAAAAGCTGTGCAGGAACTTGAAGCCAAATTTGGGGGAGAGGCCAAGGAATTTCGCGGCCAGATACAGGTGCTGTTGCCTGCTGACCAGATTGTGGCGGCGGCAACTGCTCTGCGAGACCGGCACGGTTTTGAAGTCATGCCTGATATCACCGCGGTGGATTATTACCCGCAGCTTACCCCGCGGTTCCACGTGGTTTATCAATTCAACTCGATTTCAAAGAATATCCGCATCACCCTGCGCGTCCCGCTGGATGGGAATCAGCCGGTGCTGCCCACCATGACCCATGTTTTCCCCAATGCTAACTGGCTGGAACGAGAGTTGTGGGATATGTTCGGGATCAAGTCTGAGGGGCACCCCGACCTGCGCCGGATTCTGATGCCTTTTGATTGGGAGGGGCATCCCCTGCGCAAGGATTACCCGCTGGGCTATGAAGAGGTCCAGTTTACCTTTAACTACGATGAAATTGACCAGCGCAAGCCGCGCCCGAAAGAATAGGTGAAGCCATTATGCCAATGATTGAAAAAGTGGACGTAACCTTGGATGAACTTAAGCACCTGGTTACCAACCAGGCGCTTGAAGGCGATACCCTGCTGTTGAACATGGGTCCCCAGCACCCCAGCACGCACGGCGTGCTCCGCTTGCTGCTAGAACTGGATGGCGAGATCATAATCAACTGTATTCCAGATATCGGATTTTTGCACACTGGTATCGAGAAGAATATGGAGTCTAAGACCTATGCCCAGGCGGAGGTGATGACTGACCGCCTTGATTACCTCAATACGATGGGCAATAATCTGGCCTATTGTCTGGCGGTTGAAAAGCTAACTGAACTGGATGTTCCCGAACGAGCGCAGACGGTGCGGGTGATCTTCGTGGAACTTCAGCGGATCGCTTCGCATCTTGTCTGGTTGGGCACCCAGGCGCTTGACCTGGCGGCACAATCCGTTTTCTTATATTGCTTCCGTGAGCGCGAATATATCCTCGATATCATGGAATTGTGCTCCGGCCAGCGGATGATGACTACCTATATCCGCCCAGGCGGTTTATGGCGGGATGTCCCGGTGGAATTTGAGCAGGCGGTCAGGGACTTTGTGGCCTACATGCCCAAACGCATTCAACAGTATGAAGACCTGTTGACCAAGAACCCGATCTTTTTAGACCGGGTGCGCGGCATTGGCAAGATGACCAAAGAGGAAGCCATGGCCTGGGGTGCCACGGGATCTACAGCCCGCGGCTCAGGCGTGAATTATGATATCCGCAAGGCGATTCCTTATTCCGGCTATGAGCAGTATGACTTTGATGTCCCGATCCAGACGGATGGCGATGTCTATGCCCGCTATCTGGTGCGCATCGAGGAGATGCGGCAGTCCCTGCGGATCATTGAACAAGCGGTCAATAAACTGCCGATGGGGCCGTTCCGCAGCAATAACCGCAAATTTGTCCCCCCGCCGCGCTCAGAACTGAGCCGCAGTATGGAAGCGGTAATCCACCATTTTAAACTGTGGACAGAAGGCTATGATGTGCCCAAAGGTTCTGTCTACCAGGTGGTGGAATCGCCCCGCGGCGAGTTGGGCGTGATGCTGGAGAGCGACGGCGGCCCACGGCCCTACCGGGTAAAATGGCGCACGCCTTCATTTACGCATATCCAATTGCTGTCCTGGATAGCCAATGGCCAGTTTGTGGCCGATCTGGTGGCAATCATCGGCAGTATTGATATCGTTTTGGGAGATACAGACCGGTGAACGCACTTCAACACAAATACGCAAAAGATATTGAAAAGGTGCTGGCGAAGTACCCGGCTGACCGCAAACAGTCTGCGGTCATGCCGCTGCTGTATATCGCCCAGAGGGATGGCGGGTATGTCACCAAACAAGACCTGGTTGAGATTGGTGAGATTTTGGATATGAGCACCACGGAGGTGGCTTCAATCGTTGGGTTCTATACCCTCTACCATGACCAACCCGCAGGTACGTACCGCATTCAGGTCTGCACGGATCTTTCCTGTGCCCTGCGCGGTGCGGATGAATTCCTGGAAAATCTGTGCGAGAATGTCGGGATCAAGGTGGGTGAGACCACCGAAGATGGTCTGGTGACCATCGAAGCGGTGATGTGCCTGGCTGGGTGCGATAAAGCCCCTATGTTCCAGGTGCAAAGCCCAGAGGGGATCGAGTATCACGAGAACCAGACGGTGGAAAGCACGCTTGCACTGATCGAATCGTGGAAGCAGGAGAAGGAGGATTAAGATGGCAGAACAAAAAGTAACTGGCCACCACATCCTGCTGCGGCACCGTGATATTCCCGAGATTGGCGAATTTGAGGTCTACACTGCCCAGGGCGGGTTTGAGACCTTCAAGAAGGTTGTCACCACGATGGAGCCGGAAGCGATCAAACAGCTGGTGCTCGATTCCGGGCTGCGCGGACGCGGCGGCGCCGGGTTCCCCACCGGCCGCAAGTGGATGTTCGTGGACGATAACAACTGGCCGCACTACCTGGTGGTGAATGCAGACGAATCGGAGCCCGGTACCTTTAAGGATCGGGAGATCATGAGCAAAAATCCCTGGCAGTTCCTTGAGGGGATCATGTGCAGCGCTTTTGCAATTGGGGCTAATGATATTTATATCTACCTGCGCGGTGAGTTCTGGCAGATTGCTCACGAATTGGATAGGCAGATCGAAAAGCTGCATGCTGAGAGTCTGCTGGGAGAAAAGCTGTTCGGCACCGATTATGCCCTGAATATTTACACCCATTTGGGAGCCGGGGCGTATATCTGCGGTGAGGAAACCGCCCTGCTCAACTCGATTGAGGGCATCATGGGACAGCCCCGGCTGCGCCCGCCGTTCCCGCCGGCTGTTGGCCTGTACGGCAAGCCCACCGTGGTGAATAATGTGGAAACCCTGGCCAATGTGGCCCTGATCCTGGAAAAAGGCGCTGCATGGTACCGGTCCTTTGGAACCGCAGAAAGCGCCGGAACAAAAGTGTTCTCGCTTTCTGGACGGGTGAAAAAGCCGGGCAACTATGAGCTGCCGCTTGGCACAACCTACCGGCAGCTGATCTACGAATACGGCGGCGGAATCATGGGTGACGGCAAGATCAAAGGGATCATGTCGGCGGGCGCTTCATCGGCGGTGATTGTGGCCACAGATGAGGTTTTGGATACCCCGATGGCTTATGAGTCGGTCCCCAGTTTGGGGGCAGACCTGGGTTCGGCCTCTGTCATCATTCTGGACGAAACCGTGGACATGCGCTGGCTGATCAATAAGACGATCGATTTTTTCAAACATGAATCCTGCGGCAAATGCACCCCCTGCCGGGAGGGCACCTTCTGGATGCAGAAATTGACCACCCGGATCGCCAGCGGGGATGCCGGAGAGGCAGATGTTGAATTGCTGCACAATGTAGCAAAGAATATGCAAGGGAAGTGCTTGTGCGCGCTGGGTGAGTTCTCCACTATGGCGGTGGCCTCCTCCATCGAACGCTTCTCTGAGGACTTCAAGGTTTAGCTATGGCAGAACAGGTAAAAGAAAACACGGTCACCCTGACCATTGATGGTGTTGAAGTCGCTGTGCCGCAGGGCACTCTGGTGGTGGATGCCGCCAAGATTGCCGGGCAAGATATTCCGGTCTTCTGCTATCACCCCAAGATGGAACCAGTGGGTATGTGCCGGATGTGTCTGGTGGATATTGGCTACCCGGTTAAAGACCGGAATACCGGTGAGGCAGTTCTCAATGAGGATGGCACCCCCAAGATCCAGTTCGGGCGCACCCTGGTCACTGGTTGTACCCAGGTGGTCTCTGAGGGGATGGTGGTGGTTGGCTACAGCGAGAAGGTGCAGCAAGCCCGAAAGGATGTGCTGGAATTCTTCCTCACTTCTCACCCGCTGGACTGCCCGATCTGCGATAAGGGTGGTGAGTGCCCCCTTCAGAATCTGACCCTGGCCTACGGTCCGGGCGAATCCCGCTTCAACTACGATGAAAAGAAGAAGAATCTTAAGCACGTGCCGCTGGGCGATCTGATCTTCCTCGACCGCGAGCGCTGTATCCATTGTGCCCGCTGTACTCGCTTCCAGGAAGAGATTGTGGACGATCCGGTGATCGGTTTCTACAACCGGGGACGCAGTCTCGAGATCACCACCTGGTCTGAGCCAGGCTTTGATTCTTACTGGTCGGGCAATACCACCGATATTTGCCCAGTTGGCGCGCTGACCACCGCGGACTTCCGCTTCGGCGCCCGTCCCTGGGAAATGCTGGAAGTTGCTTCAATTTGCCGCGAATGCCCGGTGGGCTGCAATCTGACTCTGAACACGCGCCGTGAAGCCAAGAGCGGTGGCAAGATGGTGGTTAAACGGGTGATGCCCCGCCAGAACGAGCAGGTCAATGAGCTTTGGATCTGCGACAAGGGCCGCTTTGGCTATCACTACGCATCTGCCGATGACCGCCTGACCACGCCACTGATCCGCAAGGAAGGCGAGTTTATTCCCGCCAGCTGGGATGAGGCCCTGAGCCTGGCAGCCGAAAAAATGCAAGCGGCTGGCAGCAGGCTGGTTTCTGTGGCGGGCGGGCAGCTTTCCAATGAAGATTATTTCCACATCGGCCAGTTGACCGAACACCTGGGCGGCAAGGCAGTGTTGTACTCCAATATGATGGGCGGAGACCTGACCACTAAGGTCGGAATGGGGCCGGGGAGCAACCTGGCTGATCTCGGCGCAGGAGATGCGATCCTGGTTGTGGCCAGCGATCTGGAAGAGGAAGCCCCGCTGTACTGGCTGCGGGTCAAGCAGGCCGCTGAGCGCGGTGCAACCCTGATTGTGGCCAACCCGCGTGCTACCAAGACAGACCGATACGCTGCCCATATAATCCGCTATGAGTATGGACAGGAGGCCGCAGCGATCTTGGCGCTCTCACTCGATCGGATAGGCGATTCCGATCTGGCAGATGAGAGCTTTAAGCAGGCTGCCAAGGCCTTTGCCGAGGCCGAAAACGCAGTAGTGTTTTTCGGCAGTGAAGGCACCGGCATGGCACAATCTGATGCGCTTTCTAAAGCCTGCGCCAATCTATTGATTGCCACCGGACACACCGGCAGGCCTAACAACGGCCTAGTCGGCGTGTGGGATAAGGGCAATGTGCAGGGCGGCTGGGATATGGGCTTGCAGCCCAGTGCGACCCTGTTCGATGATCTGAAAGCTGCCAAAGCAGCCTATGTGGTTGGCGCTGACCTGGCTGGAGACAATCCGGCCTATAAGCAGGCACTGGCCCAGGCTGAGTTTGTGGTGGTGCAGGAACTGCACCACACTGCCACGATGGAATTGGCCGATGTGGTCTTGCCTGCTCAGTCCTTTATGGAACGGGAAGGCACTCTCACCAGCGGTGAACGCCGGGTACAGCGTTATTACCCGGCAGTGCCCCCGGCGGGAGAGAGCAAAGCAGACTTTGCGATCACAGCCGAGATTGCAGCCATGGCCGGCAAGGAACTGGAATCTGTTTCCGCCGGGTTGGTCTTCCTGGGGATTGTGGGAAAATTCAAAGACTATGCTGATCTGGACTACCAGGCGCTGGCAGAAGTCAGCGAACAGTGGCCGATCATCGGGCGCGAGGATCTGTACTACGGCGGCACAGGCTATGCCAACCATCAGGGGTTGGGTGTGCTGCTGGGCACCGCTGCCGGGCGCGGAGAGCCAGTTTTAATTGACGGGTTTGATCTGCCGGACACCGGGGTGGATGGGTTGCTGGCTGTCCCAGTCACCCGGTTGTATGACCAGGGCAACAATTTACGCTATGCAGCCGTGATGTTCCCCCGGATTGCGTCGTCTTACGTCTCGCTCAACCCGGCGGACGCGGCGGGTTTGGGGGAGAGTGTTGTGGTGGAACTGAACGGCTTCCAGGTAGAGGTTGCTTTGAAACTGGATGAAAACGTGCCGCAGGGGATTGTGGTGGTGCCGCGCAGCTTTGGCCTGCCGATCTCAGCACCCACCCCGGTTGTGGTAAAGAACTAAGGACACACCTATGAACGAAACAACAGGCATGATCCTTGAATGGGTAATCAAAGGCGCAGTGGTGGCAGTTATTTGCCTGATCGGCTTTGCCTATACCACCTATTACGAGCGGCGCTTTTTGGCCCGCATCCAGGTGCGCATCGGTCCTAACCGGGCTGGCCCCTGGGGTCTGCTCCAGCCGGTGGCGGACGGCATCAAGCTGATCTTTAAAGAAGAGCTGGTTCCGGATAAGGCATACAAATTTGCTTTCATGCTGGCCCCGGTGCTGACCATGGCTCCGGCAATCATTGTGATGGGGGTGGTGCCCTGGGGAACACAAGCTAACTTCTTTGGGCGCACAATCGAGCTGGGGATCAGCAATAACCTCAACGTGGGGATCCTTTACATCCTCTCAGTGACCTCAATCGCTGTGTATGGTATCGTGCTGGCGGGTTGGGCATCAAATAATAAGTATGCCATGCTGGGCGGGCTGCGTTCCACCGCACAGATGATCTCTTACGAGCTGGCTCTGGGCCTTTCCTTCCTGCCGCCGATCATGCTGGCCGGCAGCCTGAGCCTGGGCGATATTGTGAAAGGTCAGCAGGATTTCCTGTGGTACTTTATCCCGCTGCTGCCCACTTCGATTGTGTTCTTCATTGCCGTGCTGGCCGAGGTCAACCGCTCACCGTTTGATATGCCCGAGGCCGAGCAGGAACTGGTCGCCGGCTATCACACTGAGTACTCAGGGATGAAGTTCGCCCTGTTCTTTATGGGTGAGTATGTCAAGATGTTCTCGATGAGTGCGGTCTTCAGCACGCTGTTCCTGGGCGGCTTTGCCGGTCCGTTTGTGGAGCAGGTGCCCTGGCTGGGGCCGGTCTACCTCTTGATCAAGATCATTATCTGCCTGGGTCTGATGATCTGGATCCGCGGGACGCTGCCGCGCTTCCGCTACGACCGGCTGATGAAATTTGGCTGGAAGATTTTGCTCCCCATCGCGTTGATCAACGTGGTCCTCACCGCCCTGATGATCAGCATTTTTGGTTTATAGGTTTCAAGGAAACGAGGAAGCGATATGAGTATTTATAATCCGCTGCCGATTTTGAAAGGTCTTTGGACCACGATCAAATCTGTGGTTGAAAAACCGGTCACGCTGCAGTACCCGGAACAAAAACGGGTGATGCCCCAGCGCTTTAAGGGCCGCCACCACCTGCGCCGCTACGACAACGGACTGGAGAAATGCATTGGCTGCGCCCTGTGCGCGGCAGCCTGCCCGGCCGACGCGATCTTCGTGGAGGCTTCGGAGAACACGGATGAGGTGCGATACTCTCCTGGAGAGCGCTACGCTAGCACCTACGAGATCAATATGATGCGCTGTATTTACTGCGGCTACTGCGAAGATGCCTGCCCGACAGAGGCGATTCAACTGGGCCATGATTATGAAATGGCGTATACCGAGAAACGCAATTCGATCTATACCCGGGAGATACTGCTGGACCCGCCGCCGGAAGGCCAGGAATCGACTCCCCGCAAGGTGGAACCAGGTGTCTTCAACCGATCTATCCCGGTGATGAAAGACGCAGAGTAGGAAGAGAGAGCTTATGGACGCGAATCTGATCGTATTTATTATTCTTGCCGTGGTGGCTGTCGGGTCGGCGCTGGGGATGCTGCTGAATAAGAATGCAGTTTATTCCGCTCTGTTTTTGATCCTGAATTTTGCCACCGTGGCGGTTTTGTACATTATTCTGGGTGCCCCCTTCATCGCCATGACCCAGGTGACGGTTTACGCTGGGGCGATTATGGTGCTGTTCCTGTTCGTGATCATGCTGCTGGGCGCTGAGGAGCTGGCTGGCGCAACCAAGATTGACTGGCAAAAACCGGCTGCGGTGGTGCTGGGCGTGCTGCTGCTGGCTGAACTGATTGTGGTGATCTTCTTCCGGGAGACTGTCTTTGCCGAGTTTGCCGAGCTGACTGATTTCGGGAGCCCGGCGCAGATCGGGCGGGTGTTGTTCAACGAGTACCTGCTGCCCTTTGAGATCACCGCCTTTTTGCTGCTGGCGGCGATGATTGGGGCGATTGTGATCGCAAGGCGGGTGCGCCAGTCGCCCTCCAAGCGGGAAAGTTGAGGAGAGAGACATGGTACCGATTGAATATTACGTCGCACTTTCGGCCATCCTGTTTATGATCGGGACGATGGGTGTGCTCACCCGGCGCAATGCGATCATTATCTTCATGTCGATTGAGCTGATGCTGAACGCTGCCAACTTATTATTTGTGGCCTTTGCCCGCATGTATGAAGCCCTGAGCGGGCAGATCTTTGTCTTCTTTGTGATGACGGTGGCGGCGGCAGAAGTGGCAGTTGGTCTGGCGCTGATCGTGGCGGTTTTCCGCACCAAGCATTCCATCAATATTGATGAGGCCAGCACGCTCAAGGGCTAGCCGGGCGCTGCGAGGAGTAACACATGCTATTGAGTGAAACAACCACAACAGGAATTTTTGATCTGGTCCCCTGGATCGTGCTCTTCCCGGCGATTGGCCTGCTGATCAATACCTTTATGCCTTTGATCATGAAAGCTTTCAAGCGGGAATGGGGAGAAACGGGAATCGCCGTCACGGCGGTGACCGCCTCGGCGCTTTCGCTGGTGGTCTCGGTGCTGATGTTCATTGGGCTGCGGGGGAACCACGGGCATGAAGTGGTCGTCCCCTTTGCGGAATGGCTGGAGATCGGCAGCTTTCGGGTACCTTGGGAGTTCCGGGTAGATACCCTCTCGGTGACGATGATGCTGGCCGTCTCTCTGGTTGGCACGCTGATCCACCTCTACGCTGTGGGCTATATGCACTACGATGTGCGCTATAAAGGTGAACCCAAGGCTTACGCCCGATTTTTTGTTTATATGAATTTATTCATCGCCATGATGATGATCCTGGTGAGCGGCAACAGCTACCTGATGCTGTTTGTCGGCTGGGAGGGCGTGGGATTGTGCTCCTTTCTGCTGATCGGGTTCTGGTACACCAAGAACCCGGACGCCACCGAGGGCACTGAAAACACCTATGCCGCCAAGAAAGCCTTCATTGCCAACCGGGTGGGTGACTTTGGCTTTTTAATGGCAATGTTTCTGACCTTCTGGCACTTCGGCACGCTGCAGTTTGACGGTGTGTTTGTGCAGGCGGCCCATTTCCACGGATCCGAGACGTTGATCTGGTGGATTGCCGGGTTCATGCTCCTAGGCGTGACGGGTAAATCGGCCCAGATCCCGCTGTATGTCTGGCTGCCGGACGCGATGGCCGGTCCGACCCCGGTTTCGGCTCTGATCCATGCGGCCACGATGGTCACCGCCGGCGTGTACCTGATCGCCCGCTCTGCCCCCTTGTTCAATGCGGTGGAGGGTGTGCACACCCTGGTGGCGTTGGTTGGGGCGGCGACAGCCCTTTTCGCGGCCACCATCGCTGTCGGCCAGTATGATATCAAAAAGGTGCTGGCTTATTCTACCGTCAGCCAGCTGGGTTTCATGGTGGCAGCAGTTGGGATGGGGGCGTACGTGGCCGGGATGTTCCATCTGGTGACGCATGCCTTCTTCAAAGCGCTATTGTTCCTTGCGTCCGGCTCGGTGATCCTGGCGGTGGAACGCGGCCATCATCCCCTGGTGGAAACCGGTGATGCACATGAGAGTCATGGACACGACGATCATCACGATGACCAGCATGGCGAACACTTCGACCCGCAGGACATGCGCAACATGGGCGGCCTGCGCAAGAAGATTCCGTGGACATTTTGGACTTACATGGCCGGCACACTGGCCCTGGCGGGGATTTTCCCGTTTGCCGGGTTCTGGTCCAAAGACGAGATTCTGCTGGACGCCTCACATTTCGAGGCAACTAGATTGGTTTACTGGCTGCTAGTGATTGCGGCGATCTTCACCGCCTTTTACATGGGGCGGCAGGTGTGGATGGTCTTCTTTGGCCAGCCGCGGCACCATGCGGCGGAAGCGGCTAAGGAAAGCCCCTGGACGATCCTGGTACCGCTGGTGGCGCTGGCCGTGCTGGCGACCCTGGGCGGCTTCATGAACTGGCCGTTTGAAGGCGGCCACCAGTTCGGGCATTGGCTGGGATACACGTTGGAGGCCTCTACTGGGCATGAACTGCACATCCCCGAATTCGACTTTGGGGTGGCGATCCAATCCACGATTCTGGCGGTGCTGGCGATTGGCGGTTCCTGGCTGATCTATGGGCGCAAGCCGCTCCAGGCCGGGCAGGAAGACCCACTGGCCAAGGCACTCGGCCCTGTCTTCAAGGGGATGAACGCCAAGTGGTGGGTGGATGAGCTCTACCAGGCGGTCATCCTGACCCCTTACGATAAACTGGCGAAATTCTTCTCGATCAGTGTGGACTGGAATTTCTGGCACGATTGGTTCCATGAGAGGGTCATCAGGGATAATTTCAAAGGGCTGGCCAAGTTCCTTTCTACCTGGTTTGATCCCAAAGTGATTGACGATACATTTTCCCGCCGGCTGGTCAACGGCCTGCGGAACTCCGCTCAGGGGCTGAGCAAACTACAAACCGGATTTGTGCGCAACTACGCGCTGGCTGTCTTCACAGGCGTGGTGGCGATTCTGGGCTACCTGATCTTTCTCAGGTAGC
>JAFGDK010000012.1 GCA_016932165.1 Anaerolineales bacterium
ATCTTGCAAAATTTCTGAAAATGTCACACTCCTAAAACCTGGGTGGTATCTTGGTTTATTTAACTTCCGAAGGATAACATAATCGAGGTAGGCGTGTCAAGAAATATTGACATAATATAACTTACAGCGTATGCAAAGAACAGACCTGAGGCTTGTTGCCCAGTTTTGAGGGTTCGTCTGATGGCAAGTTAATTGCAACGTATATGTCACGAGACACAATCCTAAAACTGCTAAAATTTTATTATGTAGCGCCAGAAGTGCGCTCGTTTGCAGTGCACTCACTAGACGTGCTTTGGAGGCAGCAACAATATGACGGAGAATGTGTCTATTCTGTATGTTGAAGACAACTTCGAGAACAGGATCCTGGTAATGCGAATCCTGAGCGCTGAGGGCTATTCGGTGACATTCGCAGAGAACGGCACTGAAGCCCTGAACGCGGTTAATAATTCTGAATTTGATCTGATCTTGATGGATATAAACTTACCGGATATCGATGGTTACACCCTCACATCCATGATCAGGAAGAATGCCAATCTGGCAAACATACCAATTGTAGCCCTGACCGCTAATGTAATGAAAGGCGATCGGGAAAAGAGCCTGGAAGCGGGCTGTGATGGATATATCCAAAAACCATTGGATGTCGATGCCCTGCCTGTGCAGGTGAACGATTTTCTTAAGAGGTAGAAATGTCTGAGATGAACAACAACTCCAATAATGTGACCATCAAAGGCGCCACTGTGCTGGTGGTGGAGGATAATGTTTCAAATTTCGTGTTGATCGCACGCATGTTGGGTTATATGGGCATCCATTGTGAATGGAAGACTTCAGGTTACGAAGTGGTGGAGTATGCTGATACCTTGTCCCGTCTCGACCTCGTTCTGATGGACATCCGCCTCCCCTATGAAGATGGTTATGGAGCGCTGCAAAAAATCCGAAATTCACCCTCATTGAAGCACACAAAAGTAGTGGCTGTCACTGCTGAAGCAAGCCCTGAACAGATGGAAAAAGCGAAAAAATCTGGTTTTGATGGGTTCATTGGCAAACCGCTTGATCCCGATCATTTCCCAGAACAGATCAAAGCTATTCTCTCCGGTCAGGAGATTTGGGAATACGAGTAATACCACCGATAGGCAGGCTATGAGCATACAACCAGTAAGTTCCCGATCCAACAAACAAAACCGACCCCGGCGCGGTTTGGCTTTCCGGATGATCAGCCTTCTTTTGCCGGTCACGATTATCCCCACCTTGCTGATGGGAATTACCGTGTATTTCAGGGCACGAAATCTGATGCTTCAACAGGTCAGCACCCAAATGGATACCTTCCTTATTGAATCCACCAATCAGCTGGATTCGTGGATACTGGATAAGACATTGGCCTTTGATAGTTTGCTGCGAAATGAAGAATTTATCACCAGCGTCGAAAGTTACACCCTGCTGGGAGAGGATTCCCCTTCCCGGCAGAATCTGCGCAACGATACCATTGCAATCATCCGCCAGGTGAACACCCCCGGGGAAACCAGCCTCTTCAACAACCTTTTCCTGGTATCACCGAGTGGTGAAATCCTGCTTTCGACCAACCGGAGCTGGGAAGGGGCACGCATCAACGACCAACCTTACTTCCAGACTAAGATCAACACCTCAGTAAAAGCAAGCTTCCTTGAGGTTAAGCCCTCCCTGATATATGACCCTGATAGTGCGCCGGAATATGAAATCATCCATGTAATGTCTGTCCCCGTGACCGGGAAGAACGGGAGCATGTTGGGATATCTGGCCGGCATATCGGATGGGCGCGCAGTGCAGACAATTCTCGAGGCAAATGCCTCATTCCTTCCCAACAACAACCTGTTCATGCTGACGGAGGACCAGAAATTTGCAGGCATCACCGATGTGACCAAAAGTCTGTCACTTCGTGAACTCCAACCCAGCAGTGATCAGATGGAAACCATATTTAATGGACAATCTGGCACCAATCTGGCTGCCAGCTACCAATCCTTTGACAATACCCCGGTGCTCGGGATTTACCGATTCTATGAGGCATTGAACACTGGTTTTCTGGTTGAAGTGCCGGAAGCAGATATTCTTGGCACGATCAATTCACTGGCCCCAACCTCCATCCTGATCATGGCAGTGACAGTTCTTGCGATCAGCGCCCTGGTTTACCTAGCCATCCGGCAAATCACTATCCCGCTGCAGGAATTGGCCCAGGTTACCCAGGATTTCTCTCACGGGAATTGGGACTCACGTTCCACCTATTCCTCAAAAGATGAGATCGGCACCCTTTCATCGTCCTTCAACCAGATGGCAGACGACTTGAGCCATTTGTATACCGAGATGGAGTCTCAGGTGGAGGAACGCACCCGCCAGGTGATTGCCACCTCAGAAGTCTCAAGTATGGCCACCAGTGCTGTCAGTATGGACGAACTGCTGGACCGGACGACAGATTTGATTTCAGACAGATTCAAATATTTCCATATTGCAATCTACATCCTCAACTCAGACCATACAGAAGGCGAACTGCGCGCCGCTTCGGGGGAAGTGGGACGCCAGCTATTGCGCCAGGGACATCAAATCCGCATTCACGGGCACCCGCTGTATGAAGAGGCAATCCAGACCAATATGTTTGCCTCTATGATCCTGGATGATGGAGAAACAGCCAATGAAAACTATGACATGCAGGCTGAGGCCCGCAGCAAGATCGTCATCCCGATTTCGTTTGGCAAGGATGTGATTGGCTTGATTGATGTACAGAGCAAGGACCCGGCAGCTTTCACCCAAGCCTCTGCCGAAGTGTTGACCACCCTGGCAAACCAGCTGGCAGCCGGTGTTTACAATTTCCAACTCAGAGAAGGTTCTCAGGTAGACCTGCGGCAGATCAACCAATTGTATGCAACCAGCCAACGGTTGTCTCAGGCAACCACCGCAGACGAGGTTTTTAATGCAATTGCAGCTGGTGTACAGCAAACCTCATTATTCGCAGCGGTATACCGTCCATTTGGGTCCCACATGGAGCTGGTATCACCACCCGATCAGGCCAAACCGTATTACGCAGACCAGCTGCCGGGTACTTTAAATGTATCCAGCAGTTTGGCAGCCACATTCTTCCCCACCCCCAGCCCGGTGGTGATAAAAGATGTGAACGACACCTTAATCCCAATGCGGCCGGAATTGTTATATCCAGCCCGTGCCCTGGATGCCAGGGAAGCCAGCCTAGTACCGATCCTGATCAACAACCAACTTCAGGGCGTCATTCTCCTCGCCTCCCGAGAATCAGAAACTTTCACCCTTGAGTCATTAAAACCTTTCCGCTCACTTGCAGACCTGGCTCAAACCAGTCTCCTAAAAATCAGCATTGAGCAGCAGAAGGATACAGACCTGGATTACCTGAACCTGCTGACCAAGTTCCACAAGAATATCAGCAAGCAGTATACTGCACGTAAGCTGTATCCGGCGATTCACCAGCAGATCAATGAACTGCTAGGGAACACCGATTTCTTCATTGCCCTCTATGATGAAGCTACCGACCGGATCGAAATACCCTACTTGTATGAAGGCGGCGCGCCAATCAGCATAGAGCCCTTCCCACTTGGCGAAGGTCTCAGTTCTATTGTCATCCGAACAAAACAACCTCTCTTCCTGATCGAGAATGTTGAGGAAAGAGCCAAAGCGCTTGGGGCCAAGATTGTTGGACAATCCGCAAAGTCATGGATTGGAATCCCTTTGCTGGTTGATGAAAGAGTGATTGGCGTGCTCAGCGTGCAGGATGTAGAAAACGAGAACCGATTCTCGCAGAAAGACCTGGATTTGCTGCTGACCTTATCTCCCTCGATAGCCAGTGCAATTCACAGCACAACCAAGCTGTCTGAAGCTGAAAAGCGGGCATTCCAGTTGGAAACTTCAGCAGAAATCGCAAGAGAGGCTTCACAATCGCTGAACCAGCAAGAATTGCTGCGATACACCTTGCAGCTTATCCAGGAAAGATTTAACTTCTACCACGCCTCAATCTTCCTGGTAGACCCATCCGGAGAGTATGCTGTAGTTGAAGAATCAACCGGTGAAGCCGGCAAAAAGATGAAAGGGGAGGGGCATAAGCTGGCAATTGGGTCTAAATCGATCATCGGTACTGTGACTGCGACCAAGGAGCCCGTGGTGGTAAATGATGTGACCAAAGACCCCACCCACCGCTTCAATCCCCTGCTGCCAGATACCCGTGCGGAGGCGGGTATTCCAATTCTCCTGGGTGACCAGGTGCTCGGCGCTTTGGACGTGCAGGCAACCACCCCATTTGCCTTCTCGATGGACGATGTCGAGGTACTGCAAATCTTGGCAAACCAGCTGGCAGTGGCGATCAACAATGCCACTCTGTTTGCAGAGACTCAAGAACACCTGGCGCAGCACCGCCTGGTGCACCACATCACCACAGTTGCTTCAACATCCCAAAATATTGAAGACGCCCTCTCCAGCGCGGTGCAAGGTTTGAGAGTAACCCTGGGAGACAATGTTTCAATTTTATTGTTGGATAAACAGGCTGACCTGTTGACCGTAGTAGCTTCGTCTGGTTATGACAACACGGTTGACGGGATGCAGATCAGGGTTGGTGAAGGATTAACCGGCTGGGTTGCTGCCCACAATGAGCCGCTGATCGTCAACGATGTGGCCAACGATTCCAGATACATCCCCGGAAAAGAGGGGGTCCGCTCTGAAATTGTTGTCCCGCTCACCTACCGCAGCGACCTGCTGGGGGTGCTGAATGTTGAGAGCGAACATCTGCATGCCTATACTGAATACGACCAGGATATTCTTGGAACATTGGCTGGCAGTCTGGCGGGAATCATCATCAATGCCCGTATGGCTGAACGGCAGAAGAATCTGTTTGAGATCACCAACAAAATCCGCCAGTCGGTAAACATGGATACGATCCTGGAAACGACTGCCACCGAGCTGGCCCGTGCTCTCCAAGCCAGGCGGGCACGCATCGAGGTCGGCGGCGATCTGGTGCAAAACCCTGAGGATTCAAACGGAAATACAAACCGAGGATCGACGCGGTTCAACAAGGAGAGCCGGTGATGAGAAAAAACTTCTTCAATCAACTCGGTAGATATCTAAGACCCTCGGTTGGAGGCACCATCGAGGAAATCCGTGAACAAGCGCTTCAAACTGTTTCATGGATTATTGCATTGTCAGGTATCCTTTTATTCTTCCTGACATACGGACCACTGGTGGGCAATACAATCCTGTATTACACCTCGCTGGTCTCTCTGCCTGCCCTCCTCCTGGTGACGATCTTTTCCAAACGGCTCCCGTACAACTTCCGGGCGATTTTCCTCCTCACAGTATCAATGATCCAGGGCATCTTGAATATGCAAGCCACCGGGTTGGTCTCAGATACTTATATCTGGTTGATGTTTTCCAACCTGCTGGCGACCATGCTGCTCGGTATCCGAGGGGGAATGATAACCAACCTGATCTCGGCAGCAACTTTTATTGTCTCAGGCTATATGGGCAGCACTGGCCTATGGATAATGGGTCTTGGTGAATTGGCGGAATACAATGCCAACCCCGAGAATTGGATCAACATGTTTGCTGCCTTTCTGCTGATGAACCTGATCCTGACACTGGTGATCGGATTAATCTTGCGAGGGGTTGAGAACAGCCATGACGCCTTGGAAGAAACCCTTGAAGAAAACAAGTCGGTCACTAAGCAGCTGGAAGAAGAACAAAACCTGCTGGCAAAACAAACCCTTAACCTTGAACGCCGTGTTACCCAGATTCGTACGGCGGCAGAGATTGCCAGCACGATGGGTGCCATCCTCGATCCGGATGAACTGATGCAGAATGTGGCAGACCTGATCTGCGACCGCTTTGATTTGTATTACGTGGGTATTTTTGTGGTGGATGACAACCGCCGCTTTGCCACGCTGGCAGCCGGCACCGGAGAAGCAGGCCGGGTGATGAAGGCCAACAACCACCAGTTGAGTGTTGGTGGTTCCTCGATGGTCGGTTGGACGATCTCCCACGGGGAACCCCGAATCTCCCTGGATGTTGGGACGGAGGCGATTCGCTTCCAGAATCCCAACCTACCCCTCACCCGTTCAGAATTGGCTATTCCGATCCGGGCCGGCAACCAGATCAGCGGCGCAATCTCAATCCAATCCAGTCTGCCCGAAGCATTTGATGAGAATGACATCATTGTTTTTGAGAATATCGGCAACAGTTTGGGAATTGCCCTTGAAAACGCCAGCCTGTTCGAACAGTTCGAATCCAGCTTACGCGAGATCCAGCAATTGAACCGGCAATATACCACCGACAGCTGGCAAAATATCTGGGCAGAGGAAGAAAGCAGCCAGCATTCAGCCGAAAGAGGTTCGCTGCCGGAGGGGACCAAAGTCAATGAAGTGGCTGTGCCACTACGGCTGCGTGGAGAGCAGGTGATTGGCAATATTTCTCTGGCTACCGAGCAATCAGCACTCTCTCCCGAAGAATTGGCCTTCGTTGAAGCGATTAGCGATCAAGCGGCGATTGCCCTGGAAAGCGCCCGATTGCTGGATGAAGCGAACCGCCGGGTTGAACAGGAAAGAGCGATCCAGAACCTGACCACCCGGTTTTCTCGATCGCTAGATTTTGAAAGCTTACTGAAGACTATCGTTGAGGAGATCAATCAGATTCCATTGGTGAAAGAGACCAGCATCCATATCACCCCGCCGGAGATGTTGTCAAATCACTCCTCCAAACAACAGAATTGAACGTCTGAGGCATTTGTATGATGAACCCAGAACATAAAAGAACAACCCAAATGCGACCCCAAACCAGGATTACCGCCACCCAGCTGGGAACAATTCGCCTGGTAATCAGTGCAGTTGTCTTGCTGGCGGCAGCACTTTTTCTGGTGCCGCAGTGGGAGACAGTCCAGGTAAAGGTGGTTTTAGTCTCGCTTTTTGCCATCCTGGCCAGCTCGATAGCTAGCTTATTGCTGATCCGCGCCGGCCGAGAGGACCCTGGTCTTGGTTTCACGATCTATGGGTTCATGTTGGGGTTATTCACAATTTCTGTTGTCGTAGAGAGAATTGGTTTATTCGTCGGTGTATTTATTATTTTCTCCACGGTTCTAATCATTACAACGGGGATAAATCCTCGCCGGACGATTGTAGCGCTGGCCAGCAGTGTGGTGTTTGGAGCAGGGGCATTGCTGCTGGATCTATACACCCGGGGAGCAGCTTACCGTCTGCCTATCTCCGACCAGTTGGAGAGCGTCTTTGGCTTTATCACCTTTGGGGTGATTGCAATCTTTTTGGTTATGCTGATCAGGCAGTACGCCTACCTTACACTCAGAGTAAAACTTCTTTCAGCTTTTCTGGTTGGTGGATTAATTGCCCTGTCGGCGATGGGCTATTTCAACAACCAGGCTGTGAAAAACACCCTGACAGAAGAAGCAAACGCTTCACTGTTCAATGCCGCTGCACAGACTGAAAACAGCTTACGCCAGTTCATTGAATTCAACCTGCAAGGTGTAGAGACAGAAGCGAACCTGCCGACATTTGTGAACTTCCTTTCACTGCCGGATAATGAAAAGAATAAACAGATAGCCATGGTGAATGACACCCTCGTTACCCTGGCTGCCAGAGATACAGATTTCCTCGCCGGCTATGCGCTGCTTGATCTGAATGGAAAGGTGTGGATGGATACCGAATCTGTCAACACCTCAGCAAATCAAAGCGACACTTTCGCCTTCACCGAACCAATCTCTAAGGGGAGAGCGGTGATGTCGCCAGTGATATTTGATCCAGCCGATAATGCCCCCTATATTTATTTCAGCAGCCCGGTAATAGAAAACGGCACCACCATACTGGGTGTGCTGCGCGTGCGCTTCAGAGCAGAAAAACTACAGCAATTGATTGAATCCAACAACGACCTCGGCGGTACAGGTTCATTCGCGGTACTGTTTGACGAGAACCTGCTCCACCTCGCCCATGGGATTCAACCAGAGACATTTTTCACAACTGTTGCTCCCCCTGAAGAATTTGCCCGAGAAGAACTGGACAGCCAGGACCGGCTCCCCTATAACTTTGGGGAAAGCAACTTCCTTGAATTAGGTGAGCTGGCTGAAAATCTCGCTGCTTCCCTGGAAGATTCAAATGGGGTGATCTTCTTTGATGCCACAGACATTGCCACGGGCGACCTGCAGAACCGGGTTGTGGCGTTGAACATGGGAGAACCGAACTGGATCCTGACCTTCTTCCAACCCGAGGAGATTTTCCTCGCTCCCAACCGGGAGATCCAGCGCAATACCGTCACCCTCGGATTACTCAGCCTGGCCGGCACCGTGTTGGTAGCTCTTGTTCTTACCCAGGTCTTGATCAGGCCGATCGTGAGCCTGACCGAGAAGGCCAACGCCCTTGCCCAGGGTGATTTCGAGACCAGAGTAGAGATCACCACCAACGATGAGATCGGCGCACTCGGTCAATCTTTCAACAGTATGTCTTACCAGCTCCAAAACATGGTCAACAGCCTGGAAAGCCAGGTGGCAGTTCGCACCAAGCAGTTGGAAAACCGTGCAGCCCAACTTCAGGCTTGCGCAGAAGTCGCCCGCGACGCCACCTCGGAACAAGAAATGCAGGATGTGCTTACCAGGGCAGCCACACTGATCCATGACCGTTTTGGTTATTACCATGTTGGCATTTACATGAAAGACAGCCAGGGCGAGTTTGCAGTTTTGACCGCCACCACGGATGAACCTGGGTTGAGAATCCTGGAATTGGGACACCAATTCTCCCTAGATGAGCACAGCCATGTTGGTAAAGCCTGCCTGACCAGCGAACCAGTGATCGCAAATGCAGATGAAACCACTGCCCAACTAAACTTTAACCCAATGCTTCCAGGATCACAGGCTCAACTGGTATTACCCCTTAATCTTGGCAAACAAACCATCGGCGCGATTGACCTGCACAGCACTAACCCTACCGCATTCTCCAACCGAGAAGATCAGATCTTCATGACTCTGGCGGACCAGCTGGCAATTGCAATCGAGAAAGCCAACGTTCAGGAAGAGATACAAAAAACTCTGACCGAGCTTGAGACTGTGTATAGAGATTTCTCCCAGCGCAGCTGGCAGCAGTTTATTCAATCTCGCAGGAACATCTCGGGGTACCGGATCAACCGAAGAAATTTAATCGAGGAAGTAGAAACCCCCTCGGGAGAAGTGCAAAAAGTATGGGAATCTGGAGAAAAGATCTATCAGAGGACTGAAAAAGATAATCAGAATTCAACGACTATCGCCATTCCGATTAAGAGCCGCGGATCTGTGATCAGCGTCCTCAACATTGAACTGGAAGGGGACCGGGTTCCATTAGATACCGCCAACCTGATCGATGAAATCTCTGATCGCTTAAGCCTGATTCTGGAGAATGCCCGTCTGATTGAAACCGCCCGGCGCCAGGTTGAGCGAGAACAAATGACCAATGAAATAGCCAACCGGATGCGGCAGTCGCTGGATATGGACGTGGTATTGCGCACCGCGGTGCAAGAATTCGGACAAAAACTTGGCCTCACCGAAGTGGAACTCCGCCTGGGCAGCTATCAGAAGCCAACCACAGAGAGCATCCCTGGCCCGAATGGCAATAAGGCAAACGAGGAAACTGCATGAGCGAGAAAACATCTACTTCCTTCTGGCAAAGATTCCAGAATCTTGGATCTGGCTCACTCCCTGAACTAAGGGAGCGAATGCTTTCAAACCTCAGCTGGTTCTTTGTGGTTGCAGGCCTGGGACTGCTGGCAGTAAGTGCACCTGAAGATATCTCCAAGGGAACCTATGGGATCCTGATCTTCGATGGCATCACCTTTGGGATTCTGCTGCTCCTGACAATTTTCCGCGATCGAATACCTTACATTTATCGCGCCTTAGGACTAATCAGTGTGGCCTTTGCCCAGGGTGTATCCACATTCCAGGGCAGCGGGATAGTTGGAGACAGCCGGGTATGGTTTATGTTTGTGAATGTGTTTGCCACTATCCTGATAGGTTTCCGTGCCGGGTTAATCGCCAATGGACTCTCCCTGATTGCACATATTGCAGCAGCCTATCTCACCGTCAATCAGTACATCATCCCGAAAGAAACTGCGACCATTTTATACAATACCAACGCCGACAGCTGGAGCTCTCTGATCCCAAACTTTACTCTTATCAGTTTGGTGATTACGTTAACAATTGCAATCATCATCCGCGGGATGGAACAAAGCCGTGACAGTCTGGAAGAAACCTACTCAGAGACCCAGAATCTGACTAACCAACTCTCCAAAGAACAAGAACTGCTCAAGCGACAGACAACCGCCCTTGAAAAAAGAACCCGATACATCGAGGCTGCTGCGGATGTCGGGAAAGCTGCCACTTCGGTCTATAACATTGATGAAATGCTTGATCTGGTGGTGAACATGATCAGCGAGCGATTTGGTTTTTACCAGGCAGGCATCTTCCTGATCGATGACCGCGGCGAATACGCAGTGATGGAAGCTGCCAGCAGCGACGGAGGGAAACGCATGTTGGCCCGCAGCCACAAATTGAGAGTCGGAGAAGAAGGTATGGTTGGTTATGTCACCAGCCAGGGGAAGGTTCGGATTGCCCTGGATGTCGGCGAGGAAGCCACCCACTTCAGCACACCAGAGCTGCCGCTGACCCGGTCTGAGATGACCCTGCCGCTCATTTGGGGCGGGCGGATTTTCGGGGCGCTGGATGTACAAAGCACAGAAGAAAATGCCTTTTCAGAAGAGGATATCTCCTCTCTGACCGTACTGGCCGATCAGGTTTCGATGGCGATCAACAATGCCAAGTTGTTTGAAGAGCTGCAAACCAGCCTGGCAGCAGAACGGCAAGCCTTCGGCGAAATCAGCCGCCAGGCGTGGCACAATCTGATCCGCCGGTCTGGCAGCTGGGGCTACCGCTTCAGCAACAACCGCACTACAGCCACAGAAACCGCATGGCCAGATGAAATGGTAAAAGCGTTGGAAGCCAAACAGGTAATCAATACATTCGCTGAAAACGGCAGCCTTTCTGTCCCGATCATGATCAGCGATGCGCCTGTCGGCGTTATCCGGGTGCAGAAACCCACCACTGGCGTGGATTGGACTGATGATGAGAAAGAATTGATCCAAACGCTTACCGACAGGCTGAGCCAAGCTCTGGAAAGCGCCCGAGTTTACCAGGCCTCTCAGATGCAGGCGATGCAAGAACAACTGACAACCGAAATTTCAGGCCAGCTGCGCCGAACGCTGGATATTGATACTGTATTGAAGACAGCCGCCAAAGAATTGGGCAACGCCTTCAAGGCAAAAGAAGTTGTGATACGGATGGCACCAGATGAATCAAGAAATTAATCAAACCTCCCCGCCCCAACCATCACAAATGGAAACCGGCACCGATGATCTGCTTAGAAAGATCATAGATTACTTCAAAGCGCCGGTATTTGAAGATGATTCTGAGAAAACCAGGAAATCAAGCATCCTGAATTCTTTGTTGCTGACGTTGTTCCTGGTGATCAATATTTATATAATTTTGATCTTCTTCACAATTGAAAACCCGATTAGAAGTTTAATTATCGTAAGCCTGATCCAGTTACTCATCGTTGGCAATTTTATCGCTATCAGACGCGGCGCAGTTGAAACTGCCACGATTGTTTTTGTGGTTTCTATGTGGCTGCTCATTATGGCAGCAGGAGTCATGTTTGGTCAGGCAGCATATAACCCCATTCTCCCAATCCTCCTTCTGGTGTTATCTGTTGCAGGGACGATATTGGATTCTCGAGTCTCTATTTCTATCGGAATCCTCTCGCTGGTCTATCTGGTTGGATTTTACATTGTTGGACAGCAGGTTGAACTACCCCAAATATTGGAGAATTCTGAAGTTGTATCCGTTAGCCGTCTGGCGATGGGAATCATCTTTGCCACTTTCCTGACGGCAGTATCTTATGGGGCAAACAGGCGATCGATTCGCCAAATAGAGGAAGCGGATGATGCACTGCGTGAGTCGAACAAAGAACTTCAAGAAATCCGTTCTTACCTTGAGGAAGAAGTTGCAGAGAACACCAAACAACTTGAACGCCGCTCCCGCTATCTGGAAGCCGGGGCAAAGGTTGCCGGTGCAACCATATCCACCCAGAACCTGGAAACAATGCTCGAAGCGGTGGTCAACGAGGTTGGCAGTCAATTTGGCTTCTACCATGTAGGTATCTTCATGCTTGATGAAGAAAAGAAATGGGCAGTCTTAAGATCCGCTTCCAGCGAAGGCGGCAAACGAATGATTGCCCGCAACCACCGTCTGGCAGTTGGCCGTCAGGGCATTGTCGGTTTTGTCACCAGTCTTGGTCAGGGCCGCATTTCCCAGGATATTGGTGACGACAGGGTGCACACTCCGGCAGAAGAACTGCCCGAAACCCGCTCTGAGATGGCTCTGCCGCTAACTGTGCGCGGCGAAATCATCGGTGCGATTGATATTCAGGATACCAAACCAGAAGCATTCACCGAGGATGACATCACTGTGCTGCAAACCATGGCAGACCAGATTGCCCTGGCAATTGAAAATATCCGCCTGTTTAGCCAAACACAGGAAACCCTGGAAGAAGTGCAGCGCTTGTACGGAGAATACAGCCAACAGGCTTGGCATGAAGCCCACCAGCGGAATTTACTCTCCTCCTACCGCTACTTCAGCGGCAACGTGACCAGACTGGACAAGAGTGATCCGTTAAGGGTGTCTGAGGACACAGTATCGATCCCGGTGGAAGTGCGTGGTGTGCATCTGGGTGAAATTAAAATCTCAAAAGGCGAAGAGAATGCCCAATGGACGGATGAGGAATTAAAGTTGCTCAACTCTCTGTCTGAACAATTGGGCATTGCCCTGGACAGTGCCCGTTTGTTCAACGAGTCGCAGCTGCGTGCCACCACCGAGCACACCATCAGCGCAATCAACTCTCAGCTATGGGAAACAATGGATATCAACTCGATTTTGCGCACCACAGCACAGAATTTACGGGAATCGCTGGCACTGCCAGAATTGACCATCCGGATGGCGTCTCCCGAGGTGGAGTTGGAGGCCTCATCCAACGGCAATCCTGATCAAGCTCAATCAGAGGTAAACCACTGAGGTTCTTATGACCGAAGAGATCATTCAAACCCAAGAGTTGGACGAGAAAGCTGCCGAGGAAGCCAAAGCGCAGTTCCGGAAGGATAATTCGATCCGGCGCGCCTATGGAATCGGGATCATCTTCCTTGTGGTCAGCATTGCCAGCGATATTCTCAACTTGTTTGAATATCGGGTCTGGCAAATACCAGCTGAATCGCTCGGTGATTTAGCCAGCCTAGTGGTATTGATATTCAGTTACACAGAATATCGAAAAGGTAAATTCATAAAAGCCGAGCGGTACCTCCCGGTGGTCATTATGCTGACCTACACAACTGGCGAGTTATTCCTCTCTGGCAGCTTGGTCTACAACCTAATCAGCGGCTTACTGCTTTTGGGTGTCGCATATTTTATTTTCGAACCAAAGGATGGCCGCCGCTGGGTGGTATTTTCAATCGCCCATGTGATTGGTGTTTTCATCTTTGGGGCAATATCAGTGTTCCCCAAGTACACGCTCGATCTTGGCACAACCAATGCCATCATCACAACCGGCATCACTATCCTTTTGCTCTGGCAGCTCACCCGCCGTTTCCAAATCAGGTCTATCCAGACCAGATTATTACTGATTCTTCTAGGCGTATCCATGATACCCATCGTAATCGTTGGGATCGTCTCAACCCTGATCGATATCCAGCGTGATACCGTTCAGGCAGAAACCACTCTTGAAACTGTTTCAAGAGTGAGTGCAAACCGGATAAATTCATGGATTGCTGGTGTTGAAACCGACATGGAAACCCTTCAACAGAATGAGCTTTTTGTTTCATATGTTGAGAACTATATCCAGGGGGTACCCACAGAGGCATTCAGAAGGACGATTTCAGACTATGTTCTTCTCAATTTACAGGTTCAGAAAAATTCTCCTCAAAATTATGAAACCTTATCCCTGCTGAGAGTGAATGGAGATGTACTTTTTTCCACCTCTGCTGAGATGATGGAAGTATCCTTCATGAACCTCCCTGGTTATAACCCCAGGGCTGAAACGCTTTACTTTTCTACTCCAGAAGTAGGAACTGAGTTACAAGAAACTGAATTATATGTTTTCTTCCCCCTCAAGAATGGCCAAAATGAAGTGATTGCCGTGATCCAGGGTAAGGTTAATTTAGATTCTCTTGTGGGCGGCTTTTCAGATACATATCTGCAATTAGGAGAGACTGGCGAAGCCTATCTTGTGAATACCCAAAACCAACTCTTGACTCCATTGCGAAATTCACCTGAGATTGAACTTGGTTCAGTTTTGGAGTTTGGCGCCCTCACTGCCTCACAGGAAGACGCTTCGGTGCTCACCTATGAGAATTATTACGGGGAAAATGTTTTGGGAATTCGTACACCGATTCCGGAATTAGACTCGGCTTTGATCGTGGAACAAACCACCGCCGAGGCTTTCAACTTCCTTCGCCTCTCAGTGGTCTTAAATGTGGTCATCTCAGTACTTACCTTGATGATCTCAATTACTGCTGCGGTGATCAATTCCCGCAGCTTTACCACCCCGATCGAATCTCTCTCCGAAGCAGCCCGAAAGATTTTGCGAGGTGAAGAGGCAAGTATTCCAGAATTTGACCGTGGAGACGAGATCGGTGAGCTTTCCTCAACCCTCAACCAGATGACAGACACCTTGCTTGCAACCACTACCAATCTGGAGCAGACAGTGGCCGAACGTACGGCTGTACTTGAAAGGCGCGCCAGCTACCTGGAGACAACCTCTCTGATCAGTCGGGCGACCACCGGCATCTACGACCTGAATGCCCTGCTGAACAATGTAACCCAATTGATCAGCGAAAATTTCGGTTACTACCATGTGGGAATTTTCCTCAACGATGAAGAAGAAAAATATACAATTCTTAGATCTACCAATAGTGAGGGCGGGTGGAAAATGCTGGCCCGTAATCATAAATTGGAGATCGGCACTCAGGGGATTGTGGGATATGTTTCCAGCACCGGCAAGCCCAGAGTCCAGCAGCAAGTGAGCGGGGAAGATAGTGTTTACTTCGATAATCCCGACCTTCCGGAAACACGGTCTGAGATGGCCTTGCCGTTGAAAGTGGGGGATCAAATTTTTGGCGCGCTAGATGTGCAGAGCAAAGAGGAACAAGCCTTCTCAGAAGAAGATGTTTCAGTACTCCAGGTGCTTGCAGATACAGTTGCGGTTTCAATCCTCAACACCCGGCTGGTCGAGCAGCTTCGGGAGAATTTGGAGGCAGAACGCCGGCTTTATGGAGAAATCTCCAGAGAGACCTGGGCAGCCCTGCTCCGCCGCAGCCAACAGGGTTACAGCGTCAGAAGTGATAAATCCGGCACCCAATTGGTGACCTCCCCCGCCACCGAGACCGGGAAGCTGGCTATGAAAGAAAAAATGCCGATCATTGGCAGCCTGAATGAAGAGATAAATGCATACCCGGCGGCCTTGCCTGTCACCGTGCGTGGTGGGGTCACAATTGGTGTGATTGAAACCCACAAACCTGAAAAAGACGGCCCCTGGACACAGGAGGAAGTCTCAATATTAGAAACTGTGGCTTCAGAAATGGGGCTTGCATTGGACAATGCCCGTCTGTTTGAAGAAACCCAACGCCGAGCTTATCGTGACAGGATTGCCGCGGAGCTTTCCACAAAGATCTGGGCTTCTTCAGACATGGAAAACATTCTCCAGACCACTGTCCGCGAGTTGGGCAGCGCTTTGAATGTCTCCCAGGGCCAGATCAGACTATCACTAACAGAAGAAGCTACAGCAGAGATGATAGAAAATTTAGTTGATGGAGCAAATCAATCATGATTTCAACCATTCTTACCAGTCTTCACATTTTTGTGGCCATTTCGCTAATCCCCATGGGTTTCCTGTTAATCGCAGGATCACCCAAGAACCGATCGATCCTCAGTATTGGTTGGTTGGTAGTGGTTTTCGGGATCAGCAGCATCACCTATGGTTTAGCCCTGAATTCTGTCACCTCTTCAGCGGTAAGTATCTGGTTGATCGCATTGCTGATATTCAGCTATCCAGTTTCTCCGGCATCCTTGTTAATATCCATATACACTTTGCGGCCGAAACTCTTCTCTCGATGGTACATCAGTATTCCACTCTCGATATTTGTGACCGCTCCCGTGGTGCTTCTATTCCTGGATGCGGCTGGAATAACCAGCAGCATCTTTGACCAGAATTTCGTGGTGACATTCGATGCTCTGCGCGACAATTACACTGGCGGTTATTTGGACCTGAACTTCATCCTCACACCCACCGGTGGGCTGATCTTGAGGGATCTACTGATTGTATTTTATCCACTGAACATCATCTTCACGACTATCGTCGCAATCAGAGACTGGAAAACAGATCGATTCACTGGGACAGGTGCTCTGGCAATTGCCATTGCTGTAACTTTGAGTTCAATCGTCTCTACTGTACTAAGAGAATCGCTCCCCGTTACCTTATCTGCGCTGATCTCAAACGTTATTATTGCTGTGGGTTACTTGGGTTTAGGGATCAACTTACTATCGAAAGAAAAAGGCACACAAAACTCCTGGATTCAGAACATACTTGGGGATCTACGTATGTTCAACAAGATGCTTCTCAGCTTCAGTATTGTGCTGATCCCAGCCATTGCGTTCCTCAGTTTCTCAACGTTTAGCTTCTTCCAGACAAGCTTGATCACTGCGGCTGAAGAAAATCTCACCACGATGGTAAACCGTGAGTCGGGACTAATCGGGGAAGAGCTATCGGCACTTCTAATTCAGGCAAAAGACCTGTCTGCCGCTAACCGTGTCTCTCAGGCCTTGAATGAAAGAGCCAGATATTATGATGGCTTATCACAGGATGAGATCGAATCTGCGATCCGCACATTTGAGGAACAGTGGACAGATAATGAAGAGGTGCTTACATCCGTAACCCTGGATCCAGCGAAATCTGTTGAGCTGCGGAATATGCAGGCACAGAATCCATCCATCCTTCAAATGATTCTGGTAGACCCTCACGGCGGTCTTGTAACGGCGATATCGAGGCCAGAAAGATTCAGCTACGGGTTTGAGGATTGGTTCGTTGCCCTGGATCAGGAGAATGAAGTGCAGGTTTACGCCAGTCCTACGGAGTGGTCAGACGAACGAAACACTTATACAACCAGCTTTGCAGTACCTTTGGTGAATACAAATGGGAGTTTTTCCGGGGCAATTCTGTTGGAATATGATTTAAACCCGGTACTCAGCGGTCTCAATCTTCCAAACACACACCAGGTCCAGTACGGGATCGTCACAACTCGAGGAGAACTGTTTCTGTCAAGCGGAAACCCAGAAGACCAGATTAACCTCCCTAGCCTGGCACTAACCCCCCCTGCACCGGATAAATCCTGGCGCACCTTCGAGTTGCTGGGTGAAGGGCACCTGGTACAGACTTCTCAGATAACCAATGCCGCCATTGGGCTGACAACCCCCTGGTCAGTAGTCGCTTTTCAACCAGTTAGACAAGCCATTGCTCCTCTAAGTTTTGTACAGACGACCACATTGGTGGTTGCGTTGATGCTAATTTTAACCAATGCTGGTATGGCAATCCTGTTTACGCAGAGCATTACAGACCCGCTGGAGAAGCTTCGAAATGCTGCCCAACAGATCCAGAGTGGGGTGCGCGGCGCGGTTGCCCAAATTTCCACCAGGGATGAATTCGGCACTTTGGCTGCCACATTCAACCAGATGTCTGAAGAATTAAATCAGGTGATGACCGGGTTGGAAGATACGATTGAAAAACGCACAAAAGACCTTCAACAGCGTGCCACCCAGTTAGAGGCATCGGCTGTGGTTGCCCGTGATGCTGCGGAGGTGCGGGACCTTTCAACTCTGCTTGAAACCACCGTGCAGCTTGTTCCGGAGAAATTTGGTTACTACCACTGCGGTATCTTCCTGCTGGATGAAGCTGGAAAATTCGCTGTGCTCCAGGCAGCCAATTCAGAAGGCGGCAAGAAGATGCTGGAACGCGGCCACAGACTGCAGGTTGGTCGTGTGGGCGTGGTGGGCTACTGTGCAGGCACAGGAAATCCAAGGATTGCACAGGATGTTGGTGCGGACGTGAATTACTATGCCAACCCGGACATGCCTGACACAAGATCGGAGATGGCCCTCCCCCTGGTAGTCCGTGGACAGCGAATCGGTGTCCTCGACATACAATCGACAAAACCAAATGCCTTTAGAGAGGCTGATATTGAGATATTGCAGGTGCTGGCCGACCAGCTAGCCCTGGCAATTGACAACACCCGCCTGCTGGAAGCCAGTCAGAAAGCGCTGGATGAGCTCCAGGTACTTTACGGCCGGCAAGCATCACGTGCCTGGCAAGACAAGCTGGCCAATGAGCAAATTACCTATGCCTACGACTCCACCGGGCTGACTCGATCTGGAGCGGTGCGAACCAAGGCCGACGGCACCTCAACAGCCCAGATCAGCCGCCCGATCTCCTTCCGCGGCCAGGTGATCGGTGAACTGGATTTCCTCCGGGACGCTGAGGATGGCAAATGGACAGATGAGGAAGCGAAATTAATCGAGGAAATTTTGGAACAGACCGCCTTAGCACTGGAAAACGCCCGTCTGGTACAGCAAATCCGTCTGCGCTCTGACCAGATCAGGCTGCTGCAAGAGATTACCGCCATGGCAGCCTCAATTTTAGATGAGGGAGAACTCCTTGAGCAGGTGGCTGACAAATTACGCACCAGCCTGCAATTGCAGCATTGTGGCGTTGTTATCCGTGAAAAAGATCCAGATCTATTCCGGCTGGCAGCCTCATCAACCCCGGAAGAATCTGACATCTTGGTTGGCAATCTGGTGAATATCAATGAAGATCAGGTCTCCAGAATGGTAGTAGATCAAAACGAAAACCTGGTGATCAAAAATGCCTCAACTGATCCCAACTGCCAGGTGTTTGTGCAAACATTTTGCACTCGAAAGAAAGCTGCTCTGATCTTACTGCCCCTGCTCATCCGTGATGAGGTGGCGGGGTATATCTTCCTCGAAGACGAGGATCAGAACAGAGTGCTGGATGAGGAGGAAAATGAGCTCTTCAACCAGATCCATGTCCAGGTTTCAACTGCCATGGAAAGTGCTCGCTTGTTTTCTGCGGAACAGCAAGGACGGATGTCTGCGGCAGCGCTTTTGGAGATCACCCAGATCGCGTCCGCATCGTTGGATATCAATCAGGTGCTGAACCAGGCAACCTCCCGTTCTGTGCAGGCCATCCGCGCCCACCGCTGCTCGATCCTGGTGCTGGATGAACATGAAAAGCTCAATCCACTGGTCAGCGTTGATGCGAAGGGGGTCGCGATGGAAGGTGAGGAGTGGGAACAGTTCCGCAACAGGATTAAGGAAACTTATCAGCGCACGCCGATCCGCACCCTGGCAGCCAATATGCGCCAGCCTCAGATCATCAACGATCTTGAACACTATGATAACCTGCCGATAGATTGGGCGGCTGAATTCAATGTCAAGCGCATGATGTCGATCCCATTGATCTCTCAGAACAAAGTGATCGGCACCATGCTTTACACCTTACAGGATGAACAAAGTTCCTTCCAAGAAGATCAGATCGATCTGGCCCAAACGATTGCTGGTCAGATCGCTACCACAATCGAAAACGCCAAGCTATTCACACAGGCTGTCACCCGGGCGGAACGTGAACGCCAGATTACCGAGATCACTGCCAAGATTCGCTCCAGCAACGATCCGCAGGTGATCATGGATACGGCCATTTCCGAGTTGAGAGCTGCCTTGGCTGAATCGACGATCAAAGCAAAACAGGCATCCCAACACCGGGATACCGCCAAGACCAATGGCAACTAGAGTGGAACCAAGAAAAAAGGAAACCGCCATGTCAATGAATTACACAATTGCTATCGCAAATGAAAAAGGAGGGGTCGCCAAGACCACCACCGCTGTCTCTCTGGCAGGGGCATTGGTTCAGATGGGGAAGCGCATTTTAGTAGTGGACTTGGACCCGCAATCAAATTTGACACTGGCTTTGGGACATATCCCCCACCACAAGGAAATGACGATAGCAAGCGTGTTATTAAATTCGGAGAAAATCTCGAATGCGATCACCCAGACCCAAATCGAGAATCTGGACCTGGTACCTTCCAATTCAGAATTAGGGGTGGCTGAGAGATTCCTGCCCGTGAGAAAGAATTATGACACGATCTTAAAGAATTCTTTGGGCGGCTTCCTGGATTATGACTATATCATCTTCGATTGCCCGCCTGCATTGGGCGCTGTTACCTTGAATGCCCTGACAGCTGCTAATCTGTTGATCATCCCCACCCAGGCGGAATACTTCTCTGCCTATGCCTTGAAGAACATGATGGCTGCCATCCGCCAGGTTCGCAGCCAGAACAACCCCATGATGATCTACCGCATTCTGGTGACGATGTATGACAGCCGGATCAGGGCACACCGCACCTTGCATGAGCAATTGATCACCACCTTTGGCAAAGACGGGTTGTTAGAGACAATCGTGGAGATTGACACCAAACTCAGAGAAAGCCCAATTATTGGTATCCCCATCATGCACTATGTTTCAAAAAGCCGCAGCGCACTCCAATACCGCGCCCTGGCCGAGGAGCTAATTGAAAATGTCGGAGAAATGGAAGAAAAAACATTTGCATAATCGGCTTGATTCAATGTTTTCAGACCTGGGAGAAGAAAGCCTTCTGCCCGGGCTGTCAATATTTGATCAGTTGAACGGCTGGATCTGGGAAATCAGCACAGCCGGGAAGATCCTCAACATCAGCCCGGATGTTGAAAGCTACCTTGGGTATGATCCTACCATGCTGCTAGATCAAGAGCTTTCCACAATCTCAAATTTCAGCCTTGAAGAACTGGATCTGCCAATCAATCCGGCAGAAAGCGCACCGGCAATTCTCGATATTACTTTTTTCCAGGTGGATGGCGCAAAACAAGATGCCACTTGCCAGGTGTTACCAATCCATGAAGCCGATCAGCTTATTGGCTGGAGAGGGATCACCTTAACCGAAGATCACAACCAACTGCCTCAGCCAGAGGCAGTAACAGATCAGCAATTGATAGAGAAAGATTTCTCGATTGCAGTTTCGGAATTGCCTTCATTAGAGGAGGTAAAAGAAGTCAAAACAGGGAAAGGATCGGTAAATGGGGACGAAAGCCGCCGCGCAGCTGTGAATCTGCCGCCTGCGGACGTGCTTACCGATGAAGAAGATCCAATTCCGGTAGATGAAGATCCAATCTCACGGTATCAGCCTCGTGAAGAACTACGGGGGTTCCTTGAGAAAATTGACAATGATCCCAACCGGGTATGGGAACCTGATGAAATCCAGCTGGTTGAACAGGTGCACAACCAATTGGAGCTGGCCCTTGAAAACGCCAATCTCTTTCAGCAAACTCAGGAAGCACTCGCTGAGACAGATGAACAGGCTCGCAAACTTCGTCTTCTGAACGAAATGAGTGAAAGCCTGGCGCAGGCAGAGACAGCAGAACTGATTTACCAGATTGCAACAGACACAGCGCTCAAAGTATTCAGCGCCACGCAGACAAGCATTGCCCTGTGGACGGAAGAAAAAGACACTTTGCAAATTCGCGCCGCAACTGGAGTTGGCACAGATCAAATTATCGGCACCAAAGTGCCCAGAGAATTTGAGACCTATTGGCAGCCGGTATTGGAAAACAAGGTTACCGTCATTTCAGAGATCAACCGGCAAGATCTGCATGATGTACGGTCTTCGGTGGCTGGCCCAATTTATGTTGGTGGTGAGGTTCAGGGAAGTGTGAACGTTTCCAGCCGTACGCTTGGATTCTACGATCACCAAGATGCCACCTTCATGGTTCAGCTGCTCTCAATCCTGAACGCTTCGTTGGAAAACAGGGAGCTTCTGGACGGCATCCAACGAGCGCTGTCATCGACGGAAGAACAAGCCCGTCGTCTGGCTGTGCTGAATCAATTAAGCGAGGCCATGGGACAGGCCGGGACGATGGAAGAAGTTATCCGCCTGACAATGGCGAAGATCGATGAAATTATCCCCTGCAAGGTGTGCGCGACCGCCATTTTTAATCCAGAGCTTGATGCCCACCTGACCTATGAAATATTGCAGGGCGAATCGTTTAATCAACCGGTATTGATCCCGGCAGATAACACCCTGGTGCAGCACATCAGCGAGCAGAAGCAATTGATCTCAGACTATGACTTCAAGGATACCAGCTTTGTGGATGGAAAACGCTGGATTGAAGAGCATCAGATCAGTTCACTTATCGGCGCGCCGCTGATGTCTGGTGAGACAGTCATCGGCGCCATCATGGTCGGAAATCAAAAGGAGTTCTCATATTCTCTACAGGATGAAGCCCTGCTGCTCTCGATCAGTTCCCTGCTGGCCTCTACCCTGGATAACCGCCAACTGTTCCACCAAATCCAGCGCAGGAGCACGCAGCTGGAGACCTCCGCTGAAGTTTCCCGAATTGCCAGCACAATCCTTGATCCCAACGAACTGCTTCCCGAAGTTGTCGAGCGGATCAAAACAGGTTTTGACCTGTATTATGCCGGTATTTTCCTGGTGGACGAGGAAGGCGTGCTAACTGGCAATCCTGGAAAATGGGCCGTTTTACAGGCTGGGACCGGAGCCGCTGGTCAAAGGATGATGGCCGAGGGACATAAGCTGGAGGTAGGCGGTACTTCGATGATCGGAACCGCGATTGCAAAAGCCCAAGCACAGATCACGCTCGACCTGGGTGAGGAAGCGCCACAATTCCGTAATCTGGAATTACCGGAAACCCGGTCTGAGATGGCCCTTCCCCTGCGCTCCCGCGGTAAGGTATTAGGCGCAATCAGCATCCAGAGTGACCGCGAAGCTGCTTTCTCAAAAGAAGACGTGACCTCACTGCAAACCATGGCCGATCAGTTGGCCAATGCAATTGAAAACGCGCGTTTGTTTGAACAAACTGAGGAACGAGCCAAAGAACTGCTGGTGCTCAACGAGATGGCTCGTGCATATACGCAGACGATGGACGTTGAGGCTCTTTTCCAACACACCTATACCTACACCAACCAGCTTCTCGATGCCGGGAATTTCTACCTGGCCCTGTTCAACGAGAACCATAACACGATTGATTTCAGGCTGTTCATAGAGAATAATGAGAAGATCGCCCCGCCTGAACCTAAGATTGTTATCGGCAACGGGTTGACTGACTGGATCGTGATCAACAAACTGCCGGTTTTAATCCCCAAGAACGTTGAAGAAGAAATGGTCTCGATGGGCATTGAACCCCGAGGGCGGACCGCAAGCGCGTATCTGGGCGTGCCGATGATGATTGGTCGGGAAGTGATTGGAGTGATCGCCATCCAAAGCTATCTGCCTGGCAACACTTATACCCAGCATGATTTGGATCTGTTGAGTGCCATCTCCAGTCAGGCAGCGGTGGCAATCGACAATGCCATCCGTTTCCAGCAGACGCAGACTAAGGCGCAGTTTGAGCAGGTGATGCGCGAGATCACTACACGGGTTCACAGCACATCTGACCCAGATCTGATCCTAAAAACCGCAGTTCGAGAGGTCAGCAGAGCGCTGGGGAGGGAAGCCTTCATTGAACTCAACACGCAGGTGGATAAACCAGACCCAGGTTCGCCATCACCAAAAGAACAACCAAAGACCAACATGAGTCCTAAGACACAACCACTTTCTGAATTACGTTTAGATGATGTATAAGAGGGTACGCCATGCAACCTCAGTTCGATAAACTTATCCAAAAACATTTCGGTGGGGCTGAAAATCTCAGCCCAGAGGTCCTCAATCTGCTCAATGATCTCGAACAGGATTTCAACCAGAGTTCTGATGCTGGTCCGGGGTTGAATCTCTTGATGGATAATATGCCATTCGGCATCACCCTGATTGACTACCAGAAGAATATCATCCATGCAAACCAGGGCGCTCTGAGGATGATGGGCTATGACAGCCTGGACGAGATTAAAGGGCATTTGTGCCACGATACCCTCTGCCCTGCAGAAGCCAACCGCTGTCCGATCCTGGATTTGAAACAAAAAGTGGACCGGTCGGACAGGATATTAATCACGAAGGACAAACAAAAAATTCCGATCCTGAAATCGGTTACCCCGATCATCTATGAAGGCAAGGAAATCCTGCTTGAAGCCTTCGTGGATATCTCTGAGAAAACTGAATTGGAGAAAGCCAGGGAAGCTGCATTTGAAAAGCGTGGTTTGTTGACCGCAAATACCAATACGATCATCAAAAACCTGGCCCAGGTAGAGAATCCAGAAGCACTTATGACCACTCTGGTGGATGAGATTTACGCTCATTTCTGGTTTGAGAGGGTGCAGTATTTTGCCTTTAACCCCGTTGCACATAACTTGCGGGTGACCAATGTGGCTGGAACAGATGCCGCCACACCCATGGCACAGCGAGCAGTTCTGCCGGTTAATGTGGGGGCGGTGGGAAAAGCTGCAGGAGAGCGGGAAATCCATGTGGCTGAAAAGTTAGATATGGTGCTGGAAAGGCACCCGCAGATGCTGGTGCCAGGGATCAAAGCTCAGGTGGCTTTGCCGATCATGGTTGATAATAATCTGGTGGGTGTACTGGACATCCAGGCCACTGATGAACAGGCGCTGGATGCCGATACGATCCTGTTTTTGGAGATCCTCAGCATCCAGGGCGGCATTTTGCTCGAAAGCCTGGAGCGCCATGCAGAGGTAGTGGCCCAATTCAACGAATTGAACTCATTACAGAAAAAGGCTTCAATTGAGGGTTGGCTGGAATTCGGCGAGGTAAATCCGCTGTCATCCTCACGGTACATTTTTGATCTGGAACAAAATGAAGCTCTGCCAGCAAGCCCGGAGACTTCCTCCAACGGAGAGGTTATCTCCAGGCCTTTGGAAGTGCGAGGCACGGTGATCGGTTCGTTGGGGATCGCAGAAAATCCCGATCAACCGCTTTCTGAAGAAGAGAAAAAACTGATCGAATCGGTTAGCTCTGAGGTGGCGGAAGCGCTGGAGCGCGCCCGGCTGTTTGAGAGCTCACAAAGGAGCGCCTCCGAGCTGGCAGTGCTAAATGAGATGGGCGCCACCTTCGCGCAGGCACTCACCGAGGAATTCATCAACGAGACTGTTTATACCTATACCAGCAAATTGATGACCACACCGCAATTCTACATTGCCTATCACGATCCTGAAGAAGATATGATCTACTTCCCAATGGTAGTGATCAATGGCGAGCGCATCACAGAGGATCATCCAGATTATCAAAGCTGGGCACCGCGTCCCGCTGGCACCGGACTGACCGGCTACATTATCGACAAACGGATGCCAATCCTGATCGACAGTAATGCTGAAGAAACATTGACCAAACTCGGGCTGCCATTTTTAAAAACGGGGGGCGAAACCCAGTCATTCCTGGGTGTGCCGATGCTAATTGGTGACCGATCGCTGGGTGTGATCAGTGTGCAAAGTGATCACAGCGCCGACCTGTATGGCCGGCACCATCTGGACCTGCTCACCACAATTGCCAGCCAGGCAGCGGTTTCAATTAACAATACCCGGCTGTTCCAATCGGAGCAGGAACGCGCCCAGCAGGAACGCACCGTGCGTACGATCACCGATAAGGTGCGGCGCGGGACGGATACCCAGCAGATCATGCAAATAGCCCTTGAGGAACTCAGCCGGGCGTTAAATGCAGACGGATCCACCATCCAGCTTGGCAAACCCGAAGATTTGCTCAAAACAAATGGTAAACCAATTGTGGCCGAAACGCAGGTTCAAACGGTTGAGACTGAGGAAGGATAAGTATGCCGTTCGAGGTAATAATGGGCCAGGATAGTATTTTGCGGATTTTCCTGTCGGGTGATCTCGATGAGGTGCTCCTCGACAGGTTTAACCGCGATCTGGCGCCATTTATCGGGGCTTCCACCCCGGAACAGCCGCTTAAACGGATGGTGTACTTTCAGGGAATTGAGCAAATCTCCCCGGCATTGCGGCGGTATTTAGCCAGCCTTAATCAGGATGAGCGCATCGGGAAAACAGCCTACATCAAACCCTCACGGCATGCCAGAGTATTGGCACAATTTATTAATAAAGCCACCGGACGCGAGAACATCGCAACCTTTGATCAAGAGGATGAAGCCCTCAAATGGTTCAGGATCCATCACAAATAGAACGAAGATTACTTTACAGACGGTAAGGGAAGCTGGTATGAGTGAAACCAACCACGAAGAATATAAAAAGCAGGTAGAGGAAATGGGAAAACACCTTCTCGATGTAATCTCCTCGGTTTCAAATGGAGACTACAACGTGAATGTAAACATTCCCGAAGGCAGTGATGTGCTTGCCGACCTGGCTATCGGACTTGAGTTCTTGATCGAAGACCTGCGTGAGTCAGCCAGCAAGTCCTCAACTTTTTCAGCCGGGCAGACTGCCGCCGATCCTGATGATGCCACCCCATCTGGTAAAAATGAGCTAACCGTCCCTCAAGGTTCCAGAAAGAGGACAGACGAACCAAAAGCAATAACCTACTCAAGGGAAGGCGGGGTCATGGCAGGCTCAACCCGGCTTTCGAATATTGAGTCGGCATTGAAGAAAGGTGGGCCGGTAGTTGAAGCCAACGGCAGCAACTTACAAACCCTCACGCTGCCAATTCCGCTGCAGGATGATGTGATCGGTGTCATCGGCTTCAACCGCAGCGAAAATCAGCCCTGGACCCCAAAAGAGATCGCCACGGTAGAATCGATCACCGAACAGCTTGGGCTGGCACTGGAAAACCAGCGTTTGTTTGAACAGACTCAACAAGCACTGGATGAAACCGAGAGACTTTACCAGGCAACAGCAGAGCTGAACACGGCGCAAAGTTACCCAGAAATTCTCTCCGTGCTAAAGAAATACTCCCAGATTGCCGGGCAGGCTGATTCGCTGCGCATCATAATCCAATCCCAGGCTGCCGTGGAAGAGGGCGGGGAAATGGATAACTTTATCACCCTGGCACAATTGCCTGAAATCCCGGAACCTGTCAGGCGGATCCAGGCAAATACCCTCCCACCTACCCTGAGCTTCCAGAATCAGGGCAGAACCAAGCCCGAAGAAATTGTGGTGATCGACGATATTATGAATCATCCGCTGATGCCCGACCCAGTCAAGCACACCCTGCTCACCCAGTTAAATGCCGCGGCGATTGCGACCATTCCGATGATTGTGGCCGGGCAATGGATTGGTGTGATTGATTGTGCGTATGGTGGTAAGGTGTCTTTCTCAGATGAAGAAATCCGGCGCACCCAGGCGATCAGCTCACAGGCATCCGTCGCCATCCAGAACTTGTATAGCCTCGAAATCGCTGAGCAAGCTGTGGAAGAAATGCGCGAGGTGGACCGGCTCAAAAGCGAATTCCTCGCCAACATGAGCCATGAGCTGCGCACTCCTTTGAATTCCATCATCGGCTTCTCACGTGTGATCCTCAAAGGAATTGACGGTCCGATCAACGAACTGCAGCAGCAAGACCTGGAAGCCATCCACCATTCAGGCCAGCACCTGCTGGATATGATCAACAACATCCTGGATCTCTCAAAGATTGAGGCCGGCAAGATGGAATTGCGGATTGAAGAGATCCAACTGACAGATGTGATCGACAGTGTGGTCTCAACAGCTCGCGGCCTGGTGAAGGAAAAACCGATCCGCCTGCTGACTGAAATTTCTGAGAACCTGCCGTTGGTATCAGCTGACCGCACCCGCATCCGCCAGATCATGCTGAACCTGCTGCAAAATGCCTCCAAATTCACTGATCAAGGCAGCATCACGGTGAAGGTGCAAGAATTACCTCAGAGCAGCGAGATCAAGATCAGCGTGATAGACACGGGCATTGGGATCGCGCCCGAAGACCAGAACAAACTGTTCGAACGCTTCTCCCAGGTAGATTCATCCCTCACGCGTAAAGTGGGTGGATCCGGTCTTGGCCTCTCAATCACTAAACTGCTAGTGGAGATGCAAGGCGGCAGGATCGACCTGGTCAGCGAGGTGAACAAGGGCTCAGAATTCTGGTTCACCTTGCCCCTGGCAGCCGCGCACAAGGCAGATAAACAACCTGTCGATGAAATCGATCCTGAAATGAAAGTGATTGTCTCGATTGATGATGATACCAAGATCATTGACTTGTATAAACGTTATTTGCGCACACACGGATATCAGGTGATCGGTATCAGCGAACCAGAGAATGTGCTCCAAAAAATCAGGGAAATTCAACCATACGCCATCACCCTGGACCTGATGATGCCCCAAAAGGATGGCTGGCAGGTGATTCAGGAGATTAAGAAAGACCCCGCAACTGCCAATATTCCGGTGATCATCTGCTCGATCCTGGAAGAGAAGGACAAGGCCTACCAGCTAGGTGCAGTGGATTATCTGGTCAAACCAATTTTGGAAAGCGAATTGGTGGCAGCGGTGAACAATCTGGATCTGCCGACAGAAACTGAAACCAACCAGATTCTGGTTATCGATGATGACCCAGATGTCTTCCAGCTGGTAGAAGTTGCCCTGCGCGACTTCCCCCGATATCAGCTGTATTATGCCAACGGCGGGTTCGAGGGATTGGATAAGCTGAAAAAGATCCTCCCCGATGCAGTCGTATTGGACATCATGATGCCAGACCTGGATGGATTCTCAATTCTTGAAACCATGCAGGGAGATCCTGACTTGCGAAGTACACCTGTGATCATCCTAACTGCTGCGGATCTGACCATTGAGCAGCGTGAGAAACTGGAAATGAACAAACGCGAAGTTCTCAGCAAAGATGAATTCAAGAGCCGGCAATTGATCAACTTCCTGGAAAATGCGTTGATCGAACTGGAAGCCTAAGCAAAGGATTAGAAATATCATGGCTCACTTTTATGCAAAATGCATTGACTGCGGTCACGAAGCACCCTATACAGCCACATCTGTCTCCTGCCAGAACTGCGGCAGCGAATGGCGGGAAACAGTATATGATTTTGAAAAACTGAAAGAAAATTTTCCCGAACGGATTAAAAATCGCCCTTTTGGCTTGTGGCGTTATAAGGAACTACTCCCTGTCAACAATCCGAATCTGGATTTGACTCTGGGTGAAGGCGGCACTCCCCTGCTGAAAGCCTCCAACCTTGGATTGATGCTGGGCATCCCCCACCTGTACATGAAAGATGAACGCCAGGGGCCAACCACGTCTTTTAAAGATCGACAAGCCGCGGTGACAATTGCCGCCTTGAGAGAGGCCGGGGTACAGGAGGCGGTGATCGCTTCCACCGGGAATGTAGCCATTTCCTACTCAGCCTATGCTGCCCGGGCAGGGATCAAACTGTGGGCTTTCATCACCAGTCTGGTCCCGCCTGTCAAGATGCGAGAGGTTGCGCTTTACGGCACCCAGGTTGTGAAGGTGACGGGTAACTATGATGAAGCCAAGCAAATCGCAGCGGAATTTGCCAGGGAACGTGCCCTCTATGTAGACAAAGGGGTGCGCTCTATCACCACTGTGGATGCAATGAAGACGATTACGCTGGAGGTTTCAGAACAGCTTACAGAAATCCTCGGACCGCCAGATACCACGCGTGATGGGGTTCCCGAAACTTCCATCTACCGGGCACCCGACTGGTACATCCAATCGGTGAGTGGCGGCATGGGACCAGTAGGGGTGCTAAAAGGATATAGCGAGTTGCACACCATGGGATTGGTCGATAAAACCCCAAAGATCGCTAACCTGCAAGCCGCAGGATGCGCCCCCATGGTGCATGCCTGGAAAGAGGGCAAAACAGTTGCTGATCCTGTCCGCACGCCGCGCACACACATCGCCACACTCGCCACCGGGGACCCGGGCCGCACTTATACCCTCCTGCGTGAACGGATGCTGGCCGCCAGCGGCGGCACCTTTGAAGCGGTGACAGATGAAGAAGCCTTCAAAGCGATGCACATCCTTGCCAAGATGGAAGGTGTTTCCGTAGAACCCGCCACAGCCGTGGCATTTGCAGGACTGATCAAGATGGTGCGCGAGGGACAGATCAAATCGACCGATGTGGTTGTGATCAACATCACCGGGCACACCATCCCAGTAGAGCAGGAAGTGATCGGCGATAACTGGGCTACAGATGTGGAATTCCCGCTGGAAGGAATTGACCAGGCCATGCCCGCTGAGGACGGTCTGCTGGCTGCCCTCAACCGGGTGACGGATGACCGTTACCCCCGGGTGGCAATCGTGGATGACCATCCGCATGTACGCCTGCTGATCAGGCGGATTTTACAGGCTCAAGGCAAATACGAACTCTTCGAGGCCGAAGACGGCCGGTCTGCCTTAAAACTGATCCGTGGGGAGAAGCCCGATCTGGTGATTTTGGACCTGATGATGCCTGAACTGGATGGATTCTCTGTGCTGGATGCGCTAAGAAGTGATCCGGCTACAGCCAGTATTCCAGTGATTGTGGTCACTGCGCAGGAACTGACAACCAAGGAAAAACAACGGCTTGAAGGACAGATCCAATCCCTGATGCAAAAGGGGGATTTTGTCAGTGAGGAACTGCTGGACGAGGTGCGATCTCTGATTAAAGAATAGTTGACCACAAATCATAGAGAAGATCACCATCACCTATTGTTGACAAAAGCGCCCAGTCAAACGAATAGGTAGTTTAAACAAGCATGGATGAAACCCTGGAAATTTCTGTGAAGAAGAAAATTAACCTGCGTGCAAAAGGGATCAACGCAGCTTTGTTTTCTGCATTCTTCCTTGGCCTTGCCCCAATATTTGGCAAACAAGCGATTGAAATGGGCGTCAATCCGCTGGGTGTGGTGGCCATGCGCACATTATTTGCCACCTTATTGCTCTTCGTAGCGATGCTTCTTTTCCAGCGGAAGTATCTGTATATCTATCCTGCAGGGCTGATCGGCTGCTTGATGGCCGGGATAATCAACGGAATTGGGTCGCTGTTCTATTACAGCGCACTGGGGAAGATTGATGCCGGTCTGGGACAGATGCTGTATATGCTCTACCCCTTCTTTGTGGCTTTCTGGATGTTTCTTGACAAACAATCGATCAGCCGGATCACGATCTACCGTTTGTTGATTGCGGTGCCAGCAGTATTCTTGGTGGTGCAAACCGGTGAAAATTCTTCCGGCGAGGTTTGGATCGGAATTCTCATGATGCTGGTCTCATCGGTATTGTATGCCTTGCATCTGCCGGTTAACCAGCGGGTGCTATATGACATTCCTGCTCCAACTGTGACACTCTACACCCTGCTGGCGATGAGCGTGGTAGTGGTACCCACTTATTTACTCTCGGGCCAATACCAGCATCCAGTAGAGATTAATGGCGCCTGGGTTCCAGTACTGATGCTAACCTTGGTGACTTTCTTTTCAAGGTTGACTTTGTTCACCGGTGTTAAGCACCTTGGAGGGTTGCAGACAGCTTTGCTGGGTTTGAGCGAACTGCTGATCACCCTAATCCTCTCTATCATCTGGCTGGGGGAATCCCTCACATGGATGCAGTGGATCGGAGCAGGGTTGATATGTACCAGTCTTTTCCTGGTGGCCATTGAAAAGCCTCAACAGCGTCCCAAACCACAGGGTGGATTCCTGGGCTGGTTGAGTTCTCCTCAAGCGCTCTCACCGCGCGATATTTTTAGAACCAGGGATTGAGATCCACGTCAAAGAAGCCATGGATGTAAATTCTGTCGGTTGTTACTTGCCATCAAAGACATAGCCGGTGCCGCGCACGTTGATGATCCAGTCATCTCCGCCCTCGAATTGGGCCAGCTTACGGCGCAGCCGACTCACCAGAGGGCGCATGATCTCCGGGGCTTCCCAATCCGTGGTCTGGTAGCCCTGCACGAGGAACACCAGATCCTTGTGTGAGAGTACTCTGCCGCGGTTCTCCAGAAGAATTTGCATCAGCTTGCCTTCTGTCGGCGTTAGCTGCACCTTGTCTTCCTCGCTGGTCCAGATCTCGCGGCGTTCCAGATCGATTTTGACGTTATTGCCCACCACCAGCACCGTGCGGGAGATTTCCATCGGCTCACCAGCAGATTCTGAATCACGCAATTCCTGGATCGAGGCTTCCATCTGCGCAAGCAGCAGCTGCTTGCGTTCCAGATCATGTTTTTCAGATATCCCGGCAGATACACTGGCGATCAACTCTTCTGGCCTGGCTGGTTTGAGGATATAATCGTGCGCCCCCTCGCGCAGCGCTTCAATCGCAGATTCGAGAGAACCATGGGCAGTGAGCATGATCACCTTGCATTTGGGAGCATTTTCAGAGGCAAATTTCAACACTTCAAGGCCATCCACGCCCGGCATTTTCAGGTCTAGCAGCATCAGGTCAAAGCTGCTGGTTTCCAGCACTTCCATCGCCTGCTTTCCATCACCTACAGAGGTCACCTGAAAACCCTCCAGCTTTAATATCTCCTCCAGTGATTTTCGCATGGTACGTTCATCATCAACGATTAAAATTTTTCCCTTCATTTCTTTACCTCCATCGGGATGGTCACCCTGAAGCAGGCTCCCGGTTGGTCATTCTCTATCAACTGCAGCGCCCCGTTATGGGCCGTCAGGATTCCGTAACTCACAGAAAGTCCCAACCCGGTACCCTCTTCACCCGAGCTGACAAACGGCTCAAAAATCGTGTCCTTCATTTCTGGAATGACACCAGGACCGCAATCCTGAAAATCTACATGCAGCACATCATCCTTTACTGCTGCGCTGATCTTAATCGTACCGCCATCTGGCATCACATCCATCGCATTCAGCACCAGGTTGAAAAATACTTGCTGGATCTGGTTGCTGACTACCGGAACGAACGGCAGATCAGGCGGAAAATCTCGCTGAATTTTCACCTCCTGGCTGCGCAGCTGCTTATCCAGCAAGGCCAGCACCTTCTCTACCAGGTCAACAATATCGGTTGGCGTTTTTTTCATTGCGCCGGGCCGGTAGAATTCAAGCATCCTTTGTACAGTGTGCATTAAACGGGCCAATTCCTCATCTGCCATCTCCAGGTATTCAGCTTGTTTTTCCTTGCTGAGTTCTTCCCGCTGGCTGAGATGCAGGCAATTTTGCACCGCTTGAAGCGGGTTATTAACCTCATGGGCAATCGAGGCTGTTAACCGCCCAACGGCAGACATTTTTTCTGCCTGGATTAGAGCACGTTGTGATTGCTCTATCTGTCGAAGAGAGTCTCGTAAATCTTCATACAGGCGTGCATTCTCAAGTGCAATATCTGCCTGGCGGGACAGCAAACCAAACATTTCCACATCCGCAATATTAAATCCCGGTTTATTATCTCCCCTTGAAGCGGCGAAGACCATCGAACTGCCTCCCCGCCGGACGGGGATACAGATCACCCCTGTCAGGTTTTCAGCGATAAGTAGCTCCTGGAAATCTGGACTGCCAGGACCTTCCCGATTCACCCAGATGGGCACATCCCAGTGATCTGCGCGGGCAACAATCCCCCCACTTGCGCGGGCATGCTCTTCAGGCAGGCACCAGCCCGTCTCACCCACCAATGAGATGAAACTGTCTCCAGCCTTGCGGTGATAGATCATCGCATGGTCGGCATCTAACTGATCTTTGATTGTCTCTAAAATCAGCCCTACAAGCGTTTCAGTTCGTGTTTCGGAGAACAGCTTTTCCGCTACCCAGAGCAAAGGGCGGATGGCGCGTAACCTCGAGATTTCCTGCTTTTCTCGACGCGCCTTCAGCGCATCCTGCACTGTCCTGACCAGATCATCTCCTTTTTCAAAAGGTTTGAGGATCAAGCCGTCTGCTCCCTGTCGCAGCGCCTTGATGGCGGTTTCAAGTGTGCCATACCCGGTCATAATCACAACCGCGATCTCAGGCTGAAGCTGGCGCACCTGATCGATGACAGCAAAACCGTCCATTCCAGGCATACGGATATCAACGAGCAACAGGTCGAATTTAAATTCGCCCAGTCTTTCTACCCCAACTGCGGGGTCTGAGATCCCATCAACATCGTAATTTGCTCGGGACAGCAGCCGGGTGCACAGGCGGACAATGCCTTCTTCATCATCAATGATAAATATCGATCCTTCAGCCATAATCAGCCTTCCCGCTCATCCCGCTGGATGGGCAGCCAAATGGTAAATGTAGCCCCTTCACCTTTTGTTGAAACCACATCAATATACCCGCCGTGTTCAGAAACAATCGAATAACTTACCGAAAGACCTAATCCGGTTCCTTCCCCGCTGGGTTTGGTGGTAAAGAAAGGTTCAAAAATTTTGTCCATATGCTCTTCTTCAATCCCAATCCCGGTATCTTCAATTCTTATACCCAGCCAGTCGTCTTCTTCCCGCTTTTCGATCAAGGACTGGATGAACAGTTCTCCACCCTCTGGCATTGCCTGAATGGCATTGTGCACCAGATTTAAAATTACCTGGTGCATCTGGTTGCGGTCCGCGCGGATCAGCGGAATATCTCCCCAAAGTTCCATCCGCACAGTGATATTCTCGGTTGACGCCAGATGCTGGATCATCTGCATTACAGTGGTGATGATCTCATTCAGGTCTGTCTCCACTCTCAGAAAATCCGATTGCCGGGAGAAATCCAGCAGGCGCCGGACAACTGTCCGGGAACGCTGGGCTTCGCGGAGAACCAGGTTCATATCCTCATGTTCAGGCGAGTCTTCAGGAAACGAATCAAGCAGCAATTCAGCGAACCCGGTAACGGTGGTGAGCGGGTTATTGAGTTCATGGGCGACTGCGGCAGCCATTTCACCCACGGCAGCAAGCTTGGCAGACCGGACCAGGCGTTCTTCGGCAAGCCGCTGCGCCTGCATACGGAGCTCAAGCTCCTGGTAAAGGCGGGCATTGCGGATGAAAATGGCAAGCAGAGGGGCGAGCAGTTCCAATGTTCGGATGTCGTTGTGGGTGAATTCCCTCGCTGGCCGGTCATCTTGCACCACAAGTGTTCCGATTACCTCACCCTTTAGCTTCAGCGGAACCCCGGCCACCGTGGTGAACGGCGCTTTGAAGGCATTCTCTTGCCTGCCGCGCCAGGAATTAAAATCTGCAATGGCAAGAGGTTCCCCCCGGGCAGCAACCCGGCCTGTGACGCCATCGTTGAATTTGAAGCGGTAGCCGCTGTACTCCTGCCAGGGATTTTCTGAGACTAAAACCTCAATCACTTCCTCTTCCTGGTTGACGAGCCCCAATTCAGCCCCGTGGGCATCGATCAATGTGCGCACCCGATTCACCACGCGTTTCAGCAGCGTTTCCAGTTCAATATCTGTGCCGATGTCCAGGGCAGTTTCACGCACAGCCTCCAGCTGCCTGACACTCTGCTGCAATTGGACAGTCTGGTGGACATTGGTAAACACACTCGATAAAATTCCTGCAATTGCCTCTAACACCGCCAGATCGGTCTCATCGACACAGCCTTTTCGCTGGTATTCCACACTGAGCACTCCGAAGATATGGTTACCAGATCGCAGCGGCACCCACATTCCAGATCCCGGTTCCCAGCCCGGGATGGGAACATAATCAGAGGATTGTCTGACATCATGCAACAAGACACTGTTCCCAAAGGAGATCACCTCTCCGGGGATTCCAAGGCTGCGCGAGAAGCGGAAACCATGAGGCATGTCCGCAATCTCAACCCCAGCCACCCCTTCAGCGACCAATTCATCCAATTCTGGATCCAAAATCATGACCAGCACCATGCCATGGTTGAATTTTTCAGCCATTAGTTGGGCGGTTCGGCTGGCGATTAATGAAAGGTCTGATAATCCCAGGATTTCCTGAACAATCTCATTGACTGCCTGCATTGCCCCTGCCCGGTCGCGCATTTCAGCATTCAAGCGGGTATTAAGAATAATGCTGGCAAGCTGGCTGGTGAGGACGGAAATATACTTTTCATCCTGCTCTGAGAAAGCTGCGGGGCGATCGCTTTCGAGGGTGAGAACACCCACCAACTGCCCGCGGAATTTCATCGGAGCAAGCATAATTGAGATGGCGGTTGAACCCGGAGATTTTGGTTGATGATTTGGATGCAAATTGTCTATGCGCAACACTTGGCCGATTTCCAGCACATTGCGCTCAAGCCTTAAATGTCCTTCTTCAATTCCCATCGCAGTCTCATCAGACAACAGGATCCGCTTCCCCTCTTCATCATAGAGGGTAATGCCTGCCCGGGTCGCATCAAAGGCGCGTTGAATCATCACTTCCCCTCGTTCGATGACCTGGCAGAGATCCAACCCTGCTCCACCAAACGAAGCTAACTCGTTCAGCAATGCAAACCGCTGCAGATAATAGGCGGCTTCATCACCCAGGATACTTTTTTCAACCGAAGGCGCGACATGACTGCCGATGGCCGTGGCAGCCTCAAGATCTGCCGGATTGAAGGGCTTTTTCCGGCCCAGAATCAAGAAACCAATCAAACGCAGGCCGATCACCATTGGAATTCCCAGCAAGTCAGCTGCTGGAAAGCTGCCCAGTTCTTCTGGAATCAGATCTGCGCTAAGGGCAAATGCGGTTTGAGATTGCAGCTTTTGAGCCAATGGGGTAATTTCATCCACAAAAAATGAACGTGACAGGAATTGATCAGGGGCATGATCCACTGCCCGGATCGTGAAATCATCCCCAGCCCGAATGGCCAGCAGCCCTAGGTCAGCCGATAGAGCCTTCCTCACTGTGGCTAAGATCACCTGCAAGCTGGCGGCCAAGTCCAGTGAACTCCCTGCTGGCGGGATGTTTAGCTTGGGCGGATAATCTCCAAGAGTACTGGAGAAAAAACCATCATCTGGGTGGTCAATCAAACTGTGAAGGAAGCTGAGGTCGGTTTTCCTCAAAACCCCCGCCCCAATCAGGAGGATTTCGTCTCCAGCCTGTGTTGGAATTGCATATACCCGCTGTACCCCCAATTCTGAATCAGCCGCTTTCAGAGTACGATAACTCGATTGCTTTGAGAGCGCTTTGGTCAGCCAGGTTGAGTTTGCGGAAATTGCAACAAAATCATTCAGGGTGGTTTTTTGGGTTCCCTTTAATCCAAAGGTGTTATCAATCACCCAGTTACTGCCTTTTCGACGCAAATAAGCCCCCCATTCCAAAGTTGAATGCTGGCTTGCATAACGCAGGCAGTCAGAAAGTCTTTGCTTTTTAGATCCCAACAACAACCCTCCAGATTGTTAGCATTATAGAATAAAATACCCGCTTTTGCCTGCCATAACCAACCCCCAACATGATATACTCGTGCATAGAGATTGCCCCTTCCAGCAAAACAGGAGCAGACCAGATGAATATTGGAATTCCTAAAGAAAGCCGCCCCTCAGAATACCGGGTTGGGATGTCCCCCGCCGGTGTAAAACGGCTCACCAATCGCGAGCACAAATGTTTTGTAGAACACGATGCCGGCAAATTTGCGGGATTCAGCGACCTGGATTTTGAAAACGCGGGGGCAACAATTGTCTATTCAGCTCACGAAGCCTTCGCACGCGCAGACCTGGTGCTGAAGGTTGCCAGACCGCAAGAATCAGAACTGGCTTTGATCAGGCCAGGGGCAATATTGTGTGGTTTTCTTCATCTCGCCGCTGCCAGTCAATCCAAGATTGATACTTTGCTTGAAAACAAGATCACTACCATCGCTTACGAACAAATCCAAAGGTCAGACGGCAAGCGGCCTGTAATGCGGATGATGAGTGAGCTGGGCGGCAGCCTGCTGCCCCAGATTGCTGCTCATTTGCTGCAGAACAACACCGGAGGGAAAGGGATTCTGTTAAATGGGGCTGCTGGAATACCTCCAGCCGAGGTAGTGGTAATTGGGGCAGGTATGCTCGGCCTGTCGGCGATAAAAGCATTCTGCGGGGCAGGGGCGAATATCACAGCTTTGGATATTTCTACGGAAGCACTGCAAAATGCCAATGCAGTTTGCCCGCGCATCACCACAATGTATGCAACCAAGGCAAATATTGAGATGACATGCATGTATGCGGATGTTGTCATCGCAGCAGCAGGAATCCCCGGTCAGATCGCACCGCAGATCATCACCAGGGAGATTCTGAAAAAGATGAAACCGCGTTCGATCATCATTGACGCTGGAATTGACCAGGGAGGCTGTCTGGAAACCTCCCGCCCAACCACGCATGAAAACCCTACATTTATTGTGGATAACGTAATTCACTACTGTGTCCCCAATATCTCCAGCATTGTTGCCAGAACGGCGACAAATGCTTTCTCCAATGTGATCTTTCAATACATTGATGATGTTGCCAATCTTGGGATAGAGGCGGCGGTTAAAGCCAACCCTGAGATTCAAAAAGCTGTTTGCACACACGAGGGCAAAATCCAGAACCTGCTTAACCTAACACACGATTAACAGGAATACTGCAATGGAATGGATCAATAGATACAAATCACGTGTTGTCACAGCTGAAGAAGCGGTGAAGAACATCGAGGATAACTTCCGCCTATTCATGACCGGCAATGTATCAGTACCTTTGAAGTTATTGGCCGCTCTGGTTGATCACGCCCCTAATTTGAAAGATGTGGAGATCGTACAGGCACTTACCATCGGCGCGCAGGATTATGCTGCTCCTGAGATGGAAGGCCATTTGAGAATCAATACCATTTTTATCGACGGGAACGTTCGTCCAGCCGTGCACGAAGGACGGGCTGATTTCACCCCGGTGCTGTTATCTGAATTTCCTCTTCTTTTTACCCGAGGGTTGCTTCCCCTGGACGTAGCTTTAATTCACGTTTCTCCCCCAGATGAGCACGGCTTCTGCAGCCTGGGTGTTGAAGTGGGCTTAACCAAAAGCGCAGCCAATGCTGCCCGGATTGTGATCGCTGAAGTCAACCAGCAGATGCCGCGTGCGCTGGGTGATTCATTCGTCCACGTAAGCAAACTTGATTACATGGTTCCGGTGGATTATGACTTACCGGAGCACGCCATGAGTGCGGTAGGCCCAACCGAAACCACCAGGCAAATTGCAGGATATTGCGCCGAATTGATCCCAGATGAAGCCACCATGCAAATGGGGATTGGCGCGATCCCGGATGCGGTGTTAAAACACCTGTATGATAAAAAGGATTTAGGGATCCATACAGAGCTGTTTTCAGATGGGGTAATTGATTTGGTGAATGCCGGAGTCATCACAAACGCTAAAAAAACGCTTCACCAGGGCAAGATCATCGCCGGATTCATCATCGGAACCAAAAAACTGTACCGCTGGGTGCATGATAACCCCCTGATTGAGTTCCACCCGACAGAATACGTTAACGATCCTTTTGTGATCGCACAAAATCGCCGGATGGTGGCGATAAATTCCGCTATTGAGGTCGATCTCACCGGCCAAATCTGTGCTGACAGTATCGGGTCTAAGTTGTACAGCGGTGTTGGAGGTCAGTTGGATTTTATCTACGGTGCAGCCCGTTCCCACGAGGGCGTTCCAATTATCACCCTGCCAAGCACTGCCAAGGAAGATGAGATCAGCCGGATTATGCCCATGCTCAAACAGGGCGCCGGGGTGGTCACCTCCCGCAATCATGTCCATTATGTGATCACCGAATATGGAATTGCAGACCTGTACGGCAAGACAATCCGCCAAAGAGCCCAGGCCTTGATTAATGTGGCCCATCCAAAGTTTAGGGACAAACTGACCGCAAAAGCCAAGGAGATGAATTACATCTAATCATGTTATCTAACCGCAGAACCAAAATCGTCGCTACCATCGGCCCAGCCACCCAGGATGAGGTCAATCTGCAAAAGCTGATCAAAGCAGGGATGAATGTGGCCAGGTTGAATTTCTCGCACGGCACCTATGATCTGCATGAACAAACCTACAATCACTTGCGAAACATCAGCCACCGAATGGGAATTCCGGTTTGTATCATGCAAGACCTTCAAGGAGTGAAGATTCGCACCGGTGAAATCTTCATGACGATTTATCCCGGCGAAACTGTGACCCTGACCACCGAACCTCCGATTGATGATACCCATATCTTTGTCGATTTTCCCGACATGCACCGGTACATGGAACCGGGCAAGCGAATCTTGCTGGATGATGGCAATCTGGAATTAAAAGTAGAACAGGTGGAGGGGAAGGAGATCACCTGTAGAGTCATCACTGGCGGTGAGGTGAGGCCCAACAAAGGTGTCAATTTGCCCGGGACAACCTTGGACATTCCAGGCTTCACAGAAAAAGATGAGGAAGATCTTAAGTTTGGCATGTCCCTTGGCGTCGACGCGGTGGCGGTCTCTTTCGTCACCAGCGCTGAGGATATCTCCCGCGTGCGGCGGGCAATCAGTGAGATAGGTGATAAAAAAAATTCACCAATCGTAATTGCCAAACTGGAGCGTCCTGAAGCATTGAACAATCTGGAAGAGATCATCCAAATCGCAGATGGAGTGATGGTGGCCAGAGGAGACCTGGGAGTAGAAATGCCCCCTCAAGAGGTGCCGATCATCCAGAAAAAGATCATCGAAACAGCCAACAGGCATCTGAAGATTGTGATCACTGCCACCCAGATGCTGGATTCAATGATCCACAACCCGCGCCCTACCCGAGCCGAAACCACCGACGTGGCCAATGCGATCTTCGATGGCTCAGATGCGGTGATGCTCTCTGGCGAAACCGCGGTAGGCGAATACCCCACCGAAACGATCATGATGATGGAAGCGATTATCTGCGAATCTGAAAAACATCTCAAGGAATGGGGCCGCTGGCACGGGTCACAATCTATCCAGTACAGCGATGACGCCGAGGCGATTGCCGGGGCAGCCAAAGAACTGGCCCACGACCTGCATGTAAGCGCGGTGGTGGTATTCACCCAATCCGGCCGGACAGCCAGGATCATGTCAAAGGAAAGGCCGCGCGTGCCAATCGTGGGTTTCACCCCGGAGGATGACACCTTCAATAAAATGGCACTCTACCACGGTGTGTACCCATACAAAATTAAGAAGGCGCATTCGCTTGAAGAGATGCTGGCGTATGTGGATGAAGCCATGGTTGCTGCAACCCCGATTAAGTCTGGGCAGGAAGTAGTGGTGGTGTGCAGCTTCCCGGTCGGCAGCTATCTGCCGCCGAACCTGGCTTTGCTGCATAAGATCGGTGTGCATTGAGGATTATAGGCAAAGCCTCGGTAACCATCCGCCATTGATCAGAAAAAACGCCGCCCTGATCGGACGGCGTTTTTTAAGTCTCCAAATATCCAGCTTAGAACATCTGGGCGTTGATCAGATCGAGCATCCCTTTTGGGGGACGAAGCTCTTCCTGTTGCATCCGGTTCAGAGCACGGTCCTCAGGCAGTTCGTACAGATCGATTAAAGATTTCGAGCTGGTATCCACAAAGATCAAGCCGGTGAGAAGGATGTCCTTCTGGTTGGCCTCCTGGACAGTTTTGATGGCATTGATCCGGTCGTAGGGATCATAATCACGATCCAGCTTTTGAAGCACTACCTTGGAGCCATCATGCATCGTCACCTGCTGGACTGACCCTTCTTCAAATCCATCCTCAACTGTAATTTCTTGTTCTTTTGGAATAAAGTTGAAGTCGTGGATCATCTCACGGTGCTGTTTGCCCCAGCTGTAAGAGTGGTGGGATTCATCCCGGTTGTTAAAGGTCACACACGGGCTGATGATATCCAAAACGGAGATTCCATCGTGGCTGAAGGCTGCTTTCACCAGTTCCTTGACCTGAGCCGCATCACCGGCAAAGGATCTGGCAACGAAGGTGGCAGATGATGCCAGCGCTTCCAGTACGATGTCGATTGGCATATATAGGTTTTCACCCTGGCTTTTTAGCCGCAGCCCCAGCTCAGCCGTGGCAGAGAATTGTCCCTTGGTGAGGCCGTAAACGCCATTATTCGCCACAATATACACCAGCGGCAGGTTGCGGCGGATGACATGCTTGAAATGTCCCATACCGATATTGGAAGTATCGCCGTCCCCGCTCATGGCAATCGCTTTCAGGCGGTGATCGCCAAATAAGCCGCCGGTGGCAACCGCTGGCATACGTCCGTGCAGGCTGTTGAAGCCAAACGAACGTCCCATGAAATAGGTCGGGCTCTTGCTGGAGCAGCCGATCCCGCTGAATTTGAGTACATTTTCAGGGAGCAGGTCCAGCTCATAAGCGGCAGCCATGATCTGGTTGTTGATCGAGTTATGACCACATCCCGCACACAGGGTTGTGGGAGCGCCGCGGTAATCTGCTTTGGTCAATCCAACATTATTTGTCTCAGCCATCTTATTTTCCTTCCATATCGAGGATCGCCTTTGTCAGCCAGGCGGCAGACAAGGGCAGACCATCATGTTTGGGAAGTGATTTCATCTTTCCGCAGCCGGTGGGATATTCCATATTTAAAATCTGCCAAAGCTGACCGTCCCGATTCAATTCGGGGACAAAGATCAGATTCTTTTCCTCGATGAACTGGATCACCTCCTCATGTAACGGCAGAGACCGCAGGCGGAGGAAATCAACCTCAATCCCTTCTTCCCGCAGATAGTCAATTGTCTCAAGAATCGCCATTTCAGTGGAACCATACCCAATAATGCCGATCTCGGCTTTCCCAGACCCGATCAATTCTGGTTTGGGCGTGTACTTCAGGGCAGTCTTAAATTTCTTCTTCAACCGGAGCATGTTAACTTCCCAATCTACCGGGTCTTCAGTGTAGGCCGCATATTCATCGTGTCCAGTCCCGCGGGCAAAGTAAGCCGCCCCGGGCATTTTATTCCCCGGCAGTGTGCGGTAGGTGATCGCATCCCCATCCACATCCAGATACCGTCCCCATTGCTTACCAAATTTCTTGGCGAAGTTCTCAAAGTCTTCTTCCCAGAGCACTTTGCCGCGGTCCATATCCACCTCAGGATACTGATATTTTTCAGACATCCAGTGGTTCATGCCCAGGTCCAGATCAGTCAGCACAAACACCGGTGTTTGCACCTGTTCGGCAATATCCAGCGCTTTCCAGCCAAACTCAAAACACTCGGTGACACTGGAGGGGAACAAAATGATATGCTGAGTATCGCCATGGCCCAGAAAATAAACCTGGGTGAGGTCTCCCTGAGCAGTGCGAGTGGGCAATCCCGTGCTGGGACCTACCCGCTGCACATCCCAGATTACCACCGGGATTTCAGAGTAATAGGCCAGACCGACAAACTCCGTCATCAGGCTTAATCCGGGGCCGGAGGTCGAAGTCATCGCCCGCAGACCAGCCCAGCCCGCTCCGATCGACATGCCAATGGCAGATAATTCATCCTCAGCCTGGACAATGGCATAGGATTTGCCCCCGTCAACCAAATCATCCCGCAAACCACCAATATACGCGCCTAAAGATTCCGCCAGGGTGGAAGCTGGTGTTATCGGGTACCAGGCACAAAACTGCACACCGCCAAAAATCGCTCCCAGAGCTGCAGCGGTATTGCCGTCTGCCATTACGTAGCCATCGGTCAGGTTGAGCGGTTCAACATAGAAGGGATCAGTCTTCTCGAGGTTTTCAGCTGCCCACTGATAAGCTTTATCAATCACACCCATGTTGAGATCAATCGGTGTTTGCTTCCCGCTAAAATGGTATTCAATCGCTGACCGAATCATGCTCATGTCGATCTCCAGCATCTGGCTGAGGACACCGACATAGACCATATTGGCAACGTAATCCCTCAATTTGGGCGGTGCACCGGAATCTTTGGCCAGTTCTTTAGCTGGCATAGGGTAAATTGAAATATCCTCCCGGTTCAGATCCACCCGGATATGATCGGCATAATAAAATGCCCCGCCAGGTTCAACTTTGGCCAAATCCTCCTGGATGGTAGCCGGATTCATTGCCACCACGATCTGGTGAGTCTCACTGCGAGCAGTGTAGCCATTTTTGTTAACCCGGATAGTGTACCAGGTGGGAAGCCCCTGAATATTGGAGGGAAATAGATTTTTCCCCGAGACCGGGATCCCCATTTTGAAGAAGGCACGCTGTAAAGTGAGGTTTGAAGTCTGGCTGCCCGACCCGTTGACAGTGGCAACTGTCATTGAGAAGTCATTCGCCAGCTTCTCTATCGAACCATTTCCTTTAATCTTTTCCTGGATACCAGACATAGAATCTCCTTGGTTCCTTTTTGATGATGATCCTTTGTTGCTAATATAACCGCCAAACTATCTGGCGTTTCGATCCTTAATTAAGTCCATATGAGCCAGCAGCAAACGGTAGCCCTGATCAAAATCACCCTGGGCTAATGCTTGCACAATCTGGGAATGGTACTGCCATACAGATTTGAGATAGGCTAATTCAGTATACTGGTTTAAGCCCACAGCTTCGTAAGCGTCCCAATAGGCTTCCAGCAGTCCAACCACAAAAACATTCTCCAGTTTGCTGTAGATCGTCATGTGCAGGGCGCGGTGTTCTGCATGGGGCAGCTGCGGGGGTGAGGCCGAGAGTTTGGCATTGGCTTTATCTACCAGTTTTTGGAGGACCTCGATATCTGCAGGGGTAAGTTTTTCAACCGCCTGGTACCAATTATTGGCCTCAATCTGAATCCGCAAGGCTGAAAAATCCTGAAAATATGCCGGGTTTACGGAAAGCGCATAGGATAAACTCTGTTTAACTGCTGGCGTAAACGAGTATGGTCGCAGGGTAATTCCATGATGCGGCTGCACATCCACAAAGCCTAAACTGCGCGCCACGCTGAGCTGCTCGCGCAGTTTGGCAATACTCACCCGGTTTTCTTTTCCAATTTTTTGCAGGGAAGGAATATCAGCACAATCCGCGCTGCCATTCTCCCGCCTGGCTCTCGAAAGATATTTGATCAGGTCAAAATCGCTCATTGTGTTTCTCTATCCAACCGGGTGATAATTGATCAGTTTGATAATATTAATCGGATGAATTAGAGGATTTCTATTATACACAATACTTTCTATGGCACAAGGGAAGTCAGAATCAAGAATTTTTATCCGGGCACAGATTACTGGAAAAGGTCAGGCAAAGTGCGCAGGGCTGCGGCAAGCCGTACGCCGTACCATGAGATCAGGCTGCCGTCGATTAAGCGGATTTTGCCATTACGCACAGCCGGCGTATCCGCGAGGGCATGTTCCAGAACAGCACGATCCGCCGGGGAGAATTTGTAAGGTTCATCTGGCAGCAGGATCAATTCGGGTTGGGCGGCAATCACCTCCCCGGCTGTGATCCGGGGATACCGAGTGTCTCGCTCACCAGGCGGTTCGGCCTCCCCCAGACCCAGATCCGCTTCCAGGGGATACAACCGCTCTCGCTCAGCAAACACATTATGCCCGCCAAAAAGGCTGAGCACGTCAGCCATGTAGGTATCCTGGTTGAAGGTCATCCACCAATCCATTCCCTTGTGGACACCTATCCAGATCGGACAGAAATATGGGATCTGGGGCATAGAATCTGCTGCAGCCCGGGCATAATCCAATCCAACCTGCAGCCCGTTGATCTGCGCAATGACCTTATCTGTGTGAAACAGCCCCAAAAGCTGGCGCAAAAAGAACATCCCATCATCCACACTCCTGGGGAAAACAACCCAAACGGGAATATTTAACCCGGCAAGAGCTTCAACAGCATGCTTATCCGTCTCTTCCTGCCCGGCAATGACCAGATCGGGCTCCAATTCAGCGAGTACCTCAAGGTTGGGAAATTGGGGTCCGCCAACCCTCACGATGGCAGCCAGCTCTGCTGCCGGGCGGGTACAATAATCTGAGATCCCGACAACCGACCCGCCAAATCCGAGCGCGAACAAACTCTCTGTAACTGAAGGTACCAGGGAAACCACCCGCTGAGGGGGATTTTCCCAGTGGGGCATTTGATATTGTGGGTGTGGCGAGAGACCCACTTTCACTCCACCGCGCCGTTCAGCACTGCCACCGCTGAAGCGCTGACCAAAGCTACACCCTGCATCAAGGCTTGCTCATCGAAGTCAAATTTTGGGTGGTGGTGACCGTACACCAGGTTCTTTTCTTCATTCTTCGAGCCAACGAAGATATAACAGCCGGGGATATCATCCATCAGATAGGCCATATCCTCAGATCCCATGGTCCTCAGACCTGAGAGATCCTCCGTCTCCGGCAGGATCTCATTGCGGATGCCATTGATCAGTTCTGCCAGGCGGGGATCATTGATCACAGCCGGGGTGACATCTTCGATCTTGATCTCAGCTGTACACTGCATAGATTCGGCAATTCCTCGAATGATCTCATCCACACGACGGAGTACCATCTCGCGGATTTCTGGCAGATAAGTGCGAATGGTGCCTTTCAGCGATACCTCGGGTGGGATTACATTGAAAGCAGTTCCCCCATTGATCGCGGTAACACTGATCACGGCTGTCTCCAGCGGGTCCACATTGCGGGAGACCACTGATTGAAGGGCAGTGATGATCTGAGACGCGGCCAGGATTGGGTCCTTTCCCAGATGCGGGGAAGCGCCATGGGCTCCCTTGCCAGAAATGGTCACAGAGAACATTTCAGAGGCAGCCATCATCGGGCCAGCGGTGGCCGCAATTTTGCCGACCAGTTGATCATTCCAGACGTGCATACCGATTGAAAAATCTGGCTTGGGGTTTGTGAGTACACCGTCCTTCACCATTTCACGCGCACCGCCGAGACCTTCCTCAGCTGGCTGGAAGACAAGTTTTGCGGTACCCGAAAACTGATCCCGATGTTTGTGTAGTATTTTGGCCACACTCAAGCCTACGGCAGTGTGCCCATCATGACCGCAAGCATGCATCACGCCAGGTGTTTGGGAGGCATAAGCTGCACCTGTTTCTTCATGAATGGGGAGCGCATCCATATCAAAACGCAGGAGAACCACTGGCCCCGGAGCCCTGCCTTCAATGATCCCCACGACCCCGGTCTTCCCAACGCCAGTGGTGACCTCAATACCGAGTTCGTTCAGTTCACCAGCCACGATCCCGGCTGTACGCACTTCCTCAAAACCCAGTTCTGGGTGCATATGAAAGTCGCGCCGCAGTTTTAGGGTATAGGGAAACAATTTCTCAGCTTCTGCGTAGAAATCAATTGGCATCTATTTCTCCACACTCATTCTCAGTCAGTATTTTCTCAGGGTTTTTGCGGTGATTTGTTGCAGTCGCAATCACCGTTCTCATGTTTATCGCAGGGCGCTTCAGCCTTTCGGCGCAGAGCCTCCAATTCATCCCAGGGTTCAATCTCATCCTTATCAAACTCCAACCGCCGGCGTTCCTCGCCCTCAATCAGAACCACCACCACATCCCGCAAAGGATAAGCATCAATTACCTTGCCTTCCCCTTCAGGTGTGATCACCCGCTTATTGCGCTTGGGCAAATGTTTGCGCGCTTCTACATACTGTTCATATTCGTAAATTAAACAACAGCGCAAGCGTCCACACATCCCAGTGATCTCAGACGGGTCTAACGAAATCCCCTGGGCCTTGGCCATGCGGATCGAAATCGGGCTGAATTCAGTCAGGAAAGTTGAGCAGCAGCGCATTTCGATGCCGCAAGCCCCCATCCCGCCAATCATTTTGGCGACATCTCTGGGACCAATCCGCCGGAAATCGATTTCGGTTTTGGGGAACTGCTCCTGAACGATTTTTTTAAGCGGGTTCAGGTTGGGCACTTCCTGATCTTCGATATTGAAAAGCACGGTAATGGTTTTAGAATCAAAACTGATCTCAGCAGAGGCCAGCTTGAGACCTGAATACCCCAGCTCAGCAGATTTTGCGCGCAGCTCGATCAGCAAAGCGAGTTCCTGCTGGGCCAGAGATTGGCGGAGAAGCAAATCAGCAGCGGTCGCTTTGCGCTCGATCCGCTTCCAGGAACCGCGCTCGGGCGCAGGTGGATCAGCGACAAAGCCCATCACCTGCCCCATCTGTTGGCCGCGGCTGGTGCGCACAACTGCGAAATCGCCAGGTTTTAAGTCGGCAACTTCACCGGCATCAAAATGGTACAGCTTACCCACCTTCTGAAAGCGAATCCCTATAATCGTTTTATCTGTCATTACAACTCACTAGGAGATGCTGATATTTAAAGCATCCGCTTTGCTGCCAAGCGCAAAAAGACTGATCTCCTGGGCAGTTTTGAGGGCAATCCTGTTCATCTCTGCAGCAACTTTCGATTCAGGGTGCGCCACCACAATTGGGCTGCCGCTGTCACCGCCCTCACGGACTGCTGGATCCAGAGGAACCTGGCCAAGGAAATTAACACCAGCAGACTGAGCCATTTTCTTTCCACCTCCACTGCCAAACACATCCAATGTCTGTCCATCCGGCAGCTCAAGGTAGCTCATATTCTCAACAACACCCACAATCGGGATATCCATCTGACGGAACATCTCCAGACCACGCCGGGCATCCTCCACGGAAACGGCTTGCGGCAGAGTGACAATGACACCACCGGTAACTGAGATGGTTTGCACCAGGCTGAGCTGGGCATCACCGGTTCCAGGGGGCAGGTCAACGATCAGGTAATCCAAATCTCCCCATGAAACATCTTTGATAAACTGTTGGATGGCACTGTGAAGCATAGGCCCACGCCAGACAATCGGTTGGTCGGGTTTCACCATGAAGCCGATCGATATCATTTTCACGCCGTAGGTTTCAGCAGGGATGATATATTCCCGGCTCTCCTGGGGCGGCAGATTCACCACCCCCATCATGGTGGGGATATTAGGGCCGTAGACATCTGCGTCCATTAAACCCACTTTCGCGCCTAAATTGGCAAGCGTAACTGCCAGATTGACAGAAACAGTGGATTTTCCTACCCCCCCCTTCCCAGATGCAACTGCGATCACGGTTTTAATCTTAGATTGGCCGGTATCCTTGAGGCGCATATCCTGGGGCACCTCAACAAGGGTGTTGATCTCAACATCAGCCACCCCATCCAAACTTTGCAGCCTGCGGGAGATCTCTGCCTTCAGGTCTGCCAGACCGGGATGCTCAAAGATCACAGAGACCAATGTCAGGGCGATTTTCCCTTCCCTGATCTCAATATCCCGGATTAAGTTGTTTTCCTGATAGCCAAACCCCATCAAGGGGTCAGATACGTCCTGCAAAGCTTGCTGAACGACTTCCAGATTCAATTTATTCATTGAAGATCACCTCAAATTATCCTTCTGATTTATATCTTGCTTCCACTACCCTCGTGATCTCTTTCCTTGCCCTGACATACAACCCGTTTAGCTGCTTCTCGCTTCCCCGGTAACGGCGGACATTCAGGATTGAACACTGGGTGCAGCCGCGCATCGCCCTGAAAGAATCCGAATTGCAGCTCAGGCAGCCATTCAGCTTGGTCATCATCAAAACCATCGCCAGATGATCAGGATCTTTTTCAGGCAAATCAATGACGACTTTCAACAAGTCATCAAATTCATCTCCCCGAATGCCAATAAGATCTTTGAGCACACGGGAGGGGAAAAGCAGCTCAGTATCGTTGTTGTACATAGAAAAATTTAACTCCAGCGGGAGTATTATACCCGCTGGAGTGGATTAATCAAACCGTGATCTCAGTCTGCTTGAGCAGATTTTGACGCCCGTTCAGCTTTTGTTTTGGCGGCTGCGGCTTTTTTGGCTTCTTTCTCAAGCCTGACCGCCTCTTCACGCTCGAAATAGGTGGGCCTGATCTTGGCATAGTAAGAAGCTGGTTTCATCAGACGTTCTTTGTTAAACAGGTGTGCTTTAGTGCGGTCATAGGAGGCCAGTTCGTAATCATGGTCCATCTTAATCGCATCAAAGGGACAGAACTCAGCGCAAAAACCACAATTCATGCAGATATCGATGTCGATGTAAAACTCTGCCGGCTCGGGAATCGGGCGGCCAGTCTTCTCATCGATGGTCTGCACAATCCAGATACATTGCGGTGGGCATACCTTCGAGCAAATACCGCAACTCGTGCAGCGGATCATATCGGTGCCATCTTCATGAGTATCATAGACCAAAAAGGGGATGAAGCGGAATTCTTCCTGTGGGGGGAGTTTCTCATCCGGGTATTGAACTGTGAAGATCCCTTTCACATCCTTGCTGCGGCGGTATTCAATCGATTCCTGAGTCATATAACGCTTGCCCAGCATGCGAATATCGTCCAGATAGGTATCAATGAAGTGACGCATGGTCACCAGAGCGCCTTTGATTATTCCTGTACCGTACAGATTGTTTTTCTCTTTATTCACGTGGTCATCTCCCTTGAACTAGCGGTCCACTTCACCAAGAACAATATCCAGCGAACCGAGAATGGCGAAGACATCCGCGATCTTCAATCCCAGGCTCATTTTCTCCAACGAGGTCAGGTTGATGAAGGAAGGAGAACGGACATGGTAGCGGAAGGGGTTGGCTGTCCCATCCGAGACCAGATAAAACCCAAGTTCACCTTTTGGCGCTTCAGCCCGCCCATACGCTTCCCCGGCGGGGACGCGCACGTTATAGGGATTCTTTAGCAGAACCGGTCCTTCGGGGATGGTCTTAAGCGCTTGCTGCAAAATACGGAGAGACTGGCGCACCTCATCCAGGCGGATAACATAGCGATCGTAGGTATCTCCGTGATAGCGGACAGCCACATCAAAATCAAACTGGTCGTAAATGCCATACGGCTCTGCCCGTCGAATATCATAGGGCACACCAGAAGCACGCAGCACCGGGCCAGAAGCCCCATAGGCTATCGCCTCCTCAGGGCTGAGAATCCCGACACCCTCGGTGCGTTCACGGATGATTTCATTCTCTGAAAGATAAATATCCAATTCATCTATCTTGCGCGGCAGGCGCTCATAAACCAGACCCTTCAATTTAGCCATTGCATCTTCGGGTATATCCCGGGAGACCCCGCCGAAGCGGTAGTAATTGCACATCATACGGGAGCCGGCTGTGGCTTCAAAAATATCCAAGATCAATTCGCGTTCGATCATGGCGTATAGTGCCGGGGTAAAGAAAGCGCCCAAGTCGTTGAGCAGGAAGCCGATTGCCCAGGTGTGGTTGACAATCCGAGTAAGCTCAGACATGATCACGCGCAGATATTCAGCCCGTTCAGGGATCTGGACTCGCGGCCCCATCAACTTTTCAACTGCAACCACGTAGGCAAAGTTATTGGCCATTGAGGAGATATAATCCAACCGATCTGTGAAAGGGATATTTCCCAGATACGTGTTTCGTTCACCAATTTTTTCGTGGTTGCGGTGCAGGTAGCCCATCACAGGTTTGAGCGCCATAACCGTTTCGCCATCCAGAATGGCTGCCATGCGGAAAACACCGTGAGTAGAGGGATGCTGCGGCCCGAAGTTGACCATCACCGGCTCAGTATTCAGTTCGCGCTGATCCTCAGGGAGGAAATTCTTCATCCCAGAATAGAGCAGGTTTTCCACGCTGGGGTCATATTCCTCGAATGGTTTCAGATTATCAGGATAAACCACATTCTTCTTGTAGGGAGTGGCATCCTCAGCGCGGGTGATGTGCCCTTCCGGCCAGCGGTTGGTAAAGGGCTTTTTCTCAGCCGTGAAATATGCCTCTTTGTAATCCTTGCGCAGGGGGAAGCCTTCAAAACCGTCCCAGAGCAGCACCCGGCGCAGATCGGGGTGGCCGGTGAACTCCACGCCAAACATATCGTAGACCTCACGCTCCTGCAGCTCCATACTGGGGAACTCATGCATCAGGGTCGGAACAACGGCTTTTTCACGGGAGACCTGGGTGCTGAGGGTCAGATTCGTCCCTCCCGTAGATTTGAAGAAGTGATAGACAACTTCTATCTTGTGATCATCAATGTAATCCGCAGCAGTCACAGAGGAAAGATAGTCGTACCCGAGTTCATCACGCAAGGCGACCACCACTTTGACCAGCGCTTTCGGCTCAACCATGAAGCCCTCATAACCTACGCGTTCATCCGCTTTCACTTGATCCGGGAACAGGCTGATCAAATCTACCGGGGCAGCAGCAATTTGTTCACTCATAGATCACTCCTTCGCCTTTCCATTTGCAGAAAAATCCCGCGGGTCCATCAAATCTGGCCCCAAAACAGGCATTGGGATCGGGTCTCCGCGATTTTCTTTGTCATACCAAGATACCTCTTTGATCGATTGAGAATCAATCTTTTCCTGCAGTTTCATCAGGCCGTGGATCAATGCCTGCGGTGTGGGGGGACAGCCGGGGACATACACATCCACCGGCAGGAACTTATCAATCCCCGAAACCACATTGTAGCCTTCTTTGAACGGACCGCCGCCTGAGGCACACGCGCCCATGGCAAGCACGTATTTCGGTTCCGGCATCTGGTTGTACAAACGGATGATCTGCGGCAGCATCTTCTTGGTGACTGTGCCAGAGATGATCAGCAAGTCCGCCTGACGGGGACTGGCCCGCATGACTTCCATCCCAAAGCGGGAGAAATCGTAGCGGGACGAAGCCGTGGCAATCATCTCAATTGCGCAGCAGGCCAACCCAAAGAACACCGGCCAGACTGAATTTCGCCGGCCCCAGTTGTAGGCTTTATCAATAAAGCTTTGGGAAGCCAGCTCCCCCATTGAGGTAACAGCCACCTGGTTAAGCAGTTCTTCAGGCACTTCTACAGGTTTGTTCTCATCGTTCATCATAACTCCTCATACCATTCCTGGAAGATAGCCAGCAGAATTCCATCATTTGCCAGCTCCAGATCATCCTCAAACTCTGGCAATGCGATCACCCAATCGTAGATCATTTGAAGAGAAACATTTTCCAACGTCTCTTGCGGGTACCGGACTTTCAAAGCCAAAGCAATTTCGTACACAGAATCCCAGCAATATCGCTTTGACATAACTCGGATATTATACAATCCCAATCAAATGTGGTCAATCGAGGGAATTAAGAAAAAAAATATTTGCTTATTTAGCCTAAAATGGATATACTGACGATATGCAAAAGACCCGGGAACGAATTCTCCAATATCTGGAGACCCATTACCAGACCACTGCGACGGAACTCAGCCTGACATTCAACCTCACCCAGGCGAATATCCGCCACCATCTGAATATCCTCCAGGAACGCGGCGTGATTGAACTGGTCGGCCAAACTGCCGCCGATGGGCGCGGCAGGCCGTCTCTGGTTTACATGCTTTCCAAGGAAGCCCAAGAAAACGCCCTGGACGAACTCGCCAGCGCCTTGCTGCTGGAAAGCCTTTCAGGAAAGTCTGCCAGCCAAAAAGAAAAATTTCTATCCAGTGCTGCCCAGCAGCTGGCCGGATTTACCGCGGATTTCTCAAATTCCGTTACAATACGATTGGGGCAAACTGTGAACCGCCTGAATGATCTAAATTACAAAGCCCATTGGGAAGCACACGCCAAATCTCCCCATATTCTGATCGGCAGGTGTCCGTACGCCCCGATCATCAACCGGCATCCAGAATTATGCCTGATGGATAAGGAACTGATTAATAATCTTACCGGGCTGGAATTCACACAGGTGGAGAAGATGAGCCGGCGGCAATCTGGTCCGGCAACCTGCCGGTTTTGCCTGAAGCAGTAAACCGAGGAGACTTTGACCGAATGGATTCTATTGCTGAGTTTTACATTGTAGTTGACATTGAAGCTGCAGGACCAGTTCCAGGCAGTTTTGCCATGCTGTCACTAGGGGCGGCAACCCTTACCCACCCTAGAGAGACTTTTTACATCGAACTTCAGCCTGATTCAGAGAATTTCCTGCCGGATGCCCTCTCGATCAGCGGTCTATCCATGCAAGACCTTTCCATGACCGGCACGCCCCCCAAAGAGGCCATGCAGCAATTTGCTGATTGGGTCGAAATGGTCAGTCCGGGGGGACAAAAGCCGGTATTCACTGCGTTCAACGCCCCGTTCGACTGGATGTTTATCAGCGAATATTTCCACCGATATTTAGGCTATAATCCTTTTGGGCATAAAGCACTTGATATCAAAGCGCTTTTCATGGGATTACACAAAGTTCCCTTCTCTGATACTTCCCACCGCAAGATTTGCCAGCACTACAACCTGCAGTCCTCCCTATCTCATCACGCTCTTGAAGACGCCGTGCAGGAAGCTGATCTGTTACAAAAAATATTGGATGAAATCAAACAAGAAAGAGAGGAAAAGAAATGACCCCTTCACAATCAATTTCAGAGCAGGAACTGCAGAAGATCATCGACTCGGCCAAAAGGCTGGGGGTTGAATTGGATGAGGCTGACGCCATCCAATGGCTGACCGCTGCCGCGGCAGCAGGCGCAGATGAGGTCTCAGTGGATATCAGAACCGGCACGTTTGGCCACAAGATCACCATGCTGGATTTTAGCCCAGAGGAACTGGCTCACTTTCGCAAGATCGGCAAGCTGGTGGAATTTGATGACATCCCTGGCAAAGTAGAAACTGCGCTGGCGCTTTCGGGCTCAGCGGCGCAATCCAAGATCCAAACTTACCCGGGGGACGCTGATTTCTTTGAGCGGGTCAACATCTACGGCGACACCCACCAGGAGGCCTGCCTGATCCTGGCAAAGATCATGCGGGATAAAGCACTGAGCACCTACAAAGGCGATACCTACGAGCTGATCGAGGTCAAATTTGGCAGTTATCCCTATGATCTAATCCGAGGGGATAAACTAATGCAAGCTGGCAGCCCGATCTCTTGGTCGTCAGCGGATGTTAAACGCGGCTTTTTTGAAGCCAAAACCCCGGACGGCGCTCCCAAACAGATCAACTGGGAAGATGTGGCGGATGACCCAGGCTGGTGCAAGCTCGACTGGGTGGTGGTAGACCCTGTCCGCCGCACGCTGGTGAACGCCAGCAATATGCTGGATGTCACCTGGGAGGCACCAGACGGCTCAATCACCCCGCTGGATGGTTACCTGGATGGCTTCTTCCAGGAAGTCTACTTGGAGGCTGACTCAATCCCGATCTTCAGCAAACTGGTCAAAAACATCTCCGGCGACGCCCTCGATCATTACGTCAGCCAGCTGCAAAGTGAGGTCAAGAAATACACTACCAAGGATATCAACTACGGCAAAGCAGCCAAACGGATGTACAACATCTTCCGGCTGACCGGTAAATATGCCGAGGCAGCTTATCTGCGGGAACTCTTTGATGAACCCGCTACGCTGCTCTACCAGGTTTGGTCACTGATCCGCACGATTGATGACTGCTTCCAGCCTGAATCCTCGATCACCGGCGATATGCTCCTCTCCCAGACGGACAGCCTGATCTTGGCTGTGACCCGCGTGCTGGAGGGTGTCGAGGAAGAGGAGATTGTGCGCATGCTGCTGCGCCTGCGAGACCTGCTTTATGAAGATGTCAACAGCGGCGAACTTTCCCCGCAGGCAGAGGCTGCCCGAGCAGAGGTGATTAACCTGGTGAACAACTTTTTCTATGAAAAACTAACCGGGGTGGAGGAAATTAAAACCTTTATGGATGGTCTCGCAGCGAGCTGAACAAAAGCGAGACCCTTAGAATTTTTTTGGGTTCTCGATTGCCGGGCAATCGAGAACCAACTGCAACAGTATTTACTGGAATCAATCTGACTGCCGAAATGGTGCCTGCTTTTAGGCTATAATAGCTCCAGAATTAGGTTTAAAAGACTAGGAGGAAGCATGTCCTTTATCTCCAGACTTGAAGAACGCGCCCGCCAGATTGATTCCCTGTTGTGTGTGGGACTTGATGCCCACCCTGAAGACTTGCCGGAATCCAGCCCTGAAAACGCCCTCCTCTTCTGCCAGGAGCTGGTCGCCCAGACAGCCGATGTTGCCCTGGCCTTCAAACCAAATATCGCCTACTTCGAGCGCTTTGGCGGCCCTGGCCTGGAGGCGCTCAGGACCCTGATCGAATCTATCCCTGAAGAGATCCCGGTCATCCTGGATGCCAAGCGGGGCGACGTATCTCCCACAGCAGATGCCTATGCTGAAGCGATGTTCCAGACTTTGGGCGCCCAGGCTGTCACCATAAATCCTTATTTTGGCGAAGATTCCATCACCCCATATCTTGAAAACCCGGAGCACGGTGTATTCTTAGTAATTAAGACCTCTAATCCCGGATCCGCAGATATCCAGAATATCCCGATGATCTCCGGACAGCCGATCTACCAGCACCTCGCTTCACTTTCCAGGAACTGGAACCAGAACAACAACATCGGTCTGACAGTCGGGGCCACCGACCCGGGTGCAATCAGGCGGGTAAGAACTGCTGCCCCCACGACCTGGATCCTCAGCCCCGGCATTGATCCAGATGGTAACAACCTGGAAAAAGTGCTCAGGGCTGGAATTCGCACGGACGGATTAGGGATGATGATTTCAATCTCCAGGGGAATCTCCCAAGCAGACAATCCCGGCGAAGCCGCCCGGAATTATGTAGAGAAGATCAACCTCCTTCGTAGCAAGTGGTCCGACACTGCACCCGTGAAGGATAGGCACAACTACTACGCACTGGCCTCAGCCCTGTTCCAACACGGTTGCATTCAATTTGGTGATTTTACGATTGATAATGGGGTCTATTCCCCCATTTTCATAGACCTTCGCATCCTCCCCAGTCTGCCGCGCCTGCTATTCCAGGTTGCCAGCGCTTACCAGCCTTTGCTAGAAAGCCTGACATTCGACCGCCTGGCTGTAATTCCGTATACCGGACTGCCCATCGGAACAGCTGTCAGCCTGCAGGGGGATTACTCCATGATCTACCCGCGTAAGGAAGCCCAACCAGGGGAGCTAGAGTCACACATTGAAGGCATCTTCAACCCTGGTGAAAGGGCAGTGGTGATCGATGACATGGCAACCACGGGAATCACCAAATTTGCGATCATAGATAACTTACGGCAGCAGGATGTTGAGGTAGAAGATATCGTGGTGTTGATTGACCGCGAATCAGGCGCCAACCAGAAGCTGGTCAACTCCGGGTACCGTTTGCATGCTGTCTTCACCCTAAGCAAGCTATGTGAAACGCTGCGTGAACAAGGCCATATCTCAGCCGACCAGGAAGCAGAGGTGCTAAAATTCATCCAGCAGACCAAATCCCCCTGACGGAAAAAATCTAATGGACTTCAGCAAGTACCAATCCCCATTCACCTGGCGTTACGGCTCAGAGGAAATGCGCACAATTTGGAGTGAGGAAAATAAGCGGCACATCTGGCGCAAATTGTGGGTTGCATTGGCAGAAATCCAGGCAGAATACGGGATCACCAGCCAAGCGCAGGTCCAGGATTTGATCGACCACGCAAATCAGATCAATATCGCGCGTGCGCTGGAAATTGAGGCAGAGATCCACCACGACCTGATGGCTGAGATCAAAACCTTTGCCGAACAATGCCCGGTTGGCGGCGGAATTATCCACCTGGGGGCGACATCGATGGATATCATCGACAACGCCGACGCCCTCCGGGTGCAGCAATCCTTGATCATCATCAAGGCCCAACTGGAAGGGCTGATCACCTCACTGCTGGATAAAGTCGAGACATATGCCGCCACTCCGATGATTGCCATGACCCATATCCAACCAGCTGAACCCTCCACGCTAGGCTACCGTCTGGCAATGTACGCCCAGGATTTGCTGGCAGACTGGGAACAGATCAGCAATGTGGCAGAAAACTACAAAGCCAAAGGATTCAAAGGGGCAGTTGGGACAGCAGCAGCCTACACAGACCTGATCGGTTTGGAGAACATTTCTGGCTTCGAATCAAAATTGAGCCAGAAATTAGGAATTGAGTTCTTCCCTGTCACCACCCAAACCTACCCGCGTAAACAGGATTTGCATCTAATCAACACCTTGGCCTCCTTGGGCGCCAGCCTGTATAAATTCGCCTTCGATCTGCGGATATTGCAGTCGCCGCCCTTTGGGGAGCTCTCCGAGCCATTCAAGGAAAAACAGGTGGGCTCATCGGCAATGCCTTTCAAACGCAACCCGATCAACGCTGAGAAGCTCAATTCACTGGGCCGACTGCTGGCCCAAATGCCGCGCACCGCCTGGGATAACGCGGCCCACTCCCTGCTGGAACGCACCCTGGATGACAGCGCCAACCGCCGGATTCTGCTGCCCGAAACATTTTTACTGTCGGATGAAATGCTGCGGGTCACGAGGCGGGTGGTCGATGGGCTGGAGGTTAACCAAAATTCGATCCGCAAAAACCTTGAAACCTATGCCCCCTTTGCCGCCACAGAAAGAGTCTTGATAGCCGCGGTCAAAAACGGGGCAGACAGACAGGAGATCCATGAAGTGTTGCGCCAGCACTCCCTCAAAGCCTGGGACGCTGTTCAACAAGGAAAACCAAATCCGCTCAGTCAGATCATAGCCGCTGATGAACACCTGAAAACATTCCTTGATGTTGCAGAGATCACAGCGCTGATGGATGCCGGCTCACACACCGGGATCGCTGAGAGCCGGGCCAGAGATCTGGCAAAACGGGGGAGACACATCTTGGAGATTGACTGATCGCCTCATATCTTCAAACAGGCAAACCGGAAAATTCCTTAGTAAATCGAAACAAAAGAAGGTTCCCAATAGCTGGCAGCGATTCGCGAGCGCAGCTTGTTCGAAGCCATAATTAATCATGGAAATTTTGAGGGGATTTTTCAAACGGATGTAAAATATCATTGAGACATATCTAATCAGGAGGAAACCATGACGAATTTAACCGGGCTAATCTGTGGCGGAGGACTGGTACTCGCCCTATTCATTGGCGGCGGGGTGGTGATCTTTTTCGGGATTAAGAACCGCAAGAAGGCCGAAGCCAGCAATGCATGGCCGAGCGCAGGCGGGATGATCACGGCAACCTGGATCGAGGAAAATACCGATCATGACGAGGACGGATATTCCTCTACCACCTATACGCCAAAATGGGAATATAAATACCAAGTGGGCGGGTATGAGTACACCAGCCAGAAAATCTCGTTCGGAGGGGTGACCGGGTATGGACGCCGCAAAAGAGCCCAAGAAGAGCTGGACAAATTCCCGGCCAACAGCCAGGTGCGCGTGTATTATGACCCCAACGATCCCAACCAATCCGTCTTGATCAAGGGTACCAAAGGAACCATGTTGGGCATCATCATCGGCGTGATCTTGATCCTGGTATCGATCATTATTGCCTGTGTTGGAGGGGTTTCTCTAATTTCCAATCTATAGTGTAAATAGCATGTTGCCGTTTAAAGATGGCTTAAATGGGGGCAGGCGAAATGCCTGAAAATTGAAAATATCATCCGACTGCCAGAATTCAACCCAATGGCTGAATTGTACAACTACGCGGCCGCCCTGATCGGGCTGCGGTCTAAAACCGCCCCCTGCAGGTAGAACCAATTTTCGCCCACCCCCATAACTGGCAAAAATCCCCAATTCACGGTATCTTTAACCCATTGGGAATCGGTATCAAAAGGATCTGGCGATGAAAAACTTCGGAAACATGCTCACAGGATTGATGATCAGCACATTTGCCTATGTGGCGGTTCTTTTTCTGGGGATTGCAGCCGGCTATCTCTTGGGATATGAATACCAATCCCAAGAGGTGCTCGAAATCGGGCTGGATTTCCTGGCAGTCAATGTGATCGCCGGTATGCTGGGGGGATATCTCGGCGGGTCAAGCCGGGGATTCAACGGCGCGCTGACCGGCGGGTTGATCGCCGGGGTGCTGGCTGCAGCTGCCAGACTGCTGCTGGTCTATTTCGGGCCGGGAGGGATTGCCACCCTCCCTTTGTAAACTAACAAGGCCAATTTCATCTGAGCGCCAGGAGGGTTCCCGGTGATGAATCACACGGAGGACCCTCCACTACTTTTAATCCAAAGATTCTGGGACCAAACCTTTGAATCAGCGCCTGCTCGATCGATTGAATTGGATAGGTGAAGTTTGCTCTGAAACCATGCATCGTGCAGCTTGCAAATGCAGGTCAGCCTGCGGCTATTTTTTCCAATACCAGCTTGGTCAGCAGTGCATCATCCTTAGCGCGGTGGGCGTTCGGTTCGGGGATGTTGAAATATCGCCCGGCAAATTCCAGCTTATGCCATCTGAATTGGCCCGGCTCCCGTCCTGGTGTGCCGAAATAACGGGCAAACAATTCCATCACGCAGAAATCGTCCGCCAGCGGGTACTGCCAGGGAATTCCGCCAAGGCCGCAGGATTGGCGGAGGAGACGCAAGTCAAATTCGGCGTTGTAAAACCCGGCCACCCGGCCTTTACAGATTGCCGCAACCGCAGGCCAGACCTGCTTCCAGTTAGGCGCAAAGGCCACTGTGGCGTCAGTGATGCCGTGGATCCGGCTGGCGCCCAGCGGGATTGAGTTGTTCGGTTTGACCAGGCTCTGATACAACAGGCTGCCATCCGTATTAAGGATGGCAATTTCAACCAGGGTATCAAAATCTTCAAAGCCAGTGGTTTCGGTGTCAATATAAATGGGGTCCATCGCCAGCATAGCCCTGGCAATTCGAACGGCTTGTTCCCTGTGTTTTTCCATCCAATCCTCCTAACGACGGGGTTCTTTCCCAACCGGGTTGCGCAGCTCTCCCAGCCGCTCAATGCTGACAGAGACCACATCTCCGGGTACAAGCGGGCTGACCCCAGCTGGCGTTCCGGTTAGAATCAGGTCTCCGGGTTCCAGGGTCATAATTGAACTGATGTAAACCAGCAGGGTAGAAATGGGGAAGACCATGTCACGGGTAGGTGCCATCTGGCGCAGATCTTCATTGACATACACTGAGAGCATCGAATCGACCGGGTTGAAATCTGTATCGATCCAGGGGCCAACCGGACAAAAGGTGTCAAATCCCTTGCCGCGCGTCCACTGGCCGTCTTTGCGCTGCAAGTCTCGGGCGGTGACATCGTTGGCGATCGTGTATCCAAAGACGATCTTCATGGCTTCATCCGGCTGCAGCCAGCGGCCGCGTTTGCCCACCACCACTGCCAGTTCCCCTTCGTGTTCCACCTGCTGGGATTGGGGCGGCAGCAGAATAGTCTCTCCCGGACCAATCACCGATGATGGCGGTTTGAGGAAAATAAGGGGGTATTCCGGCACTTCAGCGTCATGTTCGGCAGCATGAGCGGCGTAGTTGCGTCCCACGCAGATGATCTTTCCAGGCTGGACAGGTGTGAGCAGATCCACTTCAGCCAGGGGGATGTCAGCTTCCATCCGCTGGTATTCATCAAAGATGCTGCCCTTTACCAGGCCGATCTTATCTTCATATATCCAGCCAGACTGCACCAGCCCCGCCTGGTCACGGAAACAGATAAATCTCATCTCTTATACTCCTGAATTTTCAGAGGGGTTACCGGCTGCCAGAACTGATCCGCTCAAACACAGCTTCAATGGCGGCATCTTTTCCGGCAAAACGGTCTTGATATTTCCACCGCAAGGCTTCTGCCAGGGTGTAGACAACCATATCAACAGCGACAACGGCCATACTGATTTCAGCCTGAGTCTGAGCGGCAAGAATAACGTCGGCTTCCAGGGCAGATTGATGGGATGCCGCGCCAACGATAGCAGCGGTATCGATGCCCATACTATCTGCTTCTGCCAGGGCGCGGGCAATAAAAGGGCTGGCCCCAGCCACATCCACGGCGATGACCAGATCTTCACGGCTGGCGGTCAACATTGTGCGGGCCAGGTCAACCACTCCAGGCTGGACGATCGAGACCATAAAACCGCCTTGCTCAAGCAGGTTGAGCAGGTTATAAGCAGCCACCTGCCCCAACCCGTCGGGGACAATGATCACCCGGCGGGAAGTGCCGATTTTCTTCACCAGCCGGCCAACCGCGTCGACATCCAGCAATTTGCCAACGCGCTGAACGGCTGCCTGCATTTTGTCAATCGTGTTCATTACCACGCCAGAGAAGGTGTTTGGGTCTGCCGCCTGCGCTGGTCTGAACAGGAGATCCTGTTTGACCTTTTCTTTGATCTCAGACTGGAGTTGGGGGAAACCGTCATAGCCCAAACGCTGGGCGAAGCGGACCACGGTGGCCGCGTCAACATCTACCTGATGGGCCAACTCGGTGGCGGTCATCAAAGCTGCCTGTACGTAGTTGTCCAGAAGATAATCAGCCAGGCGCGAGAAACTTTTGGACATCTTGGACCGATGCTCGCGGATAAGGTCTTCGTACGACATACAAACAATATAGCATACTTATAAGTGAATGGCAAATTTCTTTGCATTGAAAAACCGTGACAGGGTTGGTGATAAAGTTTGCGAGAATGTTAGCTCCATAAACCATTGTCAGTAGGCAGGGCATCGTCCCGAATAGTATGTACAGTTTGAATCCTGCCTGCTGATCACTACTTCCTACTTACTGCTCCCAACTATCTGCGGTATAATATGCCCTGCTCAAGTTAGGGCGCGTAGCTCAGTTGGTTAGAGCGCTTCGCTTACACCGAAGAGGTCGTGAGTTCGAGTCTCTCCGCGCCCACACATGCAAAAGTCGCTTGAAAAAGCGACTTTTTGCTTATAGGAGAATCAGGAGTGCGTTCTCACTCCTGATTCTCCACAAGAACCTCTCAATGCTGGGGAACTCTCTTCTATGCTGAAGTTTGAGAATCGGGTGAGAGAAAAAATTTAAGGATAAGTGCAGCATAGATCGTTTCGTTTTATGCAGGGTTTGGTGGCAATCTTTCGGGAGCTTTTTCCAAAACAACTCTAATTACTTCATCAAGTAAGGCGGCATTGTCTCCCACATCCGTTTTTACTCCGGCATCAAACCGTTTTTTATTCTGAAACCAGCGTTTGGCTACGTCAGTGTATAGGGCCGGCATTCTTGGATGAGATTGAACATATTGGAACAATTCCCACCCCTCTTCTCCGTCCTCCCCGAGCAGGAATGTGCTGGCAATCCCGGCCAGAGCATAAAGACTCAACGGCGCCATCTGGGAATGAGATGTCTGTTCCAGGGTTTTGTAAAATAACTGTTGCGCTTCCTGGGTTTTCTCTAAACCCAGATTTGCGAATCCCAGATGTCCTAGCGTGGCATAGATCCCCCAATTGTGGCCAATTTCTCTGAAGAGGGCTAAAGCTTGTTCACCAAACTCGATTGCTCCTGAATAATCTTCCAGAAAATTTGAACCAATACTCATTCTGCTAAGTGAGTAAGCCTGACCAGCTATATCTCCAGTATCCAAAAAGATCTGATATGCCTCCTGAAAGTATTTCATCGCGGAGATATGATCGCCCAGTCCGTCGGCAGCCAACCCCATTTTGCTCAATGCGAAGGAAGAACCCCATAGATTGTTGCTTTCCATAAACTGTTTGTAACAGGTCTTAAAACTTATCATGCCGTCTTCATAATCACCAAGCAGGAAATGAACATATCCTAACCATAGATAGAAGGAGGGAACAACCACAAATGGGTCTTTCTCCCCCAGCTCGATGGACTGAATTAACAGATCCTTGGAAATTTCGTAATCTCCTCGGAATTCAGCGGATACCCCCAGGTTGTGCAAACAAAGCGCCAGTTCTCTTTTCATATCACATTCAATAACAGGTTGGAGGCACTCCCTGGAAAGTTCCTCACACTCTTCGGTCATGCTTAGGTTGCTGCAAAACCAAGCCTGATGAGCACGACAGGATAGATATAGCCGGTAGATTTCTTGTGGTGCGGTCGGTGTGTTTTTTTGAATCCAAGCCGCGAGTTGATCAAAAGCAGTCACGCCTTCGTGCCATCCGTGAACTACATAAAAGGAGAAATAGTCTTTCACAGCTTGGGCGGCAGCCTCTGTATCCCAGTGCAGAACAGCCCAATTGATCGCCACACGAAGATTCTCGATTTCGGGGCGGAGTTCTTTCCTGGTAACCGTCATATTTTCGTTCATGAGGTCTTTTTCCACATCTCGTAAATATCCGAGGTAATAACGGCTGTGCTTGTCACGAATGTCCTTCAAAACCTCAGGGCGCACTTTCAATTTATCCTGTGTGAAATGGTGGATCATTCTATGCATGTCAAAACGACCGCCTGAAACCCTGCACACCAAAGATTGGTTCAGTAGGTCTGTTAGATTTATCCAGTCGGCATTGGCAACCCTATTGGCTGCCTGGCGGGTGAATCCTCCGCGAAAGACAGACAGCCTTGCCAACTTTTCCCGCTGACCTGCTTCCAGCATTTGCCAGGAATAATTGAACGCGGCTTCTAAACTGCGGTGTTTTTCAGATACATCCAAACTTTGGCTGGCTAGGAAGCTAAAGCTCTTACTAATCTCTTCAGCGATCTCAGCGCAGCTAAGCAGCGCCGTCCAGGATGCGGCCAACTCCACCGCCAGCGGGAAACCTTCAACCTGCTGGCAGATCTGCAAGGCAGCGTCCAGCTCCGCGTCAGATAAGTTTAAGGTTAGGTTGGCTTGACGTGCGCGGGCAATGAAAAGGTCTAAAGAGCTGCCGCCGTTTGATGTCTCCCTCTCCCAATGCTTGGGAACCGGCAATCCTGAGAGTAACAGTGCCCATTCACCCTGGACATTAATCTTTTGACGTGATGTCACCAGCAGTTTTACATGCGCAGTTCGTTGAAGCAAATCTGTGAGAAATTTGCCGTCATCAATCAGATGCTCATACCCGTCCAAAATTAGCAGGACAGAACGGTTGTTCAGGAAGTTGATAAGCTGTTCTCGCGCCTCCCAATGAAGGGCGATCTGATCGAGCCCAAACTCGAGCGACTCAGAAATAGCTGGGATCAAGAAATCTGGCGAGGGCACTTTCTCAAGAGGAATATAGAAAACACCATCTGTAAATAAATCCAAAACTTTCCTTGCAACGTTTAGCGCCAGCCTTGTCTTGCCCACTCCTCCCGGGCCGGTTAGTGTCAGCAGGCGGCAATTTCCACCCCGGATCAGGTCGATGGCTTGTGCGCTCTCATGTTCTCTTCAAATAAAACTTGTCTGCATGTGTGGGAGATTGTTTTTCGGCATTATCTGCTGAGAGAGGATTTCCGGATCTCCCTCAACAATGATGTGCTTTAGCTTTTCCGTTTCTGCAGAAGGTTCAAGACCAAACTCATCCATTAGAATCTCACTATAGTGTTTGTAATATTTCAAGGCATCGATGCGTTTGCCGTCCAGGGCAAGGGAGATGATGTAATGACTGAGCGCAAATTCGTTTACGGGATCAATCTTCAATAAATCCGAAGCCAAACTCTGTCCAGTTCTATAGTTTCCTTGGGCCAATTCGGAAGACAGGGTTGCCTGAAAAGCACCGATCAGCAATAGATGCAATCTCTCGTGTTCCCATCGGCGCCAGTTTTCAAACTCGCTGCTGTCCTGGATGTACAATCCTTCTAAGAAATCCCCTTGATACAACTCCAATGCTTGGGGAAGATGACCTTTGGCGATTCTTTTTTCAAACTCTTGCACATCCAAGAATATTTCCACATCTGATTTTATCTTCACAATCTCACGAGTAATCTCAAGGTACTCTCCCACATTTTTCCGAAGTGATGAGAGCATCACTCGCAAGCTGGCAAGGGCTTTCTGTTCAGGGCTCTCCGGCCAGAATAAAGCGGCCAACCTGACTCTGCTCTGTTGACCGCCTTCCAATGCGAGATAAGCCAAAGCCGCCTCAGCCTTACTTGAACCAAAATTGTCAAGTAGGATCCCGTCCTTCAGGATCATGAGGTTGCCTAGCGCTCTGATTTCTAACATTTCTCAATCTGGATCTTACTGGTTAACGATCATTTTACGATGTCTTAATGGCCTGTTTTTATTATACAGAAGAATCAAAGCATTTTGTTGGGAAGAAAAATAGATGAGATCCGATTTTAGAAAATTGATAACCGCTCAATACGTTTTTCTCTTCATCGCTCATTTCTTCAGTTACTTGTTCTTTGTCTTTACTCTTGATATGCTCGATTCCTATCGGACAAAAGAGAAAAACTATCTAGGGATTAATCTCAAAGAGTTTGGATGAAGGAGGTTAGATGGCAATAAGTGATCACCGTTGTTAGCCGGTTTTTGAGTCAAGGTACAAAAGGAGAAATTTCATGAAATTTAAAACGCTTATGTTGATCAAAGCTGTTGTTTGCCTGGCTTTTGGGTTTCTGCTGCTTGTCTTTCCAAATCAACTGCTAACATTGATGGGAGCCTCTCTTGGGGCAGCGGGCGTATATTTAGGGAGGGAATACGGCGCAGCGCTGGTTGGGAACCTGTTACTAACATGGTATGCCCGGGATGCCGGAGAATCTAAGGCTCGCAGGGCGATTATCCTGCACCTATTTATCTACGATATGATTGGATTTGTGATCACACTCGTGAATGTTCTGAATGGCACCCTGAATTGGCTTGGTTGGGGTATTGTTGCAGTCTACCTATTCTTCACGATCGGGTTTGGGTACTTCTGGTTCGCTAACAAGACAGATATCTAGCCGCTCAATTGGGGAGTAGAGTAAAAATGGAGTTAGCCAATCTGCTCCATTTTTGCTTTCCCCAGATGATTGGATGTCGCCCGGTTATGTAGGCAACCCCAGCATTCCTTGCCGACAGTTGCCCTTCAGCCCCAAAAACCACCCTCAGTTGTCAAAAATGAAGACGGAAGCGGTTCGGGTTCTATCCCCTTCCCCCCACACATGCAAAAGCAGGCCAATGGCTTGCTTTTCATTTTCTATAGAACACTCTGGGATCACAACCAGGATGGGACATCCACAATTCAACTTTCAGGCATTCGCAGGCGTCTATATCCCTGATTGGCAAGAATAATGTTCCTATTCCCGGCATGAATATAAAATCCATGCAACCAGCACAGCACGGTTGCATTAAACCAAGAACATTTAGACCGGATTAATTCCCGCAACCAGACCACCTCCCCAGACTATATCGATAACAGATAGAAGGACCAACTCCATTCGCGGCAAGATTATAAAAAATGGATATAATGAAAGCAAATATCAAGTCTAGCAGCAAATTGGGCAGCTACTACCAACTTTTATTTGAGACCAAAGGTGATTATGCCTCAGAGATCATTACCAGTATTCTTCGTCCTCGTACTGCTGCTGGCAGCCTGTGCCCCCCTATCTCCCCAAGCAATACCCCCAACCAATACACCAGTTGACCCGCCTACTGACAGCGCGCCAGCCCCCACAGCGGCTCCAATCCCCACAACCACACCCACCCCCCTGTCCGCTGAGGTCGTGGTGTTGACCAACGAACCGCTGAATATCGTGCTGACCGCGGTCAACTTACAACTGGATGAGAACAACCTCCGCCTGACCGAAGCCGCCAACCAGATTGCCACCCTCTCAGCTGAAAGGGATTTGCTGGAGACGCAGATTGCCGCTGCCAAAACCCAGTCTGCTGCTGAGGCTGGTAATCAAAACAATACTGGCAATCCCGGAGACGATGATTACGATATACCCTCCAACGTTTACACCAATGTGATTATTGCAGACAAAGGCTATATCTTCGTTGTGGATGGATACAACAAAAACGGTGCCCCGATCATGAACTTTTATGAACCGCGGGTGTCTTTCCCTGCCGGGCTGAGGGGCTGGGCGTATAAAAATGCGGTCAAAGCCGACGGCGGCGCACTTTATTATCAAGTCTACGACCCGGATGGACAAACCACCAAGGAAAAGTTATATTACCAGGGCAAGCAAATCCAGATAAAACTGCCGAACGGGAATCCTAACCCGGCAAACTATCCGCCGGATGTGGCCAAAGCAAAGGTTTTAGAGAGGGTGACTGTTCACGTGATCGTTGGATACAACGATAAGGACAAACCGATCTTTGAACCCTATAAACCATACGTTCACTACGAACCAGGCAAAGAGTTGATCCTCTACCCAAAATATGTACTCGGAGATGGCGCAACCTACTGGTACCCGATCTACGATCCAGACGGGAAACCGTCGGCATATTTGCCGGCTGCCAAGGTTGCATTCCTGTACATCTGGGACTGATCCAAAAGGTAAGCGAGCGGCAGTAATCAGAGCCTAATGGTCTAGCAAATGAGAAAACCTGCCCCCAAATACAAGGATAAAACAGCGAGCTTACGGACAAATGTACCGATAACCAATGACATCTGTCAGCTTCAAAAAATCATAAAAAGGACTATACTATTTATGCAGACCAATATGTTCTCGGCAAACGAGAGAACATATTGTTTGACGTCTCAACAATTATGGGGTGCAACCAATTTCCCCAGACATCTGGGTAACCCAAGGAGTTGTAATGTCTGATTTTCTCTTTCGAGGAACAATGGCAGACCTCGATCCCAAAATTCACCAGCTTACAGAAATTGAAGCAGAACGACAGTATAAAAAACTTATCCTGATTCCCAGCGAATCCACTTCCCCGGAAGCGGTCCGGGAAGCGTTATCCTCCACCTTCCACAATATCTATGCAGAAGGCTACCCAGAAGAGGCCAGCCGCTGGCTGACTGAAGACGAAATTCTGGATTATGAGGAACGACTGCCCTATTACCGTCGCTTTTCAGACCCGCGCTATTACAAAGGTGTGGAATATGCAAACATCATTGAAGCGCTGGCCCGGCGCCGGGCCGCGGAGGCGTATGCAGCCAACGGGCTCGGTCCGGATGAGATCTATGTGAATGTCCAGGCACTTTCAGGCGGTCCCGCCAATAATGCGGTCTACCATGCCCTGGTGAATCCTGGTGATACCGTGATGGGGATGAACCTGCTGCACGGCGGTCACCTCTCACACGGCTCACCGGTCAACCGGTCAGGCAAGTATTACAACATCGTGCACTACACCGTCCATCCAGAGACTGAGAAGATCGATTTCGACCAGATCAAACGGCTAGCACTGGAACACAAACCCAAAATGATCATTGCCGGCTATTCTTCCTACTCCTGGCAGGTAGATTGGACAAAATTCAGAGAGATCGCCGACATGGTGGGGGCTTATCTGCTGGCGGATATCTCGCATATCTCCGGGCTGGTTGTAGGCGGCGAACATCCCTCCCCCATCGGGATTGCCGATGTGGTCACGACCACCACGCACAAAACCCTTTGCGGCCCGCGCGGGGCATTGATTATGACCACCAGGCCGCTGCTTTCCCGCAAGATTGACCGGGCAGTATTCCCAGGTGAACAGGGCGGCCCGCATGTAAATGTATTTGCTGCCCTCGCAATTGCGCTTAAGCTGGCCAAAACCGAAGAATTTGCCCGGCTGCAGAAGCAGATCGTAAAAAACAGTATCGCCCTGGCTGCCCAGCTGGAGAAACGCGGCTTCCGCATCCCCTTTGGCGGTACGAACACCCACATCGTCAACCTGGATCTGAAATCAGTAGTAAGCCAGGAGGGTGTCACCCTATCCGGAGACCAGGGGGCGCGCATCCTGGATATTGCCGGGATTGTGGTCAACCGGAATACGATCCCTGGCGACCGGTCTGCGCTGAACCCCTCCGGCTTGCGCCTGGGAACTCCCTGGATCAGCCAGCGGGGTTTTGACGAAGCCAAGACCGCTCAGGTGGCAGATCTGATTGCCGATCTGCTCCTGGCCTGCAAACCATACCGGCAGAAATCCAACCGGCGCTTGAGCCAGCGCGCCAAAGTAGATTACCAGACTCTGGAGGATGTGAAAATCAAAGTGCGCCAGATGGCAACTTCGGCGGGGATTGATTATTCCCCCTCGGAGACCGGCTATCCGCACTTCTACTTCCGGGATGACAAACCCAAAAGTGCTAAAGCATACGCCAGTTTTGCCGTATCCGGCGATAAGGCCAGAGCTTTCTTAAATTTCGCTCTCAGTGCAGACCTGGAACTCCTCCAGCAAGGAAAGGCTGCAGCCACGAAAGTGTATCTGGACGGCAAACCGGTGGACGGCAAGCTGCACAAAGTGGCCGATGAGGAGTACATCCTGCAGTTCAGCAAAACAGACGCGATCCCCGCGGTCACCTGGCTGCGAGCGCTTTCCGATGGGTTCGTGGACTTTGATCAAGACCTGCGCAAGAAGCTGCCCGGTCCCATTTCCGTTAGTGAGGTTGAATTTGACGAACTCACAGTGGAGGTGGCTGACCCTCTCATCGTTGAGAAACCTTTCTATATCGGGATGTCCCAAATCGGGGGCAAAGCCCTGCCAGACTTTGAATGGACCGCACCAGCCGATCCACCGGTGCAAAAGACAGCGCTGAACGAGACACACCGCCAGCTGGGAGCCAAGATGATCCCCTTCGCTGGGTGGGATATGCCCGTGTGGTATACCTCGGTGATGGATGAACACCTGGCGGTTAGAAATGCGGCAGGGTTATTCGATGTCTCTCACATGGGGGTGTACCAGGCAGAAGGGGCGGAAGCAGCGCTCTTCCTGGATACGGTATGCGGTAATGATATCGGCAGCCTTGAGGTAGGCGAATCGCTCTACACCCATTTCCTGCTGCCAGATGCCTCCGTGGTGGATGACCTGCTGGTCTACCGCCGGGGCAGGGAGAAATACCTGGTGGTGGTGAATGCCTCCAATGACGACAAGGACTGGGCCTGGCTCACCGCAGTAAAAGACGGCAAAGTGAAGATCGACCAGAATCACCCGGCGGCAAAAGGGTTTGGTCGCGGTGTGATCCTGCGCAATCTGCGGGATCCGAAAGAGGGCAAAGACATGCGCGTGGATATCGCCTTGCAAGGCCCGAAATCTCGGGATATCCTGCTGGCGCTGGGCTGCGACCAAGCAACTCAAAAACGAATCCTGAAATTAACCCGCACCCAATTATGTGAAGCTGTTGTAGGCGGGATTGATCTGGTGGTCTCCAGGACAGGTTATACTGGAGAAAACATGTGCTTTGAATTGTTCGTCCATCCAGACCAGTCTGTGGAACTGTGGAACAAGCTGATGGCCGCAGGAGAACCGTTTGGGATGCTGCCGTGCGGCCTGGGCGCCCGTGATTCGCTGCGCACAGAAGCAGGGCTGCCGCTCTACGGACACGAGATGGGCGGTGAGAACAACCTCGGGGTGGGCGACGCCGGGTTCTGTACCTATGTGAAGACCTACAAACCATGGTTCATCGGGCGTGAGGCTTTTCTGGCGCAGGAAGACACTCGCAAATCAGAAGTAGTACGCTTCCGATTCAATGAAAAGGGCGTGCGCATGGCCCATCTGGGTGATCCGGTGATCGATAAACGCGGCAAAACGATCGGCTACGTGACCAGTTGTGCAGCAGACAAACAAGGAATGTTAACCGGCCAGGCGTACATTGATCTGAAATATGCCGAGAAGGATACCCCAATTTTCATCTTCCAAAGCGCGCCAGATAAAGCCAGCAAAGCGCCAGCAGAGCTCACCATTGGTGACCGCACCCACCTGCCGAATGCCGCCCTGGTTATATCGAGATTCCCATGAAAAATTGAGCCTCCCCTGTCTTGGGGGAGGCTTTTTTGTCAACCCTAACCAAAAAAAGGATGAACATATGTCAAACATCTGGGTTAAAAATTTCGCCAAACGCACGGAGAGAATGCAAAGCTCTGCCATCAGGGAATTGCTAAAAATTTCCAATATGCCGGGGGTGATCTCATTTGCTGGCGGACTGCCCTCCCCCGATGTATTTCCGATCGAACGTTTTATTGAAGCGAGCGAAACAGTCTTGCGCCAACATGGCGACCAGGCCTTGCAATACGGCACTACCGAAGGATATCTGCCCCTGCGCCAGTTCATATGTGATTACTCCGCCAAGTACGGTATCCACGTTCAGCCAGAGAATGTCCTGATCACCAATGGTTCGCAGCAGGCCCTCGACCTGATCGGAAAGGTATTTATTGACCTTGGCGATCCGGTGCTGGTTGAATCTCCAACCTATATCGGCGCAATCCAGGCCTGGAAGGTGTATGGGGCCAACTTTGTGACCGTGGAGACAGACAAGGACGGGATGATCCCAGAGTCTTTGGAAGCCCAGATGCACCACAAACCCAAGTTAGCCTACTTGCTTCCCAATTTCCAGAACCCGATGGGCACCACCCTGCCACTTGAACGTAGAGAGCAAATTCTAAAAATTTGCTGCGAACATGGGGTACCGATCATTGAAGATGACCCCTATGGGAAACTGCGTTATGAAGGCAAACACATCCCAACGGTGACCAAACTGGACGCAGATATCTGCAATAACGGCCCAAAAAAATATCAGGGCAATGTGATCTACTTGAGCACCTTCTCTAAAACGCTGGTTCCCGGCCTGAGGCTGGCATGGGCGATCGCGCCGGAAGAGATTATTATGAAACTGGTGCAGGCGAAACAAGGCTCAGACCTGCACACCTCGACATTCAACCAGTATCTCGCCCATGAGGTTTGCAAAGATGATTTCCTCGACCGCCATATTCCGGTGATCCGCGAAATATACAAAAAGCGCCGTGATCTGATGATGGAGTTGATCGATGAGCTCTTCCCCAGCGATGTGCACTATGTGCGCCCGGCAGGAGGGCTTTTCCTGTGGGTAACTGTGCCTGAGTCACTAAACACAGAGGAACTGCTTTCGATAGCGGTCGATCATAAGGTCGCCTATGTACCGGGCAGCCCTTTCCATACAGATGGCCGGGGCAAGAATACCATGCGGATGAATTTCTCCAACGCTTCAGAAGAAGGCATTCGGTTGGGGATGCAGCGGCTCAGCGAGGTGTTAAAGACTGCCCTAAAGTAGACAGTCATCAGGATAAAATTGCCAGCCGGTGGTTGGCAGCAGACAATTAAACAGTAGCCAGTAGTGTGCTGGCTACTGTTTCTTTCACTCTCTACCCCTCTTCCAGAGTTTAAAATCCTGCAGGATCGAGTTGCCGATAAATTCCCTGATTAGGGAGTTATCGGGGATATATTCCGTACTGACAGGCAGGAACCACTCCAAAAGAGCGAGCAGGCGTTTGACTTCAATGTGCGCTAGAGTGCCAAAAGGAACCTGACGTAATAGAGGTCCGACCAAGGGTTTTAGGGCAGAAAGCTCGTATACCAGGGCGGAATTGAACATCACATCAGCGTTTTCTTGATAGGGGTAGATAAAACTCTTTTCACCGCGGCGGACACTTTCCCAGCGTTCAATTGTTTCTTGAGGAGAGTAGCCGCGGGTGCGGGCGTCCCGTACAATTCTGCGCAGCAAGCGGGTATCGGTGGTGGAGACCCGGTTATGGCGGTCGAGGTTCAACTGGGTGAGAGCGGAGATATAAATCCGATATGTCTTTTGTGTCGGAATGCCTTCCAACAAAGCCGGGTTGAGACCGTGGATCCCCTCAAGGATGATGATCTGATCTGGGCTCAACTGAACGATCTCACCTGGGACGCTGGTACCGCTATGGAAATCAAATTTTGGCAGTTGTACCTCTTCCCCTGCAATCAGCCTTTTGATATCCTGGCCCAGACGGGTGCGATTGAGGGCATCAATATGCTCGAAGTCTAAATTGCCTTCTTGATCCACAGGAGTCTCATTGCGGTTGACAAAGTAATTATCAAGTTCGAGGGGGAAGGGGTGCAAACCATGGGCCAGCAGTTGAATTGAAAGCCGCCGGGAAGATGTGGTTTTCCCCGACGAGGATGGACCCGCAATCAACACGACCCGCACTTCACCTCTCCGATCCGCAATCTGTCCGGCGATTTTTGCGTAATTCAAGTCGTGAAGCGCCTCAGAGACCAAAATGACCTCGCGAATTCTCCCGTGGGTAATCGCATCATTCAGCGATCCAACACTATCAATTTCGAGGCGTTCAAGCCAGTCCCCATATTGGCGGAAAGTGGCCAACAGCTTGGGATAGTTTTGCAGCGGGACGATCTCTTCCGGGCTGCCCCGGCGTGGGAACCGCAGGGTAAATCCGCCATCGGCTGGCTCAAGGGCAAACCATTTCAGATACCCCGTGGATGGCACCATGTAGCCGTGATGGTAATCGCTGTGTCCGCCAATGAAATACATCATCAGGTAATCTTTTTTGCGGTGTTTAAGTAAACTGACCTTATCTGGCTGGTTGATTTTCTCAAAATAAGCCAACGCTTCTTCCAGCGAGACTTCGCGCCGTTCGATGCAGATATCCTCCCTCACCAGGTCCCACATTCTGGATTCAAGCGCGGCGATCTCCTCCTTGGTAAATTGGGGAGATCCGTCCAGACGGCAGAAATACCCGCCAAAGGAGACCGAGTGATCAATGACAATCGATTTGTCCGGATACAGGTTGAAGAATGCAGTTTCTAAAAGCATGATCAGGGAACGGCGGTAAATCCGCATCCCGTCCGGGCTGGACATGGTAACCGGGGAAACGGTGGATTCGTAATTGACCGGGTAGGTCAATTCTCTCAAAGATCCATTGATTACCGCGCCAACGATCTCGGCATCGTACTCCCCACTGACAATTTCGAGGATCTCGCCGATGGAGGTACCGCGCGGCGCAGAGATCACATGATGATCATCGACATGCACCTGGATCACATCACTTAGTTCGGAAAAATGGATAGCTTTTATCATGATTTAATATCCTCATACCGGCAATTTGAGCATTTCATTTTACCATCAGCGAGAGGACAATGGGAACCAAACCAAAATCACAATCGTTATGAAAATAGAAAATAAATTACGCCAATTGATTGTTTTCTGGAAAGTATTGTTTGATAAAATAAAGAAAGAGAGGAAATTCAGATGAACATTAAAAGAATCACCCAAACAATCGTAATCCTGATGGTCGTACTTCTGAGCCTGAGCGCATGCAGCTGGTTCAAGGCGAATGATTACTCCGAAACGCTGGAAGAGATTGACCGCTGGCACGAGGAAGATCAGGCCGGGGAAAACAGTTCACAAGCTCCGGTCCAGCCTGGAATTGCCGGTAATGCGGTTGAAGAGCCTTCTTCAGCAAGCGGCCCTGCTGCTGAGATGGAAGCAGCAGAACCCAGCAGCCTGGAAGCCGGCAAAGCCCCGGTCATGGCGGAACCAAGTATCTCCCGTGATGAGGGAGAGGTGGATGGCTACGACTACGGTTTCTTTGAAGATTATGGCGTCAACCCCTTTGTGGATACCGATGAAGATAACCTCTCCACTTTTGCCACCGATGTAGATACCGGCTCATACACCATTGCACGCAATTATCTGATGAACGACCTCCTGCCTCCGCCAGAATCTGTACGGGTGGAGGAATTCATCAACTTCTTCCCCCAAAACTACCGCATGCCGACCGAGGAGCAAGTTTTCAGCTTGCAGATCGACGGCGGGCCAACCCCCTTCACTGAACGCGACAGCTACCAAATGATCCGGATCGGCATCCAGGGATATGACGTGCCTGACCGGGAACGCAAGGATGCTTCTCTGACCTTCGTGATCGACGTTTCCGGCTCGATGGGCAACGAGAACCGGCTGGAGATGGTGCAAGACTCACTGGAACTGCTGGTGGACCAGTTGAATGCCTCAGATACGGTCAGCATTGTGGCTTACACGGATACCGCCTGGGTGGTACTGCCCCCGACCTCCGGCCGGGAGAAAGCAGCGATCAGTGAGGCAATCTATTCACTCTACCCGATGGCCTCCACCAATGTGGAAGCCGGCCTGATATTGGGTTACGAGCAGGCCAACCAGGCGTATATCCCCGGCGGCATCAACCGGGTGATCCTGTGCTCGGATGGGATTGCCAATGTGGGCAATACCGGACCGGGCAGTATCTGGGAATCGATCAAGGACTATGCCGCCGAGGGCATCAACCTGACCTCGATCGGTGTAGGGATGGGCAGCTACAACGATGTGCTGATGGAGCAGCTGGCCGACCAGGGCAACGGCTTCTACGCCTATGTGGATACGATGGAAGAAGCCAACCGGCTGTTTGTGTATGATCTGGTGAGTACCCTGCAGGTGATTGCCTACGACGCGAAAGTGCAGGTGGTCTTCAACCCGGATGTAGTCTCAGATTACCGCCTGGTGGGCTTTGAGAACCGATCGATTGCCGATGAAGATTTTAGAGACAACAGCGTGGATGCAGCCGAGATCGGCGCCGGGCATTCGGTGACCGCGTTATACGAGTTGAAGGTCCTCAAGGGCGCACGCGGCGAGATCGCCACAGTCAACTTCCGCTGGCAGGACCCGGACGATTTCCGGGTGCGGGAGATCAGCGAGACCTTTGATACCCGCCAGCTGCCAGACCGCTTCTCTCAGGCAGACCTGTACTTCCAGATGGATGTGCTGGTGGCCGAGTTTGCTGAAATCCTCAAAGAAAGCTACTGGGCAGATCGCAGCTCACTCGATGAGGTGCTGGACTACGCTAAAGATATCGGCTTTGAATTGGAACGGGATGAGTTCTTTGAATTCATTGAACTGGTGGAGATCGCCCGGCAGCTTCGGTAAGCCCCCTCCTGCGTCCATAAAGTGACTCGATGGAAAAATGTAACCCACCCGTCTAACCAGTTAGACGGGTGGGTTTTTTAGATAATAGCCAACTTTCAGACCATTAACTAACCCAAGTTGCCACCTTGTTTTGAATAAGGTGAAATATTGAATAAGATAGTGAGATCGAATAAGGAATTTATGCAACCCCCCACCCCGAACCCCTCCCCCACAAGGTGATTTAAGGTAGACAGCCAGTTTTTTCGGAGGAGGGGGGTTGGGGTGGCAGTCAACCTTGATCGAAATTGTAGTGACTAAGGTAGCAACTTAGGTAAACTATAAAAAATTGCACCCCATTTGTTGATTCTTTCACAATCTTGTTATATGATATAGATAAGGATGCAGATTGCAACATGTCAATAACCATAGACCTGGCAATTTACGGATCCCTGGCAAAACTCGCCGGCGGCAAACACCTCACCAAGATGGATTTAGAGCTTGAGTCTGGCTCCCGGATTGAGGACTTGTTTGCTCGCTTCAACATCTGCCCTGAAGATACAAGTTTCATCTTCATCAATGCGGTCTTGTGCGATGTGCCAGGCTTGAACGCGTCCAAGAAAGAAGTGCTTCACGATGGGGATCATGTAGGCATCTTTTCCCACGGCTATATGTGGCCGTATCAATATCGGGATGGAATGCCAATGTCTAATTCCCTTAAGCAAGCGATGCGAGAACACGGTGCCCTGCACCACACCTACACAAACAAGTAACCACCAAAACATGCTCTCTAGTTTTAACAACCCTAAGGAAGGAGAAAAAAAATGACTAGAAAACTATTGCGGATCAACATGTCTGATCTCAGCGCAACCTATGAGGACATGCCTGAAAAATGGGCAAAATGGGCAGGACGAGGCCTGACCTCAGCAATTACCTTGGATGAGATCGAACCCACCTGCCATCCCCTGGGGCCCAACAATAAATTGATCATCGCCCCTGGTTGGGTCTCCGGCACGCCGGCAGCACCCAGCAGCGGCCGGACATCCTTCGGCGGGAAGAGTCCGCTGACAGGAACGATCAAGGAAGCCAATGCAGGTGGGTTGAGCAGCCAGAAAATCGCCAAGCTGGGGATTGGGGCAATCATCCTGGAAGGTACGCCCAAAGATGGCAAATGGTATACCCTCCACATCACCAAGGATGGCGTTCAATTCGACGATGCCAGCGATCTGATGGGGAAAGGGATGTATGAAGTAGACGATTTGTGCTGGCAAAAATACCCTAACGAACCAGCAGTTATCGGGATTGGTCAGGTTGGCGAACGAAAACTCTCCAACGCGGGAATTTCGGTCAACGACCCGGAAAACAAACCCGGCCGGTATGCCGGGCGCGGCGGCATGGGGGCGGTGATGGGTGCACGCGGCGTCAAAGCAATCGTAATCGATGATGCTGGCGGTCCGGGTGTAGAGATTGCGGATATGGACCTGTTCAAACAAGGTCGCAAGAAATTGACCGCAGCTATCATGCAGCACGACCTGACCAAGAAAGATGGAGGACTGAACTCCTACGGCACCAATGTGCTAATGAACATCATCAACGAGGCTGGAGGCTTGCCAACCCGCAATTTTAGTGCCGGTCAATTTGAGGGCGCAGCCCTAATCTCCGGTGAAATGGTCGCCGAAATGGTGGAGAAACGCCAGTCAGGTATGACTGGCCATGGCTGCCATCCAGGATGCATCATCCAATGCTCCAATATCTATCCCAATGAGGAGGGCGAAGATTTTGTCTCCTGCGTTGAGTATGAAACCTCATGGGCGTTAGGCGCCAACTGCGGCATCAATGACTTGGATTACGTCGCCAAAATGACCTGGGAGTGCAATGACATTGGTCTGGACACAATCGAAGCTGGTAATACCGTCGCAGTGGCGATGGATGGCGGACTACTCGAGTTCGGTGACAAAGTAGGAGCCCTGGCCCTGTTTGATGAGATCAGGAAGGGTACGCCTATGGGGCGCATCCTCGGACAGGGTGTGGAAGCTACCGCCAAAGCCTTTGGTGTTTCCAGGGTACCCACGGTAAAGGGCCAATCCATGCCCGCCTATGAGCCGCGCGCCATTAAGGGGATTGGGGTCACCTATGCGACCAGCACTATGGGCGCAGACCATACCGCTGGCTACACAATTGCCCCAGAAATTGCAGGTGTTGGTGGAAAGGTTGACCCTCTCTCAAAAGAAGGCAAAGCAGACCTTTCACTCACCTTCCAGGCTGCAACAGCCTTCATCGATAGTACCGGCTACTGCCTGTTCATCGCCTTCCCGATCCTCGACATTGCCGAAGGCTGGGCCGGCATGGCTGAATCGGTTGCCGGTGTGATGGGAATGGAAATCACTGGTGATGATGTGATTCCGATGGGCAAAGAAATTCTCAAGATGGAGCGCATTTTCAACGAGCGCGCCGGCTTTACTGCCGCGGATGACCGTCTGCCCGAATTTATGCGGTTTGAGAAACTCCCACCGCACAATGTCGTTTGGGATACCTCCGACGAAGACCTTGACCTGGTTTACGCCTGGGTCAATGGAACTGACGAGTAGGCGTGGAGGCAGAAGTAAGAGTCTTTGCCACCTTGCGCCGTTATCTGCCTGAACTGGCTATCGGCGAAGCCAAAATTGTCCAGATCGAACCGGGAACGACTTTGGATCAGCTCCGTGAATGCTTGGACCTTCCCGCTGAGGAAGTCAAAGTGATCATGGTAAACAATTTGCAAGCAGATCCGGATGACCTGGTGAGTGATGGAGACCGGGTTACCTATATTCCAGCCGTGGCTGGTGGGTAATCACTTGCAGCTCACACAAACAGGCGGGGACGGAGCTAACAGACCTCTGTCCCCGCTTTTGTATATGCAATGAACACCTTTTTCGATCCTCTATGGGGATACAAACTCACATACCCGGATAGTTGGGTATCGCAAAGGAATGGGGAAATCCAGGCATTTGCCGCCCATCTTGAAGCCCTAAACCGCGAATACATCGGTTTTCAAGCTGGGTATTTACTGGTGCGCGGAGAATTCAACCATACCGGAGAAAGCATTGACCCCCTATGGGAAGCACACATCACCAAAATTTCCCTGATGGTTGGGGCAAAGAACGTAGGCGCAGCCCCTCTGAAAATTGGCAGCGGCAGTGGGTATGAAGCTGAAATCGTCATGCCCAAAACCAAAAGACAACGCCTGTGGACCGGAATCTTGTCCTATGGGCTGACCATCTTGCATCTGATGGTTGAACACCCACTGGATCAGCGAGACTGGTTTGAACCGCTGGCCACCAGCATCATCAAAGATTTGCATTTTATCCAGCATGTTCCAGATTTAACCACAGCAGAAGGCAATATCCCTCTGCCCCCTGGTTTTGAACCCGCTGATCCATGCGCCATACTCACGGATGTCAACGCATCAGAGGAATGGCTGGCTTTTTCAGGCCAGGCCAGCGTTGATTCACTGCAAGCTTTTTACATTCGGGAATTACCCAGCTACGATTGGGAAATATCTGAATTCATCCCTTATCCTAACCAGACAACCATCCCGTTTGCGCGTTTAAACCTCAACAGAGAGGGGCAAACAACAGTGTTGGGAATCTTGCCAGAAGCCAAAGGCCAGCAAACCAGTGCGATCGTGATCAGGTATTAGCGGAAGAGTTTCAAAAATCGTCAGTTAGAAAAACAGCCCTGGAATATCCAGGGCTGTAGCGAAGGAACAAGAATTCTAGTCTGAATAACTATCTGGCAAACCACAGCAAAGAATCAGGTTCTTGGCGGCATGCACTTCATCCAGACGCCCAATCGGTGTATTGTGCGGAGCGCTGTGCAGCAAATCTGGATTGGTCTTTGCTTCCTCTGCAATTTGCAGCATGGCATCGGCAAAGGCATCCAGAGTTTCTTTCGTCTCGGTTTCGGTCGGTTCAATCATCAAGGCTTCGCGCACAATCAAGGGGAAGTAGTTGGTCGGCGGGTGGAAGCCAAAGTCCATCAATCGCTTGGAGATATCCAGGGCGTGGATATCCTCCACCTCCGGCCAGCGTCCCTCGAGGACAAACTCGTGCATGCAGACCCGGTCGTAAGGCAGCCGGTAAACACCCTTGAGTTTATGCATCAGGTAATTGGCATTGAGGACAGCAAGCTCGCCCACTTCGCGCAGGCCGTCAGGGCCGTGCATGAGGATGTAGGTATATGCCCTGACCATCACACCAAACTGCCCGTGGAAGGACTTCATCCGTCCGATGCTGTGTTTGGGGGTGGCAAAGTAGTAGTAGGGGAAGTCAAAACCCGAATCATCCTGCTCCATGACCACCACCGGCCCGGGGAGGAAGTCCACCAGTTTTTCGACCACGCCAACCGGCCCGGAACCCGGCCCGCCCCCGCCATGCGGAGTGGAGAAGGTTTTGTGCAGGTTGTAGTGCATGATATCGACGCCGAACTCGCCTGGTTTGGCGATTCCCAGCAGGGCATTCATGTTTGCGCCGTCCCCGTACATCAAACCTCCCGCCTGATGCACAATGGCGGCAATATCGCAGACATTCTCATCAAACAGACCAAGCGTGTTGGGGTTGGTGAGCATAAAACCAGCCAGGGTCTCATCGCATTCCGCCTTGAGGGCTTCCAGGTCCACATTGCCGCGCTCATCTGAAGGGATTTCCTTGACAATAAAACCGCTCATCGCCGAGGTGGCCGGATTGGTGCCGTGGGCGGAGTCGGGGACAAGGATCTTGTTGCGGTGCGGCTCTCCGTTTACCTCGTGATATTTCTTAACCATCAAGATACCGGTCAACTCGCCATGTGCCCCGGCAGCCGGCTGGAGGGTGACCCCGGCAAAACCGCCGATCTCAGCAAGATGCTCCTGAAGCTGGTACATCAGGTGCAAGGCACCCTGCACAGTCTCTTCCGGCTGCAAAGGATGGATCTGGGAAAAACCATGCAACCGTGCAGCGGCTTCGTTCACCTTGGGGTTATACTTCATCGTGCAGGAACCAAGCGGGTAGAAGCCGATATCCACGCCGTGGTTGAGCTGAGAAAGTTTGGTGAAATGGCGGATGACCTCATTCTCGCTGACTTCCGGAAGCGGCAGGTCGGCGCGCAAGAGAGCATCTGGAAGAGGTGTTTCGGGCACCTCCGGCTTGGGGAAACGGATTCCGCGGCGGCCCGGCACAGATTTATCGTAAATCGTCTTCTTACCCATGAGCCACCTCCTTCAAAACCTCAACCAGGTAGTCGATATCTTCCTTACGGTTCATCTCGGTAACCGCCACTAGCATGGTATCTTCCATGCCGGGGTAGTTTTGTCCAAGTTCGTAGCCGCCGATGATACCGGCATCCAGGAGACGTTCGTTCAACTCCGCTACTGGCAGGGGGCATCTCACAGCAAACTCATTGAAGAATAAACCATCCGTCCAAAGTTCAAAACCGTCAATTCCTGAAATCTTCCTGGCCGCATAGTGGGCATTCTGATAATTCAGGTTGGCAACCTCACGCAGGCCGTCTTTGCCCAGCAGGCTGATATACACTGTAGCTGCCAGAGCCATCAGCCCCTGATTGGAGCAAATGTTAGAGCTGGCCCGGCCGCGCTTGATATGCTGCTCGCGGGTGCTGAGCGTGAGCACGTAGCCAGGTTCTCCGTTAACATCAATCGTCTCACCCACCAAACGCCCGGCAATACTGCGGACATACTTATCCTTGGTAGCAAGCAGCCCCAGATAAGGCCCACCGTAAGAAAGCGGAATTCCCAGCGGCTGCCCTTCACCGCAGACGATATCGGCATCGAAATCGCCGGGGGATTTGAAGAGTGCCAGCGCCAGCGGGTTTACCGAAACGGCGAGCAAGGCACCAGCCTGGTGGGTTTTCTCGGCCAGCTCGGTGAGGTCATATACCCGCCCAAAGAAATCCGGATATGCGACCAAAACAACGGCAGTATCCTCATCGATCAACGCGATCAGGTCTTCGGGGGTTGAATCTGGCGCTAGGTCTTCACCAACGATAGTGAAATCATCACCCTGGTTATAAGTGTTGATCGTTTCCCGGTAGTGCGGATGAAGCCCCGGAGAGATAACCGCTTTCTTGCGCTTATTGCGTGAGACAGTCCGAGCCATATTGACCGCCTCAGCAGCCGCGGTGGCGCCGTCATAATGGGAAGCATTGGAAACATCCATCCCGGTAAGGTTGATCACATGACTCTGGAATTCAAAGACCGCCTGCAGGGTGCCCTGGGAGATTTCCGGCTGGTAAGGCGTGTAGGCGGTCAAAAACTCGCCCCGGCTGATGATCGCATCTACCGCCGCAGGGATAAAATGATGATAAGCGCCTGCCCCGAGGAACATCGGCAGGTCTCGGTGGGTTTCGTTGCCTGCCGATAGGTCCTGCAGCAGATCCATAACCTCCATCTCTGTCAGCTGGGGAGGCAGGTTCAATTCCGGGAATCGGAATTCTGCAGGGACTGCTTCAAACAGTTCCTCTATCGATTTTGCGCCAACCAAACCGAGCATCTCGTCCCGATCGGATTGAGTATGCGGGTGAAACATCAGCTTTCGCTTTCCTCAATCTTTTTGGAGTAAGCGGCAGCATCAAGGAGGTCATCCAACTCGTCGGGATCACTCATCTCCACCTTGATCATCCAGGCCTCACCATATGGGTCGCTGTTGACAGTTTCGGGAGCGTCGAGGAGTTCTTCATTGAGTTCAACCACCACTCCGGAAACCGGGCAGTAGATATCGGAGGCAGCCTTGACTGATTCGATGGTGCCAAACTCATCTCCTTTGGCAACTTCGTCATCCTTGCTGACCAGATACTCGAGAAACACGATATCTGAGAGCTGGTCCTGGGCAAAATCGCTGATCCCAATGACGGCAAGATTGCCTTCTACCCTGACCCATTCATCGTTTTGTGTGTACTTATACTCTGCTTCAACCTTCATGATCTTTACCTCCATTGGAGTAGTTAATAGAAACCTGCGTTTCTGCTGCTTTTGAGCGTGCCGGGCACCCTCGTAAATCTTGGACAAAAAAAGGCGCATGCAAAATTCACATGCGCCCTCTGTCATAAAACCTGAGAGATTCGCCGGGCATTCTGCCAGGCTTGCCCCGTCGGTGCTGGGCGCAGCCAGCTTTCCAGAGAGTGCCAAGGACAGGGTCCTTTTACCTGAGAGTTTCATCTGGCATCCCGTGCCAAATTTGCCCCTTCGGTGGCAGATCAGACTTAGATCTGCGCTCTCCCCAGCCCTGGTTCAGTTGTCTCTTAGATTGTAAAAGCGGGATAGAGTTAAGTCAAGCAATAATTGTCTGACAATGACTTAAGCCGCGATGCCACTTGCGGAGCAGGTATGTGAGGTGGGGGTAAAAAAGACAGGCAAAGGGAATTCGCTATGCCTGTCTTGCCTTCAAACAAAATGGTGAATCTAAAACTTTATGCCCAGCCCTGATTCTTGACGAAGTCTGTGATCACAGGGATGTTAACCATTTCACCCTGGTAGGCTTTGATTCCCCAATAAATGGCGAAGCCCCAGCCGATAATACCAGTGCAGACACCGATCAGCACAACAGCCAAGATGGAAGATACAATCGAAACAACCAAGCCCCAAACCAGCGCCTGAACATTGTGCGCCTTGATGAAGGGGCGGTTCTTTTTGTCTTCCATCAATAGTAGGATCACCGGGATAATTGGTGAGAATACATAAGCCAGGAGCGCCCACAGCTTATCATCATCAGTGACTTCAAAATCGATTTGTTCTGCCATTTTTATCCTCCGAATAAGATAATGAATATTGACTTCCCAATTATAAAGGCAAGTGAGCCAAAACTGCAAACGTTATCAGCGGGTAAAAAGTCCTAACACCCAGTGATTGGTGAATAGAGAATAGTGATCAGGAAAACAAACCAACGCAAATCGATCACCCCTAATCCCCAATCACAAATCACAAATCACGAAGTATAATCGAGAAATGGATCCCCAAACAGTTTTCATGGGCTCACCCGAGTTCGCCCTCCCCGCGCTGCGCCGCTTATCCGAGATCACCGAGGTGGTAGGTGTGGTCACCCAGCCAGACAGGCAGGCCGGGCGCGGCAAGCGTCTGACGCCCCCGCCGGTGAAGGTCCTGGCCGAGGAGCTGGGGATTGAGGTATTCCAGCCCAGATCTTTGCGCAATCAGGAGGCGTTTGCTAAACTCGCCGGCTGGCAGCCAGAGCTGATCGTGGTGGCAGCCTATGGTCAGATCTTGCCTCAAAACGTGCTCGACCTGCCTCAATTCGGCTGCATCAATCTACACGCTTCACTGCTGCCGCGCTGGCGGGGCGCCGCCCCGATCAATGCGGCCATCCTCCATGGAGATGCCTTAACCGGGATCACGATCATGAAAATGGATGCCGGTTTGGATACCGGACCGATTCTGGCAAAAAAGGCAGTCCCAATTCTGGCGGAGGAAAATGCCGGCACGCTGAGCGACAAACTCTCAGCGTTAGGCGGTGATTTTCTGGCAGAGGTGCTGCCGCAGTATTTAGCCGGGGAAATCCTCCCCACCCCTCAGCCCGATGAGGGCGCCACCTACGCCCCGATGCTTTCCAAGCAAGATGGTGAGCTGGATTTCAACAAATCCGCTGAACAACTCGCCCGGCAGGTGCGGGGATACTATCCATGGCCGGGGAGTTTTATGTATTATGGGGAGAAATTGTTGAAAGTTCACGAAGCATATCCTCTCCCGGGAAAATTAGGAGAGAGAGGGACTCGCCGCATCCACAATGGGCTGCCAGCAATTGCGGCATCAGATGGGCTGCTGGTGCTCAAACAGGTACAGCCGGCGGGGAAGAAAGCCATGAGCGGCGAGGTATTCCTCAACGGGGCCAGGGACTGGCAGGAAAATTGAGCAGCCTCTTAAGTGAAATGAGAAAATTAAGAATTCTCAGCATTGGTGCGGGGGCAATTGGGACGTATATTGGGGGCAGCCTGGCGCTGGCGGGGCATGATGTGGTCTTCCTCGAACGGCCAGAGACTGCCAGAAACATTCGGGAGATGAGCATCACCCGGGAGGGAGTAACTCATCCCATCTCCAACCCAATCTTTGTATCTTCAATCGAGGACGCCCTGGCAAAGGGACCGTTTGATGCCGCCATTTTTGCGACCAAGTCTTTTGATACCTCCGCGGCGATGGACGGATTGGCTCCTTTCGCGATCGATTTGCCCCCATTTGTGTGCCTGCAAAACGGGGTCGAAAATGAAACTGTGATCGCAAAGGTGCTGGGTGAAGATAAGGTCATCCCGGCCACGGTGACCACTGCGATCGGCAAGCCCGGCCCGGGCCAGGTGATCGTTGAACGCCTGCGCGGGGTGGGGATCAGCAACCAGCACCCGCTTTCGGTGCGCCTGGAATCTGCTTTTACAGGGGCGGGGTTGAACCCGAAGCTGTTCGATCAACCCCTGGCGATGAAATGGTCCAAACTTTTGACCAACCTGGTAGCCAATGCCACTTCGGCGATATTGGGCATCACGCCGGAAGCGATCTTCTCCAACCCGGCCTTGTTCAAGGTTGAAATTGAATCCTTGCTCGAAACCCTGCGGGTAATGAAATCGCTGGGCATCCCGGTGGTGGACCTGCCGGGCACGCCCGTCCGGCTGCTGGCAACCTCAATCCGCAGGCTGCCATTAAGTGTATTACGGCCGCTGCTGAAGAAAGCCGTGGTCGGCGGGCGGGGCGATAAAATGCCTTCGTTTTATATCGATATGCAAGCCGGGCGCAAGCAGAGCGAGGTGACCTACCTCAACGGCGCGGTGGTGCGCTTCGGGGAAGGGGCGGGGGTCTCCACACCGGTCAACCGCTTCCTGACCGAGACACTGAGCAGTATGGCTGCAGGCAAAATACCGCGGGAACGGTACGGGGGAAAGCCGGGGCAATTCCTGGCGGATCTAAAGAGACAGGGATCAGGTGCCCAGGCGATGAGGGAGTAGGCAATTTTCCACAGTTGAACACGAAAAAAAATAAATAAACTTAAACACAAAAAGTCCGACGATTGGCGGACTTGTTGGTTGATGACTGTCTGCTGCCTACTGCTCAGATCTGCCTGTCAACCACAAAACGGGCTAATTCTGCCAGGGCGTCGCGTTCTTCTGATTGGGGGAATTGCTGAAGAGCATCAAGACCGCGCCCCACAAACTCTTTGGCCTCATCCAGAGCAGATTGGATGGCACCGCTCTCCCGGATGGCATTCACAACCTTGAGTACCATTTCTTCACTGACAATCCGGTCTTCAACCACTTTAATCATATTCGGGCAATCCGGGCACTTCTCCAGGTAATACAGGGCGGGCAAGGTAACCAGGCCAGAGCGCAGGTCATTGGCCACAGGCTTACCCAGTGCAGTCTGCTCGCTGGTGAAATCAAGCACATCATCCACGATCTGGAAAGCCATCCCGACCTCGTAGCCAAATTTGCGCATCAATTCCATCTTGTGGTGGTCTTCATCGGCCAGATAAACCGGGGCAATGCAGCTGAGTTCGAACAGTGAGGCTGTTTTGGCATAGATCCGCTGGAAATAATCTTCCCGGCTGATCAAACCCTTGCTGACAAACAACTGAGTGATCTCGCCATTAACAATGGTCGAGAGGGTCTGGGCAAATAGCTTCATTAATGGAACTGATTCGGTCTCCGCGGCCAGCTTGGCTGCCCGGGCAAAGATAAAATCACCGGTCAGGATGGTCGCGCCCGGAGACCAGCGGGCATTCAGTGTCGGGTTGCCGCGGCGCAGCAAAGAACCGTCAATCACATCATCATGCACCAGGGTGGCAGTGTGCAGCAGTTCCACCGCGGCCGCCAGGGTGATGGTGCGCTCCTGATGAGAATCAACCATTTTCCCCACCAGGATCGATACCGTCGGTCTGAGCCGCTTGCCGCCCGCGTTGAGTAAATGCTCAATTGCCATCTCCAGGTCTGGATGGTGGCCGTTGGCCTGCTCCCGCATCCGGGCTTCTACCTGTGGGATTTGGTCTTGAACCAGGTCAAAAAACTTCATAATTACCAGTTGAACAACATTTTAGCATTCCGGCTGGTGAACTCACCAACTTCATCAATGGAGATACCTCGCAGGCTGGCGATCTTCTCCGCTGTATAATAGACGTTGGATGGCTCATTGCGCTTACCCCTGTATGGATGAGGGGTAAGGAAAGGCGCATCTGTTTCGATCAGAAGCCTATCCTGCGGTACTTCTAGAGCCACCTGCTGCATCTCAATGGCTTTGTCGAATGTCACCGGACCGGTGATACCCAGATAGTAACCCGATTGTAATACATTCTGAGCCTGGCGTATATTCCCAGAATACGAGTGCATCACCCCGGGCTTTTCCGCCAGTCGAAGCCCTTCTGCCTCCAGGTTTTCCTGCCAGTCCACCAGCAGGGGGATAAGTTCATCATGCGCCTCCCGGTCGTGGATCACCACCGGCAGACCAGCCTCGGCGGCTAATTCCAGCTGCTGGCGGAACACCTTCCGCTGGAGAGGTTTCGGCGTGGTATCCCAATAGAAATCGAGGCCAATCTCACCAATGGCAACCACCTTGGGGTGCTGGGCCAATACCGCCAGTTGGGTGCGGGTATCTGCCTCCCAGGTTGCCGCAGAATTTGGGTGCACGCCAACCGCAGCAAAAATGATCTCGTATTTCTCGGCAAAAGCCACGGCTGCCCGGCTGGAGGCCAGGTCCAGCCCAGGTATCAGGATCTGCTCCACTCCCCGGTCGCTGGCTCGCTGGAGGACCTCATCCCGGTCTGCATCGAAGCTGTCGAAGTCCAGGTGGCAGTGTGTATCGGTCAGGCGGAGCATGGTCTGTTTAGTCGGTGATTCCAGCTATCTTGAGGCCGTCTTGTAAGATTGTCTCCACTTTTTCGGGATGAGTGGTCTCCGTGTACACTCTGATCTTGGGTTCGGTGCCTGAGAAGCGGATCAAGAGGAACCCGCCGTCCTCCAGTCCGAACTGGTAGCCATCCGTGGTGTTCAACCCGGTGACCTTCAACCCGCCGATGGTCTCAGGGTTGGCAGAGAGGATCAAGGCTTTCTTGTCTTCTCTATCACCCTGGAAAATAGTGTCGATGCGTTCATAATAGTGGGCTCCCACCTTATCAAAGAGTAATTCGAGCAGTTCGGTGGGCTTCTTGTTCAGCTGCACCATCATATCCAACAGATACAGGCCGGCAAGAATACCATCCCTCTCCGGCACATTGCCTTTGAAGGCATAACCGCCAGACTCCTCTCCGCCGATCATAGCGTCGGTTTCCAGCATTTTGGGGGCTACATATTTGAAACCCACACCGGTCTCATAGAGCTCCACCCCGTAGATCGCAGCCAGTTTGTTGAGCATCTTGGTGGTAGAGAGGGTCTTCACGATCGGGCCGCGCTCGCCGCGCACCTCAAGCATATAATACGCCAGCAGGCCATAGACGCGCAGCTGGTCGATGAATTCACCGTTCTCATCACCCATCCCAACCCGATCGGCATCTCCATCCGTGATCAGCAGCACATCTGCATGGTGATCGAGAGTCGCCTGGAGACCGGCGTCCACATTCGGCGGGATCGGCTCCGGGCGGTACATCTCCGGGAAGCTGGGGTTGCGCACATTATGAACTTCAATCACTTTGGTGGTCCCGCCTTCCAGCAAACGGGTAAACCACCCGGCTCCATTGCCCCACATGGCGTCCACCAGCACGGTCAAACCAGCCTGCCTGATCGGTTCCAGGTCAATCAACTCTTTGATATGTGGAATATAGGCTTCAGCGGCATCAAAATATTCAATTTTGCCGCTTTCCAACCCATCCGCAAGCTTGATCTTTTTAATCGCCGCCAGGTCATCCGGGATGGCAGCCTCAATTCTGGACAGGTCAGCCGGGGGAATGGCGCCGCCGTGTGCATCACGTACCTTGAAACCGTTATCTTCCGGCGGGTTATGCGAAGCGGTGATATTAACCGCGCCAACCGCTTTCTGGGCAACCACGGCATAGGAAATCACCGGGGTGGGCGTGGCTTCCCTGGTCAGATATACCTTGAAGCCGTTGCCAGCAAGCACCTCTGCCACCGCAGCGGCAAAATTCTCGGAATGAAAGCGCATATCGTAACCGACGACTACTGATTTTCCCGCATGGCCCTCTTCCAACAAGAAGGATGCAAACCCCTGAGCACATCGTCGGAGGTTATCGAATGTGTAATCTTCTGCAATGCGGCCGCGCCATCCATCCGTGCCAAATTTAATTTTAAAGACCATTGGAACCACCTTCCGAATAAGTATTTAAGTTTCAAATCAATAGCGCAGTTATTATAACAGGGTTGGGATTAGATATTCATGAAGGAGAAGGGTGACAGCCCATCAGAGGTTCTGGCAAGCCTGCTCCAGCTGTGTGCAATAAGCCTGGCGGAAAAATCCCGTATTTTCCTCATCCACAGTGTCAAATCACCAATCCCCGATTTAACGTTATAATCCCCCCTATGAAGTCTGAATTAATCTCCCATTCCTACTTGGATTATGCCGCCACCACCCCGGTCAGCCAGGAAGTGGCTGCGGCCATGCAGCCGTATTTCAGCCAGATGTACGGCAATCCGTCATCCATTCACCAGTACGGGCAGCAGGCCGATTCGGCAATCGAAGAGGCACGTCTGGTAATGGCAGCCATATTCAAGGTGACCCCCAAAGAGGTGATCTTCACCTCCTGCGGCTCAGAGAGCGATAACCTGGCCCTGCGGGGGGCAGCCCTGGCAGCCCGTGAGCAGCGGAATGCCAGTCATATCCTGACCAGCCCTGTGGAGCACCCGGCTGTCAGCCGGACGGCGGAACAACTTGCCAGGCTGTTTGGATTTGAGTTGGAAATGCTCCCGGTGGACGAATTTGGCCGGGTCCGTGCAGTCGATGTGGCCGCCCGTCTGCGGCCAGAAACGGCTGTCGTCTCAGTGATGGCAGCCAATAATGAGATCGGGACGATCAACCCGGTGGACCAGATCGGGGCAGTCTGTCGCCAGGCTGGAATCCCTTTCCACACCGACGCGGTCCAGGCAGCCGCGCATATCGCCATGGACTTGTCAAGCTTGCCGATTGATCTGGTCTCCCTTGGTGCGCACAAGTTGTACGGCCCCAAAGGGATCGGGGCTCTGATTGTGCGGGAAGGCACGCCGCTGCTGCCAGTCCAGACTGGTGGAGGGCAGGAACACGGGCTGCGGGCAGGGACATCCAACACGCCTTACATCGTCGGGCAGGCAGTTGCATTTCAGCAAGCCGCCCTCCAGCGGGAACAACATCGCGGTAAATTGATCGAAATGCGCGATCATCTGATCCGCACAGTGCTGGAGACTGTCCCGCACAGCCAGTTGACCGGCCACCCGCAGGAACGTCTTCCCAACCATGCCAGTTTTGTGTTCAAAGGCGTGGACGGCAACCAACTCCTGATGGTCCTGGATGGGCGCGGGTTTGCCTGCTCCTCCGGGTCAGCCTGCAAGACCGGCAGCCCGGAACCCTCCGCGGTGATCAAAGCCTTGGGGCTTGCCCCCCAATGGGCGTTAGGATCGCTGCGAGTGACCCTCAGCCACCTGACCACCGAAGAGGAGATCGAGGCATTCCTGAATACCCTGCCCGATGCAGTGCACCGCGTCCGGATGCTGCGAGGTTAATAGATGGATTTTTCAATCCCCAAAGGTGCAAAAATCGGTGTGGCGATGAGCGGCGGGGTAGACAGCTCAGTGGTGGCTGCCCTGCTGGCTGAACAAGGCTATCAGATCTTCGGGATGATGCTGCGCCTGTGGAGCGAGCCAGGCTTGGAAGCCGCCAACCGCTGCTGCACGCCAGATGCCATGGCCCGGGCCAAGCACGTCGCCGGGCAGCTGGGGATCCCCTTCTATGCGATTGATGCCAGGGATGTCTTCCGGGAAACAGTAGTGCAATATTTCATCGATGGCTACACCAATGGCGTCACACCCAATCCCTGCCTGGCGTGCAACCGGCATATCCGCTGGGAATTCCTGCTCAACCGTGCGCTTGCTCTGGATGCCGATTTCATGGCCACCGGGCATTATGCCCGTCTGCAGAGAGAACCAGGCAAGCCTGTGCGCCTGCTGAGAGGGATTGACCCCGGCAAGGATCAATCTTACGTGCTCTCGGTACTCAACCAGGCGCAGCTGCGCCGGGCAGTATTCCCCATCGGGGAACTGCAAAAGGCAGAGGTACGGGCCCTGGCCGATAAATTCGGGCTGCCCTCCGCCAGCGTGAAAGATAGCCAGGATCTATGCTTCCTGGCCGGGAGAGATTACCCCAATTTTCTCAGACGGCACGCCCCCGAAAGCGTAAACTCCGGTGAGATCGTCAGCCGTGAAGGCGAAGTGCTCGGTCAGCACAACGGACTGGCCTTTTACACCATCGGGCAGCGCAAGGGGCTGGGAATTGCCCGCCCTGAGCCGCTTTACGTGCTGGAGAAAGAACCCCGGGCCAACCGGCTGGTCGTGGGAACCAAAGATCAACTCGGGCAGTCCAACCTGCGCACCCACCAGGTAAACTGGGTCAGCGGGAGACCAGAACAGGAACCCTTCCGGGCGGAGGTAAAAACCCGCTACACCGCCCAGGCTGAACCTGGCTTGGTGACCCCCTCAGAAGATGGGCAATTCAAGGTACAATTTGATCGCCCCCTGCGGGATATCACCCCAGGGCAGGCAGCAGTCGCCTACCGCAATGACGAAGCGATCGTATTCGGCATCATCCGCGGAGAAGGCGCAGCAGAAACGAGTTTCAAAGAGGTAAAATTATTCGAATGACAATTCCCGCATTTGTTCTTGGAAGTGTAATCGCCGCCCTGATGGGCGCAGTCACCCACCTGATCCTCGGCGGCAGCTTCGGCCGGCTGGTGGTGCTGATCCTTACCGGGCTGGTTGCATTCTGGTTCGGACATATCCTGGGGAATATCGTCGGACTCAAGTTCCTCAACATCGGGGCGATCAATCTCGGGCCAGCCGTCCTGGTTACGGCAATCGGTCTGGCCGGGGCTGGCTGGTTGAGCGCTATTGATCGAGGTGGAGAGAGATCATAATGCCCCCCCTGGATAAGACCAGCAAGCCAACCGCTCAGGCAGGCGATCTGATCCAGTTGATCACAGAGAAGCAGCGCCACTTCATCTTTACGCTGAAGCCAGGTGCCACCTTTCAATCCCATAATGGGATCATCTCCCACGACGACCTGATCGGCCTGCCCTGGGGCAGCCGTGTCAAGAGCCACATGGGGAAGTTTTTTGCCCTGCTCCAACCCCAACTGGATGACCTGCTGCGAGATATCCCCCGCCGGACGCAGATCATGTACCCCAAGGAAATTGGGTATGTGCTGATATCCCTGGGTGTTGGTCCCGGTAGCGTTGTGCTGGAGGCGGGGACCGGTTCAGGTGCTTTAACCACTGCCCTGGCTTACATGGTGGGAGATGACGGCCTGGTTCTGACCTATGAACGCAATCCCGACCATGCCAAAACTGCCCAGGAAAACCTGACCCGTTACGGGATGGCGCACCGGGTGAAATTCCACCAGCAGGACCTGGCAGACGGGATCGAAGCCCAAAATGTACAGGCGGCTTTTTTGGATCTTCCAGACCCGGAAAACTATATCAAGATCGTCCGTCCAGCGCTGATCCCCGGCGGGATTTTGGGTTGTTTCCTGCCCACCACCAACCAGGTATCCACATTGATCACAGCCTTGAAGCAAAATAATTTTGAGAATATTGAGGTCTCGGAGATCCTCCACCGCTACTACAACCCCTCCGCCACCCGCCTGCGTCCAAGCGACAAGATGGTTGGCCACACCGGTTTTTTGATCTTTACCCGCAAGTACGCTTTATATTCGGAATCTGACCTTCAGCCAAACACATGACAAACCTCCTCAACAAGGAAGACATCCGCCGCGCTTTGCAAGATCAGCCTTTCAAGAACCTGCTCGGCCATTACCCGACAGAGCTGCTTTCCGGCTCACCGCGCCCGGCAGCCGTATTGATCCCGCTGGTGTGCACCAATGCCGGCTGGCAAGTCCTGTTCATCCGGAGGACAGAAGTGGAAGGAGATTTGCACAGCGGACAGGTAGCCCTTCCCGGCGGAAGGAGAGACCGCAAAGATGAAAGCCTGACAGCAACCGCATTGCGTGAAACCCAGGAAGAACTGGGGATCATGCCAGACGATATAGAGATCTTGGGCCAGCTGAACGAATTCATCGCCATATCCAACTATCGGGTGACACCATTTGTGGGCACCCTGGCCTGGCCATACCCGATCGTGCCAGATGCGCGGGAAGTAGCCCACTGGTTCACAATTCCCCTGGGCTGGCTGCAGGATGAAAACAACCGGCGCACAGAAATGCGGATTCTGCCCAATGGGCGGGGGGATGTGAGTGTGATCTACTTCGAGCGTTACCAGGGAGAACTGCTCTGGGGGCTTTCAGCCCGGATCATCACCGAGCTGTTAACCGTGATCAGCAGCCGCCAATCGGCAGCCAGAAGACGGTAGAAAATAGTGGTTGGCAATCGATAAAACCATCCGATTTACCCTGCAGACATCATTCAGGGAGGGGCAAAAAAACACCTGCTGACAACTGTCATCTGGCATCTCTTGTAGTACAATTCCAACCTATGGCATTTGAAATGTGGATCACCCTGGGAATATTGGCTGCAGCCATTATCCTGTTCGTGACCGAGTGGCTGCGAGTGGATATTGTGGCCCTGGGCGTGGTGGTAGCCCTCATGCTGACCGGTATCCTAACTGCGGAGGAAGCGCTGGCGGGTTTCTCCAACTCGGCGGTACTGACAATTGCCGCCCTGTTCATCATCGGTGGGGCGACGATGCAAACCGGGCTGGCGGCTGCCATCGGCAGGCAGATCATCCAAATCGGGGGCGCCAGCCATATAAAGCTGACCCTGGCGCTCATGCTCACAGCAGCGCTGCTTTCCAGCTTCCTCAGCGATACCGGCACAGTCGCCCTTTTGCTGCCGGCCGCCCTTCTCCTGGCAAATGATGCCAAACTTGCCCCTTCCAAACTCCTGATACCTTTATCCTATGGTTCCCTGCTGGGCGGCGCGCTGACCCTGATTGGAACCACCCCTAACCTGATCGTGGCTGAGCTGCTTCACGAGCAGGGCATCTCTTCTTTCGGCTTCTTCAGCTTCACGCCGATCGGACTCTGCCTGCTGATAACCGGGGTGTTATTCATGGTGACCCTTGGCCGCCAAATGCTGCCCACCCGGGTCAGCAGCATCCAGAGTCAACCTGTAGAGAACCCGGCAGAAATGATCGATCACTACCGGCTGCCTGGCAATCTGTATCATCTGCGCGTGCGCCGCACATCTGGATTGATTGGTAAAACACTCAGTGCATCCGGCTTTCGCGAAGATTTCCGCATCAATGTGCTTGAGATTCGCCGCCGCAGCGAACCTAGGCGGCCGCAGACGCTTGGATTTTTACTGCGTGAATTTGATTCCGAACCGGTAGAACGCGTCTCGATCCTCCCCAACCCCGATCTGGTGATCGAACTGGACGATGTGCTGGTCGTGCAGGGTGAAGCCAGCAAAATCACTCGGGCCTCCAGCACCTGGCAGCTGGGCGTGCAGGCGATTAACCGCGGAGAAGACGAACTGCTTCTGACCAAAGAAATCGGGATTGCTGAAGTGCTGCTGCCGCCGCGTTCCAGCCTGGCGGGAAGAACCGTGATCGATTTGCAGTTTGGCAGCCAATACCACCTGAATGTGCTTGGGCTCAGCCGGCCGGGGATCAACACCCAACCAGACCTGAAAACCACCCCGCTGAAGTTTGGCGATATCCTTCTGGTGCAAGGGCCCTGGGAAAATATCCTCGCCCTCCGCCGGGTCAGAAAGGACTTTGTGCTCCTTGGACAGCCGGAGATCAGTATGGGCGCGCCAAACAAACAGAAAGCCGGGATTGCCCTGTTGATCATGCTCGGGATGATCGTGCTGATGGTCTCCAACCTGGTCGGCGTCACTGCAGCCAGCCTGCTGGCCGCTTTGTTGATGGTGCTCACCGGCTGCCTGACCATGGATGAAGCCTACCAGTCGATCAACTGGAAAGCCTTGATCCTGATCGCTGGCATGCTGCCGATGAGCACTGCGCTGGTAAATACTGGTCTGATCGAAGCAGCTGCCCAAGGGTTTACCAACCTTCTTGGCGGGATAGGCCCTTTGGCGGTGTTGGGGGCAATCTTCCTGGTAACAGCATTATTTACCCAGGTGTTATCCAACACCGCAACCACAGTGCTGATCGCCCCGATTGCATTCGCTTCAGCCCAATCCCTGGAGATCAATCCGCAGGCATTCATGATGGCGGTGGCGATTGCGGCTTCGCTTGCGTTTGGCTCACCGGTAGCCTCCCCAACCAATACCCTGGTGATGGGCGCGGGGAACTATAAATTCAGAGATTATCTCAAAGTTGGTTTACCCATGATCGCCCTGATGGGCGTGGTCTCTGTGCTGGTTCTGCCGCTGCTCTTTCCTCTTTAGGCAGCAAAACTCTCAAAAACCGGGGTCAGGATCGATTGAGACCGGGGGCAATAGGAATACCTTGAGGGTGTCTGCAATCCAAGCATTTTGAGTTGTTCAGCAAGCGGATGATCTCCCAGGGTCAGCAGCGCATCGCCCTTCCGTCGCGAACTTCCCTCCTCCCGCTCACAGGTGACCACTTCACTTCGTAAAATATAGCCTTTCCGGCCGGTAAGTGGATTGATCCGCGTACGGGATACCGGCCTGCCAGCTAATTTCCGCCCCTTGAGGGTGAAGATTAATTCCCCTTCCAGGGCCAATGTGCAGCTCAGCCAGTCCTCATCCTCCTTAAATTCAATCTGGGCGATATATTTTGGATAACCGACAAAATCCACCCCCACCTTGCGGGCAATCTCAGTGGTGACTGGCAGAGAATATACATAGATCATTACCGGAGATGGCACTTTGCGGAGACTGCCAGTAAATAATCGGGTAGGTTTATCCAGGCTCACCGGAATCCCTATGCTTACCTCGTTATACGGACCCAGGTCAGATTCCCGGTACTGATAAGCGGAGATAGTCACCGCCGCCCGGCCGGGCATGACCCCAAAAGGGTGCAGCCGTTTGCTGGGCAGCATGGATCTGACCTTGTCGATAGGTGAAAGAAAGGTGGCAGACATATAACGGGTATCAAAATAGAATACCGGAACGTGGAGATGGTATCCTAACCAGGGGACCATGGAATGTTCAACTTCCGTGAAGAAATCTGATTCAATCATACAAGCCTCCTTCAGACTGACAGATGAAAGGAGTGCAGGAATGAGATCAAAAAACGTTTCCTATATTGATAATACAATTATTTGAGGGAAATAAAAAGCAGACGGCAGAATTTGCTGCCGTCCGCAGTTTTTTAACATCAAAATTATATACTCAGGGCATCTCTACCAGCACATAGTTTCCAGAATAATTGCCGCCCATGCAGAAGTTATCCCCCTTCCAGAAACCGCCCATATGAGTCCAGTTGTCTCCACCTGCCCAACGAAAGAAATGGGGATTCTCCGCCCCCTTGGCATAGAAACACAAGGAAAATTCACCCGAGACCGGCATGCCATCATCATCTCTGATCTGGACATAAGTTTTATTCACCACCGTGCCAGAGAGCGAACCCAATGCCCGTTTGGCTGGAGCAGTGATCCCAAATTTGGTCACATTGCAGCCATTGGCGCAGGTCTCTCGCTCATAGTTGAATTCATACCCATTTCCGAGATTGGCACTGCCCTGATTGGGATCCTTGATGAAGTGGCCGCTGCCAGCACAACCGACAAATTCCCAATACCATGAGGTGGTGGGCAGACCATTCTTGTCACCGACTATGGGCATCTCGCCCCACACCACCTGGTAAATATCCAGTTGTGGATAGCAGTAGTTGGTATACCCATCCTTCTCATAGGTCCAACCAAGGATGCATTGCTCATTGGCAGCGTTATAATGACTGCCAGGCAGGAAAGTGAAACCCGGTGTATTCAGAGCAAACTGGCAAGATTCCTGCGGTGTGGTGATGCTGACTGCCCTGGCATCACTGGTTGAAAAACCTGCAAACAGCAGCCCGAATGCCATCATTCCTGCAAAGATAATTAAACCCTTCTTCATTAAAACCTCCCCAAAAATTTTGGTTTACGATAAGACCATCATACTATACCCGTCTGCATTTTAGTATTACACTTCTGTAAGCATCATTGCGGTTCCATGATCGAAAACCAGATGTGTTCCGGGAACCAAAGCAGCCACCCAGACGTTATGTACCCAGGCACAAATCAAATTGCACCTCAATCTGAATTCTGCTACACTAAAAACGACCTTATAGAAGGAGAAGAAAATGTCTACAATCACACTATTTAAACGTTGGACGTTCAAAAAGAAATACTTCTGGCTGGTAATTGGGCTGGGCGTTCCTGTCCTGTGCATCCTGAGCTTTCTGGTGGTATCCTTCTTCGGCCTGCCGCTAGGGGGGAGAGGATACTCAGATGAATATTTCGCCAATGATGGCTTTGCGATGTCTGCCCCGATGGAAATGCCTGCCGCGGAAGGGATGTTGTATGAAGAAGAAATGACCTGGGACAAAGCCACAGATATCGACCAGCAGTCGATGGCCATCGAAGCCCCTGACGATATCAGCGTTGCCAACAGCAGCGGCGCAGCCATCACTGATAGGTTGATCATCCGCGAGGGGAACATCACCATCTCGGTGAACAATACCCTTGAGGTGCGCGACAAGATCGATGAGATCGTGGCCGAACTGGCATCTGATGGGGCCTATGTGGTCACCAGCTCAGAAAGCGGCCGCGGCGACAACCGCCAGCCCTATATCAATATGGTCATCCGCGTGCCTGTGCAGAGCTTCAGCTTTGTGATGGACCAGATCGCTGAGATGGGTGTAAGGGTGGATGAGCGTTGGGAGAATGCCCAGGATGTCACCGATGAATATGTAGACCTTGAAGGCCGCATCGAAGCGCTGGAGATTTCGATCGAACGCCTGCAGGGTCTGATGCGGGATGCCGCCTTCACCGAAGACCTGCTCTATGCCGAGGAACAGCTCTCCCGCCGGGAAGCTGAACTGGAAGGGCTGAAGGGCCGGCTGAACTACCTGGCAGAGTCAGCTGCCCTCTCCCGGATCAATATCGGAATCAGCCCATACGAATTGAGCGAGCCGATCGATACCAGTTGGAAGCCGGCCGAAACCTTCCGCCGGGCGGTTGAAAACCTGGTCGAGAGCCTGCAGGATTTTGCCGACTTTATGATCATCTTCCTGATCGCAGTCGCCCCCTGGCTGGTCTTAGTCGGCCTGGTTGTCTGGGGCGTTGTGGCCGCTGTCCGCCGCCGCAGGAAGAAAAAGGCAGCCCAAGCCGAGTAATCTAACTCTACCGGTCTACAGGCGCAGGGAATACCCCTGCGCCTGTTTCTTTGTGGACAGATTTCCTGTACAATATTACCAGGGAGATATCCTGGGGAGGGAGGTTAAAATGCAGCAAAAAAAGAGTCGAAACACATGTCTGATTATCGGGTTGGTGATCGTGATCTTATGCTTGTGTTCGGTTGTTGTGCTGGGAGCAGGGGGATATTACCTCTACACGACTGGAAAGCTGACCTATGGTGAGGTGCTCAACTGGTTCAATTTAGGTCCCGCAGAGATCCAGATTTCTAATTTTTCGGATGATATTCTTTTTGCCGAACTGACCTATACCAACCAAGAAACCGGTGAAACCAACCATTGGGGATCAAAAGAAATGGGCAGCTATGATATCTCCTCCTTCAGGGGACTTTCGGCTGGCAACTATCAGCTGACCTTATCCACCCCCACCGGCCTGCCACAGGGAGGCACCTGTTACCTGACCGTGAAAGGCGGAGATTTGATCCATTTCATGGCTGTACCGGAGGGGGTTGGAGTGATCCTGACGGGCGCCAAGGTCTCTAGACCCGAGGAAATCAATCTCCTGACCTCACCTCTTTGCCAACCATAAAGGAAGGAATAAACCGATGAAACTAACCAATTGTAGAAGGTTGCTTCTGATGTTATTCGCCCTGAGCCTGGCAATGTTGAGCTGCACCGAAGTGCTGGTAAAGAATACAACCCAGGCCCCTGTCAGAGTGCAGATCTACATGCCAGGGTGGACTTCTTTTGAGTCTCGCAGGTTAGACCCAAACGACAGCTACATGTTCCAGGCGGAGGAAGAAGGAACCTATTTTGTAAGCGCGGTTGCAGATGATGAGTACATCGCAGAGTGCAAACAAGTACGTGAAGATTTAACCTATTTGCTGACCACAAATGCCGATATGTTATCAAACCAGGAACTCCAAAACCTGTTGCTACAGATCACCAACCTTAAGGATATGATTAACAAGATGAACGCTGTTGGCTGTAGCGGTGAGGTAACAAGGGACAATACACCAGTGGTCACAATCAGCCTGAATCAAAGTAATAATGTCTGGACCATCGTTTGCCACGATCAGAAAGATTAACCCACCTGCCAAGACCAGGAGGATTCAATTATTGCTGTTCTTGGCGCTGGTTGGTCTGATCAGCGCCTGCCAGCCTGATGAGCCCTCACCTCTGCTGGAAACAATCGCTCCCCCACCCCCAAGGGAGACTGCTGCCCAACCCCCAACCAGCACAGCAACTCTCAGCCCAACAGCGACAGAAACCCCAATCCCCTCGCCAACACCAGTAGCGGTGGTGCGTTTTGCTGTGATCGGGGATTTTGGCGAGGCCGGGCCTGGTCTGGCAGGAGTGGCCGCCCTGATCGACTCTTGGGAGGTGGATTTGATCATCACCACCGGGGATAACAACTACCCGGTAGGGTCACCGGAAACGATCGATGAGAATATCGGGCAGTACTTCCATGAATACATATCTCCGTATAACGGTGGGTTTGGAGCAGGCGGCCCGAATAACAGGTTCTTTCCCTCCCTGGGCAACCATGATTGGATGTGGAACAATGCCCAGCCCTACCTGGATTACTTCGCCCTGCCAGGAAATGAACGCTACTATCAATTCACCTGGGATTCCATCGATTTCTTCGCCGTCAGCAGCGACTGGGCTGAGCCGGATGGAATTGGCAGCAACAGCCCCCAGGCTGACTGGCTGCAGGAAGCCTTGGCCGCCTCCAAGGCTGAGTGGCAGGTGGTTTACTTCCATCACGCCCCATATTCATCAGGATATCATGGGCCCACTCCGCATATGCAGTGGCCTTTTGAAGCGTGGGGCGCGGATGTGGTCTTTACCGGTCACGATCACCATTACGAACGGCTGGAAGTGGAAGGCCTCACATATTTTGTGGTGGGATTATGCGGCGGACCGATCTACGCCATTCCGGGAAACTACCCCGGCAGCCAGTTCCGCTATAACCAGCAGCACGGTGCGCTGCTGGTTGAAGCTAACCCTGATGAAATCTGGTTTGGTTTTTATAACATCGAAGGGAAACTGATAGACGAAGCCAAAATCAATCACGGAGAGCCTGATTCCTAAACCCCAGTTGCCAGATCACTGTAGGGCTTTCTCAAAGTCGCTTGACACCTATCGAGAAATTTATCTGCTAGGCGTGAGGGGCTGCGCCCCTCACGCTTACATTCCCCTTCCCGGGCAAACTTGCAACCGCCCACTCATCAGCACAGTTGTTGGGAAAGGGGGCAGGGGGTTGGGGAGTTTTTTATCATCGCCGACAATTCCTTAGCTTTTCCAATCGCAATATTAAATCCCTGACTTTGAGAAAGCCATGCAGATCACTATTTTTTTCCTTGAAGGCTGTCAGGCTTCGTGATAAAATACCGTCCACTTGGTGGATGTAGCTCAATGGCAGAGCGCCGCACTGTGGATGCGGTGGTTGAGGGTTCGATCCC